>NZ_JADOGI010000008.1 GCF_015645445.1 Nonomuraea cypriaca | reverse complement strand
AGGCGGGGCCGGTCGGAGTACGCCGGTGAGTGCTCCCGTCGGTAGCCTGGACGAGCGGCCGCGGCTGCGGTCGCTGACGCTGACGGAGGACGGCGGGCAGGTCGTGGTGGGCGACCCGGAGACCGGCCGGTTCGTCGCGATGCCGCCGGTCGGCGGTGTCGTCATCCGGGCCTTCCTGCGGGGGGCGACGGTGGCCGAGGCCGCCGTCGCCGCGGAGCGGTTCGCCGGTGAGCCGGTGGACGTGCCGGCCTTCGTCACCACCCTCGGCAGGCTCGGCTTCCTCGACGACCCGGCCAGGCCGGCCGAGGTCCGGCAGTCGAGCGCGCTGCAACTGTCCGGCTGGTTGCGCGGCCCGTCCCGGGCGCTCGTCCGCCCGCTGTTCGGTCGCGTGGCCTGGCTCGGGTACGCCGCCGCGTTCGTGCTGGCCGTCGCCCTCCTGGTCGCCCTCCCCGAAATCCGCCCGAGCGCCGCGGACGCGTTCGCGCTCGGCGAGGCGGGCTGGGGGTTGCTGCTCTTCCTGGTGCTGACCCGCGTGATGACGGCACTGCACGAGTGCTGGCACTGGCTGGCCGCGGTGGCCGCCGGAGTGCCGGCCCGGTTCGGCGTGGACTGGCGGCTGTACTTCGTGGTGTTCGAGACCGACCTGTCCCAGCTGTGGCGGCTGCCCCGGCGGCAACGGTACGGCCCGCTGCTCGCCGGCATCGCCCTCGACTCGCTCATCCTCGCGGCCCTGCTCGGGATCAGGCTGGCGGTCCTGTCCGGCGCACTGACCCTGCCCGGGACGGCACTGGCGCTGGTGGAGATGCTCATCCTCGCCAAGAGCGTGACCATGCTCTGGCAGTTCATGCTGTTCCTGCGTACGGACCTGTACGCGGTGCTGGCCATGGTCACCGGCTGCCGGAACCTGTGGCGGGTCAAGACCCTGCTGCTGCGGCGGGCGTTCGGCCGCCTGACCGCGGATCAGGCCAAGGAACTCGCCGCCGCCAACCCGCGCGACGTCCAGGTTGGCCGCTGGTTCCGCTGGGTGTGGCTGGCCGGGCTGGGGGTGGCCGCCTTCTGGCTGTGGTGGTTCTACCTGCCGTTCATGACCAGGACCGTGACCGGCGCCCTCGACCAGGCCGCGGCCGGCCCACTGACCGCGTCTTTCTGGCCCGCCGTACTCTGCCTGGCCATCGTCCTGTGGGCCCAACTCGCCCTCCTCACCCGAACCCTCCTGGCCGCCTCCACCAAACTCCGCCACCGCCTTCACAAGCGTGAGCGGTGACCCTGCACAGAGAGGGTCCGGCGTCTGGCGACTCACCGTAAACGGCGCGGAGCCGTACATGGCTCCTGCGGCTCGAAAGAAGCGACACAGGACCCGCGATACGTGAGGCATGGTCCCGCCCGGGGCGAAACTCAGATTTGCGGTTCCATGTGGTGAAGGCCGTTAGTGGCAAGAGGTCAATGGCGCCCGGTCAGCTGGAACCAGACCGATCCGCCGGTCTCGTCGTCCTGGAATCCCCATTCTTCAGCGAGCAGGTCCACCAGCCACAGGCCCCGGCCGCCGTCATCGTCGAGGGCCGGGGCACGTACGGCGGGTGCCGTGGTGGAGGAGCCGGCGTCGATTACCTCCACATGTAGGTCATGTCATCGGCCAGGGCGGACAGGTGGTCGGTCGGGGGACTCAGGGAGACGTCGGGCTGTTTGCCCGTCCGCTGTTGGGCGGGGTGCCCACCGGTTGGCTGGTGGTGCCGTTCAGCGTGTCGAGGATGCGTTGCCGACATGGTGGTGTCGGAGGTGTTTCTGGTCAGCCCGGTTCGTGGAACAGGTCTTGGAGGGTCTGGGCGGTGGCTGCGCGGGTGAGCCAGGTTTCGAGTTGGGCAAGGTCGGTGCAGGTGGTGATCTGGGCGCGGGTGTCGTCGGGGATGTCGAAGCCGCGGGCGGCCAGGACGAGCAGCAGCGATCTGGCAGCCCCTTCTGCCTTGCCTTCGACCTTGCCTTCTGTTTTGCCGCGGGTGAAGTGTTCGCGGGCGAAGGGGCTGTAGACCGGCCAGCTGGTGGACGCGGACTTCATGATCTCCTCCATGAGACGGCGGATCTCGGGCACGGACATGCTGTATGCGTATTCATAGTAATCCGGAGCGTGTTCGTCGGTCACGTCGGTCAGCGCGGTGATGAACGCCTCGATGACTTTCCGGTTGCGGCCGTGGACCATGACCGACATGGTCGCGAGGTCTGGGTGGGCGGCGGCTTCGTGGGGGTCGGTGATGGCTGGGATGCCGTCCGGTCCCAGCACCCAGGGCCGCAAGCGGTAGCCGGTCAGCCCGGACTCGATCGGCTGTGCGTAGTGGGCGGCGACATTGCGGTCGGGGCAGATGACCAGGACTGAGACGTCGCAGCCCAGCATCAGCCACAGGGCGGCGGCGTAGCGGGCGAGTTGCCGGGGGTTCTTGGACTTGTCCTGCTGGATCTCCACGATGATGGCGTGGGCGGGAGATTGCGGGGGTCCTAGGGTGATGACGAGATCGGGCTCGATGTCGTCGGAGGGACGGGTGTTGAAGGTGGCTTTCTCCAGCCGCAGTGAAGTGTCGGGCAGGTTTACTCCCATGAAGTCGCGCAGGATCTCCACCGCTAGTTGAGGGCGGTCGGCGAACAGCTTGATGAGGACGTCATGTCGGGGGGACGGCATGACGCACATTGTTACATCGCCAGCACGGACAGTGATGTAAATTCATCGGCTTCCCAGTATGGGATCGGATTTCCGGATGGCGTCGCTCTCGGCGAAAAGGTCATCCATGCTGTCGAAGCATCGGCTGCGGCCGTCTCGAAACTCCGCGTCGACTCGGCTTCGGCTGCCTGCCATGCAGGCGCCCAGTACAGTCACCGCCTGAGCCGCTGGACGCGGTGATCCATCCTGCTGGGTCGGCGATCTCTCTTGTGGTGCCCGCGCTACCACGTGCGTCCTTCAAGGAGGCTTTCCCATAGCTGTTTCGCTTCGGCGACCCGGACCCACGGGCTCTCGCTGACGCGATCGCCCCCGGGCCGACTTCACCGTCCGGCGAATGTGAGCGAGGCCTCCGGCCGTGCAGAGTTCGTAGACGGTTGGCGCGCACTCGCATGTGTGGCTGCGGACCCTGATCGAGGTACATCTGGATATCGGGGCGGACCAGTTGATCGCGCCGTGCCCCTCCTGTGCGGGTTCCACATGCGGGCCGTGGAACTCCTCCATCTTCATGCCGAACTCCAAGGCAGATCGTTCGATCGGCTCCAGCGCCGATCCATTGGCGGGCGTGTCAACGCATGCTCCGGCGCTCACGTACGAATTCGCCCCAGAGGACCCAGGGCTGGACGTGGGGCTGGTTTATGTCGTGCAGGGCGACGCGGACATCTGACAGACGAACCAGACGGTCTTGCCGTCCGGCGAGGGATCGACGCCCCATCGCTCGGAGTACGCCGCGACGATCGTCAGCCCGCGACCGTGCTCCTCTTCCAGATCGGCCGGCAACGGGGTCGGCCACGCCATGCTGCGATCGGCGACCTCGCCTCGAACGCTCTCCCCTTGGCGATGCAGTGAAAGGGTCATCGATGACTTCGCGTGCACGACCGCGTTAGTCACGACCTCGGAGACGACCATGGTCATGTCCTCGGCCAGGGCGGACAGGCCCCACGCGGCGAGGGCCTCGCGTACGAGCCGGCGTGCTGTACCCACCGACTCGGGGACGGCGGGCAGATCCCAGCACGCTTCCCCTGAGTCGTCGTCTCGTGTGGGGCACGGGGTGGCGGGGTTAAGGTTCCTCATAGGTCAGGGAGCTCCGAGTTCCTGATCCAGTCCTCGGGCGGGTGGTTGCGTCACCACGCCCGAGGACGCCCGGGGGTTGTCTCCGCTCGTCGTCATGGGGACGAGCGCTTGCCTTCGTCCCAAAGGCGTGCTCAAGCGTCCGGCGTGAATCGCCGCGTCACCTTGAACCCGTGGACGACGCACCCACACGCGCAGGTTGCCGCCGTGCTGTCTCTGAGCAGCGCCTGGCCATCCACAAGCGACCTCCATCACGAAGGGTCATGAGTAATATGCTCATAGCGACTGGCTGCGTAGAAACTTTCAAGGCGAAAGTTTCTACATGCGGAATTGTCCTTTTCTCGCCAAGGAGGAACTATGGCAAGCCCGACAATCCGTCGACGCCGTCTCTCCGCCGAACTCATCCGCCTGCGCGAGCAAGCCGGACTCAGCGTCGAAGAGGCGGGACGCCGACTGGAGTGGTCACGTGGTCGCCTCAACAAGATGGAGGCCAACAAGTGGACCAGGCCAGATCTGGGAAACATCCGGGCGCTGCTGGACCTGTACTCCGTGACGGATCAAGCGCAGCGTGAGGCTGTTCTGACGCTGGCTCGTCAATCGCGGGAGAAGGGATGGTGGGCCCACTACCAGGACATCTGGCGCGGTTCCCTGGCAGGGTTCGAAGCGGAAGCCTCCTTGATCAACACATACGAGGATCTCCGCGTGCCGGGACTGTTCCAGACCGAGGACTACGCCACGGCGATGCTCAAAGGCGGCCAGATCCTGGACGGCGACCAGATTCGCCGCCGCGTAGAAGCGCGACTGACAAGGCAGGGCATCTTGCAGGGCGAGACGCCACCCACCCTGTGGGCGGTCGTCGACGAAGCCGCGCTGACCAAACCTGTGGGTGGCCCATCGGTGATGCGAAATCAACTGCGGCACATCGTGGACATGAGCGCCAGGCCGAATATCTACGTGCAGGTCCTTCCGGACTCGGCCGGCGCCCACGCCGCGATGGACGGCCCATTCACGATCTTGAATTTCCCAGACCAAAGTGATCCGAGCGTCGTCTATATCGAGACGGCAACGAGTGACCTCTATCTGGAAACTCCAGAAGAGCTCACACGTTATAGGCTGATCTTCGACCTCATACGGTCATCGGCGCTCAGTCCAGACTCATCTGTTGAATACCTGGCCAACTTGGTCGATCGACTAAGCTAGGAGACGATCATGGATCTTTCCCTTGCCTGGCGAAAGAGCTCCTATTCCGGGTCCGGCGACAACTGCGTCGAAGTCGCGGCGCTCCCGGATGGCAGTCAAGCCGTACGGGACTCCAAGGAGCCCGATGGGCCCGTTTTGACGTTCACCCCGGGTGAGTGGGACGCGTTCGTCAAGGGTGTCAAGGATGGCGAGTTCGACTGACTGGAACTGTGGGGTACGCGCCGGTAGTTGCGTGGTGATCGGGGTCAAGACACCCCCAGGGGACGGAGCCGTCGGCGTCGCCATGGCCAGGACGAGGGCGGGCAGGACTCGTTTCAAGAGGTTCCCGGGTTCGGAGGCGATGATCCGAGATCCAGTTGAGCCCGGGGCGGCCCTCTGGCAAGGCCTGGCCGGCGCGCCGAAGTGAATCGGCGGCACGAGGGCGTGCCGCCGAGATGAGTGCGTCGCTTGGGGGTCAGCCCGGGTGGTTGGCAGGGGCGGGAGTGGGTGCGGCGGATTCGGAGGGTGCGGCGCGCGTCTTGCCGCGCCTCATGGACAGCCAGCAGGCCGCGCCCGCCGTCACCGTGCCGCACAGGATCCAGGCCGTGGCCAGGTTGCCCACCTCCAGCAGTTTCAGCGCCGAGGCGAGCAGCACCACCGCGAGGATGGCGCGGATGACTCCGCTCGGCGCCCTGGAGGAGACGCGGGCGCCGAGGTAGACGCCGGGGATCGAGCCGAGGATGAGCGAGGTGGTGAGGTGGAGCTGGAAGTCCCCGTACAGCAGGTGGCCGAGGGCGGCGGCGGTGACCAGCGGTACGGCCTGCACCAGGTCGGTGCCCACGAGCTGGTTGGCCTTGAGCGTGGGGTAGAGGACGAGGAGCGCGACGATGATCAGTGACCCGGCGCCGACCGAGGACATCCCGACCGTGGCGCCCCCGAGCATGCCCACCAGCAGGGTGGGAACCGGGCGCAGGGTGATGCCGGCGATGTCGGCGTCCGGCTGTGAGTGGCCCCTCGTGGCGAGCCACGCCTTGGCGACGAGTCCGCCCACGGCCAGCAGCAGGGCGATCCCCAGCGCGTACTTCACCGCCTGCTGGGCGGCGGCGTCCTCGCCGAAGGCGCGGGCGAGGAACACCCCGCAGAACGCGGCCGGCACCGACCCGGCGCACAGCCACGCCACCAGCCGCAGGTTGACCGTGCCGTGGCGCAAGTGTACGTAGCCGCCGACCGGCTTCATGACCGCCGAGGCGACCAGGTCGCTGGAGACGGCGGCCAGCGGCGGCACGTTGAAGAAGAGCATCATCATCGGCGTCATCAGGGCGCCGCCGCCCATACCGGTCAGGCCGACGATCACGGCGACGAGGAAGGAACCGACGAGGAGGGGGAAATCGATGATCACGCGAACCGCCCCGAGTGGGCGAGCGGGCTGCTTTCTGGCATCAGCTGATCCTTACTTTGAGTAAACGATTGTCACTCTAAGTAGCCGAATGAAAGCGTGGTGGTTCAAGTGGCGGAAGGGGCAGAAGGTTGTGCGCGGGTGGGAGCGCCTTGCCGTTCGCTGCGATTCCCGCGCGATCCGGCCGGACCCCTGGACAGCCGACTCCAGACAGTTATCGTCTGATTACATGGGGAATGTGCAGCAGGAGCAGGCGAAGGACGGCGGCTCTGAGCCGGATGTCCGGTTCACCTTCGCCAACGAACGAACCTTTCTGGCGTGGAGCCGTACCGCGCTCGCGCTGGTCATCGCGGGGCTGGCGATCGTGCAGGTGTTACCCCCGTTCGCCGGGCTGCCGGGCGGGCGGCGGATGCTGGCGTTGCCGCTGATCGTGCTGGGCGCGCTCCTGCCGGGGGGCGCGTACCTCGAATGGCGTCGCAACCAGCGCGCGATGCGTCACGGCCGTCGCCTGCCGCGCTCCTCGCTGCCCCGCGTCCTGGTCATCGTCGTCACGGTGGTCGCGCTCGCCGCCACCGCGTTCGTGGTCCTGCCCGTCTGATGGCTCACCGAGACGGCCCTCTTCCCGAACCCGAGTGGGATCCCGGCCTGGCCAGGGAGCGAACCGAGCTCGCCTGGACGCGTACGACGGTGTCGTTGATCGCGCTGGGCGCCGCCGTCGTCAAGGCGCACCCGATGGCGGGCGTGTCCATCCTGGCGATGGGCGTCGCCTGCTGGATCGCCGGCCGCCGGCCGAGCGGCCCGCCAGGCCGGAGCTACGAACGCCGGCGACGCCGCCCGCTGCGGGCCATCGCCGTGACCCTCACACTGGTGTCCCTGGCCGCCCTCGCCACGACACTGCTCACCGCGGGATCTCGCGCCGCGCCGACCGGTCCCCTGCCGACTCTGCCTCAGCCGGTCGGCCCGACGCCGCGTTGACCGGGCAGGCCCGTCAGTGGTCGCCCGTCTCCCTGGAGCGCAGTAGCAGCATCGCCACGTCGTCCTGCAAGGGGCCGTCGACATGGGATACCAGATCGAGCCTGAGCTTCTCCAGCGCGGCCTCGGGGTCATCGTCCGCCAGCAGGAAGGAGCGCTCGGCGAGCGGATAGAAACGGCCGGAACGGTCCCGTGCCTCGATCACGCCATCGGTGTAGAGGAGCATCTGGTCGCCCGGCCCGAACGTGACCCGGTGCGGGCGTGGTCCCTGAGCGCCGAGATCGGGCATGCCGAGGGGTGGTGCGTGGACGTCCGGCTCAGCCAGCACCATCGTCCCGTCGGCCCGGAGAACCAGCGGCGCGGGGTGACCGTAATTGAGCAGCGTCAGCGTCCCGCAGGCGGTGGACTCGGCCAGGACGGCCGTCACGAACTCCTCGCCGGAGAGGCGTCGATTCAACGACTTCTCCAGCCTCTCGCTCACCCGGAGCAGATCCGGCTCATCGTGGGCGGCCTCGCGGAAGGCGCCGAGCACCGTCGCCGCGGTCTCCACCGCTTCCAGTCCCTTGCCCTGCACATCGCCCACGATCACTCTGACCCCGCCAGGACCGGTGACCATTTCATACAGGTCGCCGCCGATGTGGGCGTCCGCGTTGGCAGAGGTGTAGGAGACGGCCGCGCGCAGGTGACCCGCGTGGCGTGGGACCGGTCGCAGCAGAACCCGCTGCGCCACCTCGGCGACGGAGCGGACGTTGGCCAACTCCCGCTCCCTCCGCTGCCGGCCCATCGCCGCGAGGACACCGGCCGCCGTCACCCCGGTGATCGACATCAGGCTCAGCGTGCTCTGCCTGGTGCCGATCAGGTTGTCGTACATGGCCAGCAGCAGGGAGAGCATCAGGGCCAGGACCCCGATGAACATGGTCCGGCGAACCCGGCCCACCAGGCTCGCGAACGCAGGCCCGAGCGCGAGGAGAGACAGGAAGCCATATTGTGGCCCGGCCAGGAGATCCACTCCGGACACGACGCCCATCATGAGGAATGGCCAGGTGGCCATCAGCACCTGCGCCAACCGAGCCACGCCCGCCTGACTCATCCACGGGCGGCTCGTCATGTACTGCCTCCAGAAGATCGACACGCACACTGCCGACCCGACTTCCCGGCGCACCCGCGGTCACCTTAACAGGCCACACCGTCCCGCGACAGGCCGAGCGTGATCTATGGACCGTCTGACCTGCTTGCCCGAAGATCGGCCGAATGTGAAGTATCGGCGGCTCGGCGCGCGGCCGGCGTCCCGGGCATGATCGGCCAGGCCGCTCATTCGACGGCCGGCACGGTGTCCTTCGTGACGGTCTCGCCGGCGGGCTGAGAGGCGGTGGCCCGTCGCCGCCAGGGCAGCGCGAGGAGGAGGAGCGGGATGACGAGGAACGAGGACCACGCCCACCACATGTGGCCCGCCCACCAGCCCATACCGAAGACGTCGTACAGGCGTAGGTAACCGAACGCGGCCCAGAGGGTGGCGGCGATGATCGCGGGCCACGCCCAGCGGTTCTGGCGGGCGATCAGGTAGGGGAGCGGCCACAGCAGGTACTGGGCGCCGAGGCGGTGGGTCAGGACGAGGAAGACGAGCAGCAGGACGACGGTCAGGTCGATCGGGTCCGCCCCGCGCCACCACCATGCCGCCGCGACCAGGCCGGCGAGGAGGACCAGCATGCCGATTCTGCCCAGGGTGGGGGAGACGATCTGACCGCCGCCCGTCGCCAGTGACGTCCAGCCCCAGTCGCCCACCACTGGCCTGGTGGACATGATGGTCTTCGCGAGGGTGGGGAGCTGCCAGAGCGGGGTGTCCAGGAACACCGAGCTGGACAGCAGGACGGCCGCGGGAACGCCCGCGGTCCAGCCGAGCACGGTCAGCCGGGAGCGCGCCCCTGCCACGGCCAGCACGACCCCGGGCACGAGCAGCACCGACCAGTTGGTGCAGGCGACCGACAGGCCGATGAGCAGGCCCGCCGCGTGGACGCGGTTGGACCGGGCGCACACCAGCGCGGCCACGCCGAACAGCAGCGTGATCGGCGGGAACTGGCCGTGGACGGCGCTCACCATCACGCCCAGCGGAACGCACGCGTACTGGAAGGCGCGCAGCCTCTGGTGCCCGCCGCCGGCGAGCCTGGCCACCAGCGGGATGAGCGCGAGGTCGGCCAGGACCGGCACGATGCGGCCCGCGACGTTCCACGACAGGCCCAGCAGCTGGCCGAGCTCGATCTGGCCGGCCAGCACGTAGGCGAGCAGGGGCAGGAAGTGCCAGCCGCCCTCACGGACGTGCATGGCCGGATTCTCGCCACGCAGGACTGAATCGCCCGCGAGGGGGAAGTCCTGGTCGAAGTCGTACGGTTGCGCGGGGTCGTGAGCGGCGACCAGCATGACGAAGACGCGCAGTGCCGCGCCGACGGCGAGCGCCGCCCACAGCGGCGGGGCCCAGCCACGACGCCCGGCGAGCAGCGCGAGCGCCAGACCCACAGCCAGCGGCGGTCCCATCGTCACAGCAAAGCTCACGGCTCCCCCAACGTCGTTCGGGCCGTCGTCGCGATCCGTGCCGCGGGTCGTTGGCCGGAGAAAGGTAGCCTACGTGATCAGGGGAGGGACGCCGCCCATGGCGGCATGTGGACATCCGGGTCGGCGGAGCCCGATAGGGTCGTTGTGACCCAAGTGAAAGGAAACGCGCATGCGGGAGCTTGACGGGGCCCGGGTGCTCGTCACCGGAGGGTCGGGATTCATCGGCAGGAGTCTCGTGACTGCCCTGCTGGCCGGCGGCGCCGAGGTAGTGGTCGCGGATCTGGTCGAATACCCCGACGACGCGGTCGAGTGCGTCACCGGTGACCTGTGCGAGCCGGAAGTGCGGCGGAAGGCCGTCTCGTCCGGTCTGGACGCGGTGGTCCACCTGGCCGCGGTGACCTCGGTCCTGCGATCGGTGACCGACCCGGCCGGGACCCACCGGCTCAACGTCGAGGCCACCGCCGACCTGCTGGAGCTGTCCAGGGAGCAGGAGGTGCCCTCCTTCGTCCTGGCCTCCACCAACGCGGTGACCGGCGACGTGGGGACGACCCCGATCAACGAGGATTTGGCGCCGCGGCCGCTCACGCCGTACGGCGCGACCAAGGCGGCGGGCGAGATGCTGCTCAACGCGTACGCCGCCTCATACGGCATGCGAGCCTGCGCCCTGCGCTTCGCCAACGTCTACGGCCCCGGCATGCGGCACAAGGACAGCCTCGTGCCGCGGCTGATGCGGGCGGCCGCCGGAGGCACCGGCGTCCAGGTGTACGGCGACGGCACCCAGTTGCGCGACTACGTGCATGTCGGCGACGTCGTCCAGGCCGTGCTGCTCGCCCTGCGCACCGGCCACACCGGGCCGCTGGTGGTCGGGTCCGGCCGTTCTGTGAGCGTCAACGACCTCATCGAGGCGGCCCGTCAGGTCACCGGCAGGCCCATCCCGGTCGAGCAGGTGCCCGCGAAGCAGGGCGAGATGCCGGCGGTCGTCCTGGACATCTCCCGAGCCAGGGCGCTCGGCTACCGGCCGCGCCACGACCTGCCTGACGGAATGGCCGATGTGTGGCCCGAATTCGCCGAGGGCGAGGTCGTGGTATGACCCGGCCAGGCATGGACTCCGATATGGACCCCGATATGGACTCTGCCATGGACTCCGGCATGGACACCAATGCCGGGATCGACGCGTCGGCGGTGGCCGCGTTCACCGCCGAGTACGGCACTCACCTGCCCCCGATCGCGGTCGTGATCGCGGCCTACAACGAGGCCGAGGGGATCGGCGAGGTGGTCGCGTCGATCCCGGCCGAGATCGACGGGCACGAGTGCGCGACCGTCGTGGTCGTGGACGGCTCCGACGACGACACCGCGGCGGTGGCCCGCAAGGCCGGCGCCCTGGTCTGTGACGTGCCGGTCAACCGGGGGCAGGGCGCGGCCCTGCGGCTCGGCTACCGCCTCGCCCGTTCCGGCGGCGCCGCCTACATCGTGACCACGGACGCCGACGGCCAGTACGACCCGGCCGACATACCCCGGATCCTGGCGCCGGTGCTGCGGGGCGAGGCCGATTTCGTGACCGGCTCACGGGTGCTCGGCCGCCAGGAGACCTACGACCGGGTCCGCCGGGCCGGGGTGCACGTGTTCGCGTGGCTGATCAGCCGGCTGACCGGGCAGCGCATCACCGACACCTCCTTCGGGATGCGGGCGATGCGCGCGCACGTCACCGGGGTCGTCGAGCTGCGCCAGCCGCAGTACCAATCGTCCGAGCTGCTGATCGGGGTGATCTCGCGCGGCTACCGGGTCGCCGAGGTGCCCGCGACGATGCGGCTGCGTGTCGCGGGCACCACGAAGAAGGGCGGCAACCTGGTCTACGGTTTCCGCTACTCCCGGGTCGTGCTCGGCACCTGGTGGCGGGAGCGGCGATCCGCCCCGGCGCCCGCGCCCGAGCCGGCCTCCGAGCGGGATTTATCAGCGAAGATGAAGTAGTGGAACAGCACGAACTTCGCGACGAACAACAGCCCGTAGACGCCTAGGAACACGGCGCCCACCACGGCGAGCCTGGGACCTTCCGCGAGGTGCGCCGCGAAGCGGCCGGCCGCTTCGGTCGCCCACGTGGAGATGCCCAGACCGGCCAGCGCGGTCAGCCAGTAGGCCAGCACCTCGCGCACCGGCTTGGGCACTCCGCGGCGCCGCCACACCCACCACCGGTTGAGCACGTAGTTCACCACCGCGCCGCTCGCCCACCCGGCCGCCGACGCCTGGCCGGGGCCGAGCAGCCCCGTCCCGTACGCCGTCAGCAGCGTGACCTCGCTCACCACCCCCGCGATCACGGAACCTGCCGTGTAGCGGGTGAGGATGCGAGGCAGCCGGCCGCGCAGGCGGCCCAGCAGCCGGTTGGGCGACCGGTTGAGCAGATCAGCCACGATCGTCGCGCCGTCCCGCGTCGGAGCCGTCTCTGGGCACCCGGAGGACGCCCAGCACCGACTGCCCGAAGGGGATCGGCAGGACGCGGTCCAGGACCCTGGTCACCGGGATCAGGACGCGGTCGTACAGGCCGACCGCGCCCGCCTTGGGGGTGGCGGCCCGCCCGAGGCGCACCGCCGCCCACCACGCCACGCCGCCGAGCAGGTTGACCGGGCGGGACACCTCCACCCGCAGGCCGGCCCGCTGGGCGGCCTCGCGGAGGGAGGCGGGGGTGTAGCGGCGGAAGTGCCCGACCCTGCGGTCGAAGTCGCCGTACAGGGCCGGGTAGGCGGGCACCCACAGCACGATGGTGCCGCCAGGACGGACCGAACGGGACAGCAGGGACAGCGTCGCGACGTCGTCGTCGAAGTGCTCGAGGACGTTGATCGCCACGATGGAGTCGACCGGGTCGTCCAGGCGCGCCCCTGAGTCGAGGTCGAACTGCAGGGCCCGGACGTTGCCGCGGTCGGCGAAACGCGCCTTCAGCACCTCCACGGCGTCGGGGTCGACGTCGGTGACGAGCAGGCGCTCCCGGTCGGTGAACTGGGCCGCGAACTCGCCCAGCCCCGCGCCGACCTCCAGCATGCTGGGCCCGCAGTGCGGGGCGATCAGGTCGTACTGGTAGCGCCGGTAGCGGGGCTTGTCCGCCCCGCCCTCCTCCGCCTGGGTGCTGCGGCCGGTGGCGCGGGCAAACGCGCCCTCGCCCTGGCCCGCCGTCATGGTTGCCCGCCGGTGCCGCGCCAGTCGACTCCCGGCCGCATGGTCTCCAGGTTGGCCCGGTCGCCGTAGCGCTTGGCGATGTCGAACAGCGAGGTGATCAGCGTGTCCGACAGCAGGTGCGGCTCAAGCCCGAGTTCCACCAGGCCGCTGTGGGTCACGTTGTAGTAGTGCTGTTCGTACTCGACGCGGGGGTTTTCGAGGTGGTCGATGGTGACCTCGCCGGGGTAGCACTCGGCGACCGTCCGCGCGATGTCCAGGACCGACATGGACTCGGTCATCTGGTTGAACACGCGGAACTCGCCGGGGTCGGCGGGGTTTTCGCACGCCAGCTGGATGCAGCGGACGGTGTCGCGGATGTCGATGATCCCGCGGGTCTGGCCGCCGCTGCCGTAGACCGTCAGGGGGTGGCCGAGCACGGCCTGGACGACGAACCGGTTGAGCACCGTGCCGAAGACCGCGTCGTAGTCGAAGCGCGTGGCCAGCCGGTCGTCCAGCATCGTCTCAGCGGTCTGCTGACCGTAGACCACGCCCTGGTTCAGGTCCGTGGCCCGCAGGCCCCAGATCCGGCACGCGAACTCCATGTTGTGGCTGTCGTGCACCTTGGACAGGTGATAGAACGAGCCGGGCCGCTTGGGGAACAGCACGCGGTCGGTGCGCCCCTTGTGCTCCAGCTCCAGCCAGCCTTCCTCGATGTCGATGTTGGGGGTGCCGTACTCGCCCATCGTGCCGAGCTTCACCAGGTGGATGTCCCGGTCGATCTCGTTGATCGCGTACAGCAGGTTGAGCGTGCCGACCACGTTGTTGACCTGTGTGTAGACGGCGTGCTTGCGGTCGATCATCGAGTACGGCGCGGCCCGCTGCTCGGCGAAGTGCACGACCGACTCAGGACGGAAGTCCTTGATCATCTGGTACGTGAAGTCCGCGTCGGTCAGGTCGCCGACGAACATCTCGATCGACTTGCCCGTCAACTCCCGCCAGGCCGCGGTGCGGACCTGCAGGGACTCGATCGGCACCAGGCTGTCCGCGCCCAGCTCGAAGTCGTACTGGCGCCGGACGAAGTTGTCCGCGACGGCTACATCGTGGCCGCACTGCGACAGGTAAAGGGCCGTGGCCCAGCCGAGATACCCGTCACCACCCAGGACCAATACCCGCATAGAACCGATCTCTCCTCTGTTCGGATGGACTGCCGAAATCACGCAATTGTCCTGGACAGTACCGGGAATTGATGAGTGCCCCGGCAATAGACTCATTCCAAGTCCTAGCACACCTATGTGCGGGACCTGGCCCTGGTGGCCAGGTCCCAGCTCTCCCACAGCGAACGCTGAGGATTTCTGGAGCTTCGCGGCGGTCTGCGGGCCTCCGGTTGCCCTACCATAGTCATCCCCACTCCGGCCACCTGAATCACAGGCTCACAGGCCACCCGACACGTCGAGTACGGCTCCGGTGACGTACGACGCCTTGTCCGACAGCAGCCACGCGACCGCCTCGGCGATCTCCTCTGGCTTGCCGGGACGGCCCATGGGGATGCGTTCGGCCACCCGCCACGCCCGGCCTGGCTCGCCCGCCCTGGCGTGGATCGTGGTCTCGATGGTCCCCGGCGACACGGCGTTGACGCGTACGCCGGGGGCCAGCTCCTTGGCCAGGCCGACCGTCATGGTCTCCACCGCCGCCTTGGTCGCGGCGTAGGCGACGTACTCACCGGGGGAGCCGGTGCGGGCCGCGACCGAGGACACGGTGACGATCGAGCTCCCCGACCGCCCGGCCCACCGGCGCGCGGCCTCGCGGCAGAGCCGCAGCGGCGCCACGAGGTTGACGTCCACGACGCGGCGCAGGTCGTCGTCGGACAGGGCGGCGAAGGGGCCCAGCCGGCCGGTGACCCCGGCGTTGTTCACCAGCCCTGACACCTCGCCCAGTGATTCGGCGAGGTCGAACAGGCGGCCCGCGCCGTCCTTCTCTGTGACGTCCATGCGGACGCCGTGGACGAGCGGGCCCAGGCGTTCGCTGAGCTCGCGGGCTTCCTCGTCCGAGCTCGAATGCGTGAACAGGACGCCGATCCCGTCCGCGCACAGCCGTTCGACGATGCTCCTGCCGATGCCACGGGAACCGCCGGTGACGATCACGATCATGTTTTGCTCTCCTCGGATGGGCGCCGCCACGCGGAGGATACCTGCGTCATCAGCCCTTGCATCACTCTCTGTCATCATGTTTCAGCACAGAGTGGCCGATCTCGGCGGGCTCTGATGCTCGAACCATCTGCTTCAGCCTCGCGGAGGACGCCCGTGTACCGGCGAAATGACCATGCATTCCGGCCCCCCAAGACAATCGTCGCGGCGGTGGTGATCGCCGTCATGTGGAGCCTCGTCCAGGCGGTGACCTACCCCTTGGCCGCGTTCGCGGAGATCGACTCAGACCCGACGACCCGCCTCAACGACCCGGCGGGTCTGTTCACCGAAGCCGTGATCACCGGTTTGGGAGACGGGACCGCGGTGTCCGGGTACGACGCACCCGAAGCATTCGACCCGCTGACCGGCTATCCCACGAACATTCCCGCGGGCTCCACCGCACACGCCGTCTCCTATGCGGGGACGATACAGATCGTGGACCCGGAGGTGTCCACGCGAACGGGTCTCACCTACTGCATCGACCTGGAGACGGACACCGAGATCGGGGTCAACTACGAGCTCGGCGACTGGACCGAGGCGAACGTCCCCAACATGGGTTACATCGGTTACATCCTGAGGAACCACTACCCGGCCACCGGCGAGCCCGCGGCCGCCCCCACCGTCGCCATGCGGGCGGCCGCCGTCCAGGCGGCCATCTGGTTCTTCAGCGACGACTACGTCCTGGCCGTCGACAGCCCGGTCAGGACGTACACCGCCGAGATCGTCGCGGACGCCCTGGCCAACGGACCGGGCACGGAGCCGGCCGAGCCGGAGCTGACGGTCACGCCGGAGAGCATGGCCGCCCCCGCGACCGGGGAGATCGTCGGCCCGTTCACGGTGACCGCGGACGGCCCGTCGGCGATCCACCTGGAGGGGGTGGAGGTCTTCACCGACCCGAACGGGACGAACGCGCTCGCGGAGGGCGCCACGGTGCGGCCCGGCGCGAGGTTGTGGGCCAGAAGCGTCTCGGACGCGGATCCCCAGGGCTTCGTGCTCGAACGAGCGGTCACCGCGCTCGTGGGCACCGTGCTGCTCTACGACGGGACGAATCCCACCCTGGAGAACGCCCAGAAGCTCGTCCTGGCCCGGCAGACCCAGTTGACCGCGCGGGCCGGCGCGACTCTTGAGCCGTTCGAGGCCGGCCGCGTGCGGGTCATCAAGCACATCAGCGGCAAGGGGGCTGGTCACCAGGGCAAGATCGTGATCCGGGTGAACTGCCAGGCCACGGATGCCGCCCTGAACCGTCGCCGCACGCTGACCGTGCGCGCCGGCGCGGCCGCGGGCACCGTCCAGCGGACGATCAGCGGCCTGCCGGCCGGGAGCGTGTGCACGATCACCGAGCCCATCACCGGCGACAACAAGGCCGTCAATCTGATCAGCCAGCCGATCATCACACCCGGGACGGTCACCGTGGTGGCCGACGAGACCCAGCAGGTGTCGATCATCGACTCCTACAAGCGGGCCTGCAAGCTCGTCCACGGGCCTCACGGGTACGTGTGCAAGTGACGGCCCACCGGCGGACGGCCGGTGAGCTCGTCCGGGCGGATTCCGCATAGCAGAATCCGCTGTTCCTCAGAGGTGGACAGGAGACAAGCTGGCACCATGGCGAGTCCTGGGGACTCGCCATGGTGCCGCGCCACATCTAAGGAGCCTGATATGACGGACCCTATGAAATTCCCCACAATCCGTACCAGTGATGGCCGTGCCCGTGCGGTGCGCGGCTGATGGGCGCCGACCGGAGCCGGGCCGACAGCCTGCGCTGGACGGCCGAGGGCACCAAGACGTTCTTCGGCGCGTTGGACGCCCTGCCGGACGACCGGCTGGACCGGCTGATCGCGCTCGACGGCTGGACCGGCAGGCACCTGCTGGCCCACGTCGCGGCGAACGCCGACGCGTTGGTCAACCTCGCGCATTGGGCGCGTACCGGCGAGGAGACCCCGATGTACGCCTCCCCTGAGCAGCGTGACGCCGACATCGAGGCCGGCGCCGTCCGGCCGGCGGCCGAGCTCCGGACCTGGGCCGTACGGGCCGCCGAGACCCTCGACGCGCGGCTCTCGGAGTTGGACGATCGGCAGTGGGCCCGCCAGGTCCGCACCGCGCAGGGTCGCGGCGTGCCCGCGGAGGAGATCCCCTGGATGCGCGCGCGCGAGGTCATGATCCACGCCGTCGACCTCGGCGCCGGGGTTGGCTTCGACGATCTGCCCGCGGACTTCCGCGTCGCCCTGATCGGGGACATCGCCGCCAAACGGTCGGGCGACGGCCCCGCGCTCACCCTCACGGCCACCGACCACGACCGCACGTGGGCGGTCTCAGGGGCCGGCGACCCCATCCCGGTGACCGGCACCCTAGGGGGGCTCGCGGCGTACCTCTCGGGCCGCCCCGCGCACGGCGTCACCGGCCCTGGCGGGCCCGCGCCCGAGCTTCCCCGGTGGCTCTAGCCCGGCGCGACCCCATGGAAGGCTCCCCCCACACATGCACACGGACCGCAACGACGTCGACGTCATCGTGGTCGGAGGCGGCATCGGCGGGCTGTCCAACGCTCTCGCGCTCACCAGGAAGGGCCTGACCTCGAGTCCGGCGTCCTGACCAGCCTCGACCTGCGGGACGTGGGGCGGCGTCACGGCTTTCCCTTCATGGTGATCCACCGCAGCGACCCGCACGGCACGCTGCTGCGCGCCTGCCGGCCGGCGGGGGTGGACCTCGTCGACAACGTCACGGTGACCGGGTACGAGCAGGCGCTTCGTCCGTACGCTCTCGGGCACGTTGCCAGGTGACGGCTCGGCGGGGACTCCTCGGGCGGCCCGCCCGTCCTCCGGCGAGCCCGGTCACCGAGGAGTTGTCATGGCACAGTCGGTCACCCTGATCGGGGCGGGGAAGATGGGCGCCGCCATGGCCCGTCGCTGGGGCGGAGCCGGGCGGGACGTCGTCGTGTGGAACCGGACACCGGAGACGGCGCAGGCGCTGGCGGGGCCGCGGATCCGCGCGGAACGCGACCTCGTGGCCGCCGTGCGGGGCGCGCGCGTCGTCGTCTCGATCCTGACGGACGGCAACGCGGTGCGCTCCGTGCTCGTCGATCACGGCGGGATCGCGGCCATGGAGGCGGGATCGACCCTCGTGGACCTCTCGACGATCGACGTGGGGTCCTCGCGGGCGGTGGCGGGCGCCGCGGCGGAACGCGGCGTCGCGTACGTCCGCGGCGCCGTGAGCGGCACGCCAGGCGTCGTCGCGGCCGGGAACGCCGCCCTCCTGCTCTCAGGGCCGCCGGAGGCGCTGGACGCCGCGCGCGACGTGCTCGACGACGTCACGCCCAAGCACGCCGTCGTGGGTGCGGAAGAGGAGTCGCGGGTGGTCAAGCTGGCCACCAACCTGATGCTGGCCGTCACCGTGGAGGCACTGGCCGAGGCCACCGTCCTGGCCGAGTCGTGTGGGGTGTCGCGGGAGGTGCTGCTCGACGCGCTCGGCAACACGGTGATCGCGAGTCCCTTCCTCGCCTACAAGTCGGAGGCGCTCGCGGCGCGGGACTACCAGGCGACGTTCACGACCGCGGGCATGGTCAAGGATCTGAAGCTGGCGGTGTGCCAGGGCGCGGCGAACGGCGTGCCGATGCCGATCACCACCGGCGCGCTCGGCCAGTTCAGGGAGACGACGGCCGCCGGTTACGGGGACGACGACTTCCTCAGCGTGTTCCGCCTCCAGCAGCTCAGGTCGAACGTGGCCGTGGATTCGTACGAGCCGCGTTGATCATGGCGCCTCTGACGATCACCACCGCACCGGGACCTCGCGCAGCCCGCCGACGATGAGCCCGTCGAGGCGCTCCAGCTCGTCGGCGGGCACGGCCAGCTCCAGCGTGGGCAGCCTGCGCAGCAGCACCTCCAGGACGACCTGCAGCTCCGTCCGGGCCAGCGACTGCCCGAGGCAGGAGTGGGCGCCGGCGCCGAAGGCCAGGTGCGGGTTCGGGCTGCGGTCCAGGTCCATCTGGTCAGCGTGGTCGAAGGCGCTCTCGTCGCGGTTCGCCGCGGCCATGTTGCAGATCACGGTGGTGCCGCGCGGCATCATGGTCCCGCCGATCTCCGCCTCTTCAGGCAGGTATCGGGGCAGGCCGAAGCCGGAGTTGGCGTCGAAGCGCAGCGACTCCTCCACCGCCGAGCGCACCAGCGACGGGTCGGCCAGCAGCCGCTCCCAGCGCGCACGGTCCGCCAGCAGCATGGACACCATCTTGCCGATCATGTTCGCGGTGGTCTCGTGCCCGGCGACCAGCAGACCCATCCCGGTCACCAGCAGCTCCATGTCGGACAGCCCCTCGCCCTCTACGACGCTCTCCCTGATCAGCGCACTGAGCAGGTCATCGCCCGGCTGCTCCCGCTTGGCGGCGACGTGTGTGGACATGTACTCGAAGAACTCCGCCTGCGCCGCGTTGATCTCCGCGTCGCCGTAGCGGGTGAGGTTGAGCAACGTGTCGGACCAGTACGAGAACCGGTCACGGTCGGCGGCCGGCACGCCGAGCATGTCGCAGATCACGTAGACCGGCAGCGGGAAACCCAGGCCCGCCCTGAGATCGGCCGGTTGGCCGCGCTTGACCATGTCGTCGATGAGCCGCTCGGCGATCTCGGCCATCCGCGGCCGGAGCGCGGCCATGCGTTTGGCGGTGAACCACTTGCCGACCAGCCGCCGCCACCGCTGGTGCCCTTCCCCGCCGTCCGGGATGATCTTCGCGATCTCGCTGTTGAACAACCCGCCCGACGCGCTGTCCGTGAGCCGCGCCGCGTCGTCCGCGCTGAGCCGACGGGTGAAGCGTGGGTCGGCCATCACCTGCTTGACGTCCTCGTAGCGGGTCACCAGCTTCGCCTCGTCCCCGCTGGGCAGCCTGACGGAGGCGACCGGGCAGCCCCGGCGCAGCTCGGCCCACTCGGCCGGCGGCTCCAACGCCGTCCGGCTCTCCAGCGGATAGCTCAGGGTCGGTCGGTTCTGGCTCATGCGGCTTCTCCTCTGGGCTCGCCGGGCACCGTATGTTTCACGGAGGCATGCGTGAAATGAGCGTCCGGCTTGCGTATGGAAGACGGTGAACGGCTCCTCCTCGGGCGAACATGAGGATGAATCCCCATGTAGGAGCATCCTTGAACGTCACAACCCGGGCGACGGTCACCCGGTTCTCGCCACGCACCGTCATCGCGCTCGTCGTCGCCTGCGCCGCCGGAGCGCCGGCCGCCGGCTCCGTCGTCGACGCGGCGCGGGCGTACCACGACACCCATCGCCAGGTCGTCGTCCGGGTGGTCGAGGAAGGAGCCATCGTGGCCGGCGTGACCTGGCGGGACGAGGCCGGGGTGCGGCGCGACGGCAGAGTGCGGGCGCCGCTGGACCGCGTTTCCGGCACGGAGGCGCGGATCTGGCTCGACCGCCGGGGCCGGCCGGCGCCCCGGCCGCTGGGACCGGTGGAGGCCGTCTTCGCCTTCCTGCTGGCCGGCTTCCTGGCGGGCGCCGCGACCTGGCGGATGTCCGGCCTGCGCCATCACAGGCGGCCGGTCGGAAAGGGCTGACCCTCTGGTACTGCGAGGGCGCGTAAACAATGCGTCGGCGGTCGTAGCGGTCGCGTAGTAATTCCGTAGGAAATGGCGCTCGCGGCCTCCAGGGCCGATTACATGAAACCATTCCCCGGTGAAAGGAATGGTCAATGCGCGGGCATTCGATGGCGGGGCTGATTCCGGCCGGATTCGGCGCCGTACTCGGCGGGTGCGCCGTGGCCGCTCTGGCCTTCCCCGAGAGGACGGCCCGTGTCGTCGTGATGGCGGTGGCGGTCGGCTTGTTCGGCGTCTGGGCGAGACGGCTCCCGGCCGCGCTGGCGACGGGGGTGATGGCGTGGTGCTTCGCGACGGGCTTCCTGGTGCATGGCGGCGGGGAGTTGGCATTCGGTCACGACGACCTCGTACGGCTCGCCGCGTTCACCGTCGTGGCAGTCATGAGCTGGGCCGGCGGGCAGGCGCTGCACGCGGGTCGCAGGCGGCGCCGGCTGCGGCGGCTGATGCGGGCACGCGCGGATGCCCGCCGCGTCCCCGTCCTCGTGGGGCGGTCGCACGCGCGTCCCCAAGCGACCACACCACTCAGGCGATAGTCGGCGTCGCGGCCGCCCGGTAAGGGTGATGGCGGTGGGCTACTCGTCCGGGCAGAGGACGGCCTCCGCCGCCTTCTTGATCAGCTGGTTGAGAGCGGGGTCCTGGTTGGAGGTGGCGAGCGTGGTGGACACGACGAACTGCACGCCGGCGTCCTGCGACTTGTAGGTGACGGCGTTGAAGCCGTACGAGCTGCCCTTCATCAGCCCGTACGTGCCGCACGCGCGCGGGTCGGAGGGCTCCTGGCCGGGATCGCCAGGCACCCGGCCGGCGTTCAGCGCGTCCTTCAGCTCCTTCGACAGCAGCTCTTCGCCGGCCAGCGCGTGGTGGTAGGCGGCCAGGTCGTCCGCGGTCGAGATCACTCCTCCTGCGGCGTAGCCGTAGCTCATGTTGAGGCGGTCGACGTCCACGAGTTCGCCGTTCTCGTCGGGGAAGTAGCCGTGGCCGTGCGGGCCCTTGATCCCTCCGGGGAACCTGACCGGCAGGTACGTGTCGTCAAGTCCGAGTGGGCCGAAGATCCGCCGCTCGAACTCGGCGGACACCGTCTCCCCTGTGAGATCCTCGATGATCAGCCCGAGCAGGTAGTAGTTGGTGTTGGAGTAGGAGAACTTCTCGCCGGGCTCCTGGGAGCGCGGCACGGTACGTGACTTGGCGATCAGGTCCGTCGGCGAGTAGTTGGTGGTGAAGTCGAAGCCGTCGACCAGCTCGGGGGTGTACCAGTTGGGGATGCCCGAGGTGTGGTGGACCAGCTGCTCCACGGTGATCTCGTCGGCCCGCTCCACCAGGTCCTTCTCGACCACCGCGGGCAGCAGGTCGCTGAGCTTGTCGTCCAGGGCGAGCCTGCCCTCACCGACCAGCTGCATGAGGACGACCTGGGTCATGGACTTGGTCTGGGAGCCGACCCGGAAGCGGGCGTCGGCCGGGATCCTGCCGCCCTTGCCGTCCAGCAGGCGGGAGCCCGCCGAGCCCTGGCCGGCCTGTTCGCCGTCGACGTAGACGGCGCCGATCGCGCCCACCACCTCGGGACTCGCGGCCAGCTCTGACAGCGCCCGCTGTACGTCCCCCAGTCCGGGGCGGTCGGCGGCGGCCGCGGTGGGGGTCGCGAGGCCCAGCATCAGCACCGCGCACGCCAGGCCGGCTACTTTCGCGCTCTTCACAAGAAGGGTCCTTTCCGTCCGGGAGGGCGCGTTCGCGTCGGGCTCGGACGCCCTCTGGCCACCTGTCTAGACCGGCGGTGGTTTCCTGGCTGTTTCCACTCGGTGTCCGACGCGGGCCGCTAGCGCAGTTCGGGCCCCTTGGCAAGGGGTGCGGTACAGTTTTAACGAAGTTCCTTTCATACGCGCAGGTCACAGAACATCCGAGTGACATGCCCTGTGAGGAAGGAGGCCGTCGATGACCCGTCCCGTCGGCATAGATCTGGGCACGACGAACTCGGTCGTCTGCGTGCTGGAAGCCGGTGAGCCGACCGTCGTCACCAACACCGAGGGAGCTCGGACGACCCCGTCGGTGGTCGCGTTCTCCAAGGCCGGTGAGGTGCTGGTCGGTGAGATCGCCAAGCGGCAGGCGGTGACCAACGTGGAGCGCACCGCTCGCTCGGTGAAACGCCACATGGGTGAGGCGACGTGGCACTTCCCCGAGACAGGGGACGTGGACGGCAAGCGCTACACCGCGCAGGAGATCTCCGCCCGGGTGCTGCAGAAGCTGAAGCGCGACGCCGAGGCGTACCTCGGAGAGGGTGTGACGGAGGCCGTCATCACGGTCCCCGCGTACTTCGACGACGCCCAGCGCACCGCGACCAAGGAAGCGGGGGAGATCGCCGGCCTGAAGGTGCTGCGCATCATCAACGAGCCGACCGCCGCCGCGCTCGCGTACGGCCTGGACAAGGAGAACGACCAGACCATCCTCGTCTTCGACCTGGGCGGCGGCACCTTCGACGTGTCGCTGCTGTCCATCGGCGACGGCGTGGTCGAGGTGAACGCCACCGCGGGCGACACCCACCTCGGCGGCGACGACTGGGACCAGCGCATCGTCGATCACCTGGTCACGCAGTTCAAGAACGGCTACGGCATCGACCTGTCCCGGGACAAGATGGCGATGCAGCGGATGCGCGAGGCGGCCGAGCGGGCCAAGATCGAGCTTTCGTCGGTCAAGGAGACGACGATCAACCTGCCGTACATCACCGCCTCGGCCGAGGGGCCACTGCACATGGACGAGAAGCTGACCCGCGTGCAGCTCGAGCGGCTCACCCAGGACCTGCTCGAGCGCTGCAGGGCGCCCTTCCGCCAGGCGATCGAGGACGCGCGGCTGCAGGCGTCCGACATCGACCACGTCATCCTCGTCGGCGGCGCGACGCGCATGCCCGCCGTGGTCGACCTCGTACGTGAGCTGACCGGCGGCAAGGAGCCGCACAAGGGGGTCAACCCGGACGAGGTGGTGGCGATCGGCGCCGCGCTGCAGGCGGGGGTGCTGAAGGGAGAGGTCAAGGACGTCCTGCTGCTGGACGTCACCCCGCTGTCCCTGGGCCTCGAGACCAAGGGCGGCATCATGACCCGGCTCATCGAGCGCAACACCACGATCCCGACCAGGCGCTCCGAGGTGTTCACCACGGCCGAGGACAACCAGCCGTCCGTGACCATCCAGGTCTACCAGGGCGAGCGTGACATCGCCGCGTACAACAAGAGGCTCGGCATGTTCGAGCTGGCCGGCCTGCCGCCGGCCCCGCGCGGGATCCCGCAGATCGAGGTCACCTTCGACCTCGACGCCAACGGCATCATGAACGTCTCCGCCAAGGATCTCGGCACCGGCAGGGAACAGTCGATAGTGATCACCGGCGGTTCCGCGCTCCCGAAGGACGACATCGACCGGATGGTCCGCGAGGCGGAGCAGCACGCCGAGGAGGACCGCCGCAGGCGCGAGACCGCCGAGACGCGCAACAACGCCGAGTCGCTCCTCTACTCCACGGAGGCGCTGCTGCGGGACAACCCCGAGAGGATCCCGCCGGAGGTCAGATCCGAGATCGAGGACACGCTCGGGGAGCTGAGGGAGCGGCTGAAGGGCGAGGACGCCGACGCGGTCAAGCAGGCCGCCGAGCGGGTCTCCGCCGCCGCGCAGAAGGCCGGCCAGGCGATCTACGCGCAGGCGCAGCGCCCGGCCTCGGACACGAGTGCCGGGGACGAACAGCGGAAGACAGACGAAGAGGAGGTCGTGGACGCGGAGATCGTCGACGAGGAAAAGCCGCGGGAGCCACCCGCGTAATCGTCACATGCATATCCCGAGCCGTCCCGGGAATTTGTTTCCTTGCCCGTGCCCTAGGCGCTGGAGCCATCGGCCATGGGGAGGCCACGAATGACCACACCGCCGGAATTCATCGCCGGGCCAAGCAGATATCTTGACGACCGCCTGGGTGGGGCGAATTTTCTCAAGCGCAATTTGCGCAAGATATTCCCGGACCATTGGTCGTTCCTGCTGGGGGAGATCGCGCTTTACGCGTTCATCATTCTGCTGCTGACTGGAACGTTCCTGACCTTCTGGTTCAACCCGAGCATGGAGCACGTCTATTACGACGGCCCCTACGCGCCGCTCAAGGGCGTGGGGATGTCCGCGGCGTACGCGTCGACGCTGGAGATCACTTTCGAGGTGCGGGGCGGGCTGCTGATCAGGCAGATCCACCACTGGGCGGCCCTGCTGTTCGTCGCCGGTCTGACGGCCCACATGCTGCGGGTGTTCTTCACCGGCGCCTACCGCAAACCCCGTGAGCTGAACTGGCTGATCGGCATCGGGCTGTTCACGCTGGCCCTGTTCGAGGGGCTCACCGGCTACTCCCTGCCCGATGACCTGCTGTCGGGGGCCGGGTTGCGGATCACGCAGGGCGTGTTCCTGTCGATCCCGGTGGTCGGCACGTACCTGTCGTTCTTCCTCTTCGGCGGGGAGTATCCCGGCAGGATCGTGATCCCGCGCTTCTACGCGTTGCACATCCTGCTCATCCCCGGCATTCTTGTCGCGCTCGTCACCGCCCATCTGGTCCTCATGTGGGTGCAGAAGCACACGCAGATGCCGGGCAAGGGGCGGACCGAGCGAAACGTCGTCGGGGCGCCGCTGCTGCCCGCCTTCATGGCCAAGTCGGGGGCGTACATGCTGTTCACGGCCGCTGTTCTGGCGGGTCTGGCGACCTTCGTGCAGATCAACCCCATCTGGTTGTTCGGGCCGTACACGCCGTCGGACATCTCCGCCGGATCCCAGCCGGACTGGTACATGGGCTTCCTGGAGGGCGCGCTGCGCCTCATGACCGCGTGGGAGATCAACTTCCTGGGGTTCACGCTGCCGCTGAGCGTGCTGATACCGGCGCTGGTGCCACTCGGGCTGATCATCACCGGCCTGGCGCTCTTTCCGTTCCTGGAACGATGGGTCACCGGCGACCGGCGCGAGCACCACATCGTCGAGCGCCCGCGCAACCACCCGCACCGCACCTCGATCGGCATGGCGGCCATCACGTTCTACGGGACTCTGTGGCTGCTCGGCGCCAACGACGTCATCTCGTCCAACTTCCACATCAGCCTCACCTGGACGACGATCGGCGGCCGGGTGCTGATCTTCCTGGGCCCGGCGCTGGCCTACCTGATCACCTACCGGATGTGCCTGGGCCTGCAGCGGTCGGACGCCTCCGTCGTCGGCCACGGAGTGGAGTCCGGCATCGTCAAGCGCCTGCCGTACGGAGAGTTCATCGAGGTCCACGCGCCGCCCGCGGAGGACATCGACGCCCACGTGCGGGGCAAGTCCGCCGTTCCCATGCTGACCGCGGACGGCCGTGAGGGCGTGCCGCCCAAGGCCGCCCGCGGCCCCCTGGGCCGCCTCAGGGTCAGGATGAGCCGTGCGTACGGCGGCGAGAAGATCCCCCTCCGCACCGAGCACGAGGAGCACGCCGACCAGGAGCACGAGGAGCACCCGGCCGTCAGGACGGACGGCCCCGAGCAGACCTGATCAACCGGGAGCGGACCTGATCAACCGGCCCAGACCTGCAGTGGCCGCGCCCGCTCGGGACGGCGCAGCGCGCCCAGGGCCCGCCGCTCCAGCTGGCGTATCCGCTCGCGGGTCAGCCCGAGCATGTCGCCGATCTCCTGGTACGTGTGCGTCTTCCCGTCGCTCAGCCCGTACCGCAGCGTGATGATGACGGCCTCACGCTCCGGCAGCCGATCGACCACCTCGCGCAACTCCTCGGCGAGCGCCCGGTGCTCCATCACCTCCGAGGCGGGAATGGTCTCGTCGGCGAGCAGGTCGCCGAACCGGGTCTCGGCGTCGTCTCCCAACGGAGTGTCCAGGCTGACCACGTCACGGCTCACCTTGCGCAGGTGGGCGAGCCGCTCCACGGTCACGTCGGCCGCCCGCGCGACCTCCTCGTCGGCCGGCTCCCGCCCCAGCAGGGTCTCCAGCTCGCGTTCCAGCCGGTTGACCTTGGCCACCTGGTCGGCGACGTGCACGGGCAGGCGGACGGCCCTGCTCTTGTCGGCCAGGCCACGGTCGATGGACTGCCTGATCCACCACGTGGCGTAGGTGGAGAACTTGTAGCCCCTGGTGTAGTCGAACTTCTCCACCGCGTGGATCAGCCCGAGATTGCCCTCCTGGATGAGGTCCAGCAGCGGCCAGCCGCGGCGGTAGTACTTCCTGGCGGTGGACACGACGAGGCGCAGGTTCGCCCGCAGCATGTGGTCCTTGGCAAGCTCGCCGTCCGCCGCGATCGCCGCCAGTTCCCCGTCCCCGTGGCCCTCGTCGAGCCGGTGCCTGGCGTACACGCCTGCTTCGATGCGCTTGGCGAGCTCCACCTCCTCCCCGGCCGTCAGCAGCGGCGTCCTGCCGATCTGGGCGAGATACTGTCCCAGCAGGTCCGGCTCGTCGTAAGGCTCATACGGTTCGGATCTGCCCATCACGGTCACCCCCTCGACCTTGGGACTCCAGATCGCCTACCCAGCCCTGCGACCGTCAGGCTTCGACCGCCCCGATCCTCCGAAGGCATCCTCCAAAGGAGGGATGGGCCGCGCCCGTACGGGCGATACCCGGGGTTCTGGCCGCCGGACATGCTCGTCCCATGACGGCGATCGAGGTCACAGACCTCCAGAAGAGCTACGGCGGCACACGAGCGGTGGACGGGGTGTCGTTCACGGTGGCCGCCGGGGAGACGTTCGGAATCCTCGGCCACAACGGCGCGGGGAAGACCACGACCGTGGAGTGCCTGATCGGGCTGCGCCGCGCGGACTCGGGCACGATCAGCGTGCTCGGCCTGGACCCGGTACGGTCCCGCCGGGCCCTCGCGCGGCGGATCGGCGCGCAGTTACAGGAGAGCGAGCTGCCCGCCCGCATGCGAGTGGCGGAGGCGATGCGGTTGTTCTCCGCGTTCTATGACGAACCGGATGACTGGCGGGCCCTGCTGGACCGGTGGAGTCTCGCACCGATCAGGAACAAGGCGTTCGCGGACCTGTCCGGCGGACAGAAGCAGCGACTGCAGCTCGCGCTCGCGCTCGTCGGCCGGCCCGGCCTGGTCGTGCTCGACGAGCTGACCACCGGCCTGGACCCGGTCGCGCGGCGGGAGACCTGGGCCCTGCTCGGCGACCTCAAGGCGGCGGGCACCACGGTGGTGCTGGTCAGCCATTTCATGGACGAGGCCGAGGAGCTGTGTGACCGGGTGGCCGTCTTCGGCCACGGCCGGATCGTCGCGCTCGGCACCCCGCGCGAGCTGATCGCCGAGACGGGCGCGGCCTCGCTGGAAGACGCGTACCTCGCACTGGCAGGAGAGACCCGATGACGAGCAAGGGCACGGCACGCGCGTTCGCCCACCTGTCGACGGCCGAGCTGACGCTGCTCGCCCGCGACCCTGGAAGCCTCTTCTTCATGGTGGCCTTCCCGCTGATGCTGCTGATGCTGCGCGGCGACGCTCCCAAGATGGAGACGTACGTGGCGGGCTACATGGGGATGATCCTGGCCATCGGCGGGATCGCCACATTGCCCGGCATCGTGGCGACCTATCGCGAGCGCAAGGTGCTGCGCCGCCTGGCGACCACGCCGATCTCTCCGTTCGCGCTGCTGACCGGCCAGGTGGTCGCGCAACTCGTGATGGGGATCGCGGGCGCGGCCGTCATCGTCTGCGCCGGGATGGTGGTGTTCGACGTCCCACCGCCCGCCCATCCCGTCGCGCTGGCGCTGGCCTTCCTGCTGTGCGCGCTGATGAACTACTCGGTCGGCTTCCTGATCGCGGCGGTGGCGCCGCGCGCGCGGACGGCGCACCTCGCGGGCCTGATGGTCATGTTTCCGATGATCTTCCTGGCGGGGGCGGCCGTGCCGCGCGAGTTCCTGCCGGAGGCGATGCGGGGGCTCGGCGACTACCTGCCGCTGACCCCGGCCGTCGTCGCGCTGCGCGAGAGCTGGTCGGGAACGCCGTCCCTGCTGCCGCTCCTGCTGATGGCGGGGATAATCGCGGCATGTACGGCAGTCGCGGCGGCGCTGTTCCGCTGGGAGTGACCCGATGACCGGCGACCCGGCGGCGGGGTCCGGCGACACCCGATGGCTCCGGGCGTTCCATCTCCTCTTCTACGCATGCCTGGCGAGCGCGGCCGGCGTCGCCGCGCTCAGAGGCGGGCCCCTGACGGCCGGCACGTGGACGACGCTCGGGCTGAGCGGGCTGATGGCCGCCTGGCACGGGTTCTTCGTCGCCCGCCGTCCTGAGCTCATGGAACGCCCGCACCCGATGGGCTGGCACCTCCTGGTCCTCGTGGCCCTGCTCTTCGTGCTCATCGGCAGGGACTCGGTCTACGAGATCGTGATGTTCGGCATGTTCCCCATCCCGTACGTGCTGCTGCCGGCCTGGTGGGGCCACGCCGGGGCGGTGCTCCTGGTGGGGTCGGCGAGCGTGTCCTCGGCGCTCGCCGACCCCGAGCCCTCGTCCCTGCTGGGGCAGGTGGCGGGCGGCGCGCTGGTGCTCTTCCTCGGCCAGTTCGTCCGCCACCTGATCCGGCACAGCGAGCAGAGCCACGTGGTGGGGGTGCTGGAGGAGCGGGCCAGGCTGGCCAGGGAGATCCACGACACGCTGGCCCAGGGGTTCAGCGGGATCATCGCCCAGCTCGAGGCCGCCGAGCAGGGCATCGACGACCGGGAGGCCGTACGCCGGCGGATCGCGCTGGCCAAGCGGCTCGCCAGGGACAGCCTGAACGAGGCCCGGCGCTCGGTGGACGCGCTCCGCCCCGAACCGCTGGAGCGCGACAGCCTCGACCGGGCCCTCGGCACCGTGGCCGGCCGCTGGTCCGGCGCCACCGGCGTCCCGGTCACCGTCTCCGTCCACGGCCTGCCCCGCCCGCTCCCCGCCGAGGCGGAGACCACGATCCTGCGCGCGGCTCAGGAGTCGCTGGCCAACGTGGCCAGGCACGCGTCGGCCAGGCACGTGGCGCTGACCCTCTCCTACATGGACGACGAGGTCACGCTGGACGTGCTCGACGACGGCGTCGGGTTCGACGGCATGTCCACCGGCGGCGGCTACGGCCTGACGGCGATGGGCGAGCGCGCGGCCCGTTCCGGCGGTAGCGTGACCGTCGAGTCGACGCCGGGAGAAGGGACCGCGGTGTGCCTGACCATCCCCTGCGCCTGATGATCGTCGATGACCACCCGGTGGTCCGCGACGGGCTTCGCGGCATGTTCGACGGCGTCCCGGACATCACGGTGGTCGCCGCCGCAGCCGACGGCCGCGAGGCGCTCGCCCTGGCCCGCTCGGCGCGACCCGGCGTGGTGCTGATGGACCTGCGCATGCCGGTGCTCGACGGCGTCGGCACCATCGAACGCCTGGCCGCCGATCACCCGGAGATCCGCGTGATCATCCTGACCACCTACGACGATGACGCCGACGTGTCCCGCGCTCTGGCCGCGGGCGTCTCCGGCTACCTGCTCAAGGACGCCCCGCGCGAGGAGTTGCACGCCGCGGTCCGCACCGCCGCGGCCGGCGGCCGGGTCCTCGCCCCCAAGATCACCACCCGGTTGGCCGCGCGCCTCATGCCCGCCCCCGGGGGTCCTCCCGCGGCCGCTCCGAGCCCCCGCGAGCTGGAGGTCCTCAGGCTCCTCGCGTGCGGCGCCGCCAACAAGGAGGTCGCCCGGGCCCTCCTGATCAGTGAGACCACCGTCAAAACGCACCTCAAGCACATCTTCGCCAAACTCGGCGTCGACTCCCGCACCGCCGCCGTGGCCGTCGCACTCGAACGCCGCCTCATCTGATGATCCCGCGATCCGCGCCGTGAGGATGAGGGGACGGCGTTTGGGTAAAGCGAGCAGAGCGGGAGACGGAGGGGAGCGGGCATTGAAGGTTCCAGGCGCCGAGGGGACATCGGGCGATGTTTGACGGTGGGAGTGAGCCGCCCCGCCGGTTGCCGGACCTGATCGACGCGGGGACGTACATGGTGGACGAACGAGGGCTGATCGTCGACGTCAACCCGCGGGCCGAGCGGTTGCTCGGCAGGACCGCCGCCGAGCTGATCGGGCAGGACGCCCATGAACTGCTGCACCGGGGGAAACTCGGCGAGCGCGTGCCGCTGGCCAGGTGCCTGATGAGGCAGACGCACCTCACGGGCAGGACCGCGCAGGGCGAGCAGGAGTGGTACGAACGCGGGGACGGCTCTCTGCTGGCGGTCTCCTGGATGATCACTCCCTGCCGGATCGCCACGGGAAGGACGGGCACGCTGGTGATCTTCCACGAGATCGCGCCGTCCGAGACCACCGAGGTGGTGACCCGTGCGGAGGCGATGTCCGATCTCGACCGGCTGACCCTGCTCGCGGAGACGACCACCACGCTCACCTCGACCCTGGACGTCGGCGAGGCGCTGCAGCAGCTGGTGCGCCTGGTGGTGCCGCTGCTGGCGGACTGGGCGGTGGTGGACCTGCTCACCGAGGGGGGAAAGGTGTCGCGCACCGCCGTGGTGCACCACGAGAACGGCGTCCTGGTGCACCGGGAGGACCTGGAGGGCCCGATGCCGCCGGTGCCGCAGGAGTCCCCGATGCCCCTGTCGCGGGCGCTGCGCGGGGTGACCGCGACGCTGGCCGGCCCGGAGAACTACCAGGGGCCTCCGGACTCCGGCATCGCGGTCGCCCAGCGGAAGCTCTTCGAGGTGACCGGCATGCACTCCGCGAGCATCGCGCCGATCCGGGGCCTGCGGGAGGTGATCGGGGCACTGACCCTGGGCCGTTCTGAGCGGGCCGGGGCGTTCACCGCGGCCGACCTCCTGCTGGTCGAGGACATCGCCCGCCGGGCGGGACTCGCGCTGGACAACGCCCGCCTGTACGAGCGGCAGCGTCGGGTGGCCGAGACCATGCAGCGCCACCTGCTGCCGCGGCTGCCGAGCGTGCCGGGGCTGGAGATGGCCGCGCGCTACGTGCCCGCGCCGCGCGCCTCGCAGGTCGGCGGCGACTGGTACGACGCCTTCGTCCTGTCCGACACGGCCACCGGCCTGGTGATCGGCGACGTGGTCGGCCACGACCTCGACGCCGCGGCCGGCATGGCGCAGGTCTGCAACATGCTGCGCGCCTTCGCAGGGACGCAGCCTGAGCCTCCGAGCGCGGTCGTGGACCGGCTCGATCGCGCGGTGGGACGCATGGTCGAGCCGTCGATGGCCACCGTCGTCTTCGGCCGGGTCGAGCACGCCGAGGACGGACGGTGGCACCTGCGCTGGACGAACGCCGGTCATCCGCCCCCGCTCCTGGTCGAGAGCGACGGGCGGACCCGTTTCCTGCACGAAGGGCACAGCCTGCTGCTCGGCACCGGCCTCCCCTGCGACCGCGCCGACGCCTTCACCGAACTGCCGCCGCGCTCTACCCTGCTGCTCTACACGGACGGGCTGATCGAGTCCCCCAGCGACTCCCTCGACGAGGGGCTGTCCCGGTTGTGCGGGAACGCCGCCGCACTGGCCGGCCGTCCCCTGGAACCCCTCTGCGACCTGCTCCTCGACCGCACCCGCCCCGACGACAACGACGACGACGTCGCCCTGCTCGCCGTACGCGTCCCCGCCCCGGTCAGGTAGGTCTCGATGTGCCTTCTTCTCGGTTCACGCGTCACGATGTACGCTACAGATGTAGCGCTACAAATGTAGCGAATGACCGAGGGAGCGTCATGAACGACGTCGTCATCGTGGGGGCCGGCCCGACCGGCCTGATGGTCGCCTGTGAGCTGGCCCTGGCGGGCGTGTCCTGCACGATCGTGGAGAAGCGCGGCACCGACTCCGCCGTCACCCGGGCGTTCGGCCTGCACGCCCGGGCCCTGGAGCTGCTCGACGCCAGGGGCATGGCCGATGAACTGGTCGCGAGGGGTAACCCGCTGCGGACCGTGCACCCCGGCTACGCGACCCGCGTGGACTTCGGCCGGCTCGACACCCGGTATCCGATGCTGCTGATCGTGCCGCAGAGCGGCACGGAGGAGGTCCTGCGCGAGCGCGCCGCCGAACTCGGCGTGGAGATCGTCAGGAACGCGAACGTCGTCGGCCTCTCCCAGGACGCGGAATCCGTCCGGCTCACGCTGGCGGACGGAACCGATCTGCCGGCCAGGTATGTCATCGGCGCCGACGGCGCGCACAGCACCGTACGCGAACTGCTGGACGTGGGCTTCACCGGGGAGACCTACAGCATGCCCATGCTGCTGGCCGACGTCCGCGTCCCCGGCCCCGGCCTGCCGCCCATCAACCAGGTGAGCGCCCAGGGCGCGATCGTGGCGATACCGTTCGGAGACGGCTGGTTCCGGGTCGGCGCGTGGCTGCTGAACGGCGACTCCGAGGCAGGGGAGGCGAGCTTCGCGCAGATTCGCGACGCGTTCCACCGCATCGCAGGCACCGACTACGACATGAGCGAGCCGCGCTGGTTCTCCCGATTCGCCGCCGAACGCCGCCAGGCCCGCGACTACCGGTCCGGCCGGGTCTTCCTGATCGGGGACGCCGCGCACGTGAGCTCACCCGTCGGCGGCCAGGGCATGAACACCGGCATCCAGGACGCCGTCAACCTCGGCTGGAAGCTCGCCGCCGAGCTGCGTGGCTGGGCTCCGCGGTGGCTGCTCGACACCTACCACGCGGAACGGCATCCGGTGGGCGCCGCCGTACTGGCGATGACCGACCGCCTCACCCGGTTGGTGCTGGCCGGATCCGGCATCCGCCTGGAGATCAACCGGCGGGTCATGGCGGCGCTGTTGCGCACCGGCGCCGGCCGCCGCCGCATCCTCGGGACACTGTCCGGGCTGGAGATCGCCTATCCGCCCGGCGAAGCGCGCCCCCACCCGCTCGCGGGCCGTCGAGCCGTGGACGGGCCGACGGATCAGGGCCGCCTGTACGAGGTGCTGCGTGACGGCCGCTTCGTCCTGCTGGCGGACGACGGCGTGGCCGCCCCATGGCGGGACCGCGTACGGCAGGTCCGGCCCCTCGGCCGGCTCGGGCCGCGGGCCGCGCTGATCCGGCCCGACGGTTACGTCGCCTGGGCCGGCGATCACGACGGCATCCGCGCGGCTCTGGTGAAATGGTGTGGCCAGGCAGACCACCCCGACCCGGGAGACCGACCGGACCGTGCCAGCGCCTAACCCGCAGCGCCGTGATCGCATCGCCGACGCCGCCATCGCCGTGCTCGCAGAACAGGGGTCACGCGGGCTGACCCACCGGGCGGTCGACACCGCCGCCGCGGTGCCGGCGGGCACCACCTCGCGCTACTTCCGCACCCGCGACGCCCTGGTCAACGGGATCATCGAGCGGATCACCCGGCGCCTCGGCGAGCGCGTGGACAGCCATGTCGTACGCCCGCTCGCGCCCGCCGATCTGGAGCAGGCCCTGGTGGCGGTCATGACCTCGATGCTGACCGAGGACCCCCACGAGCCGCTGGCCCTGTTCGAGCTGCACCTGGAGAGCAACCGCAGCCCCCACCTGCGGAGCCGGCTCACCGAGGCCATCCGCGGCAGGCGCGACCTCATCGCCCGCCAGTGCCGCGCCGCCGGCATCGACGTCACCGACGACGACGCGATGCTGCTGGAGATGAGCGTGCTGGGCATCCTGTTCACCGCACTGACCACCGGCATCGAGGACGACGTGGGCGAGTCGATCCGCACCGCCGTGGGCGCGCTCCTGGCCGGATACCGGGGGCGGCCGGCCCAGGAGCAGGCCCGTTAGCGGTCAGGCGAGACCGTCGAGGATCTTGACGATCTCGGGCCGGTGCAGGGGCCCGGCGTGGGGTGCGGCCACGGTGTGCACCTTGAAGCGGTTGCGAGGGGTGAGCCGGTCGGCTTCGCGGATCATCCGGTCCTGCAACGCCACAGGGAACGTACGGTCCTTGCTGAATCGGACGTACGTGCGCGGGATGCGCCCCCACGTACGGGCGTCGACCTTGACGTCCGCGCCCCACACGGCGGCGGCCTCGTCGGGCTGGAGGGAGTTGAGCATGGCGCGCAGCGCCTCGTCGGTGAAGTCGGCGGCGAGGGCCGCCTTGAAGGCCGCGACGTCCTTGGGGTTCCCCGAGCGCCAGTTGATGCGGGCGACGCCCAGCTCGGCCGGGTTCCCGATCGCCGGGACGGGCAGTGCGCCGCCGTTCTCCGGCACCTGCTGGTAGTCGCCCATGGTGGCCAGGTCCACGCAGAGGAAGGCGTCGATGTAGACGAGGTGCCTGATGCGGCCGGGAATGGCGTTGCCGAGCCTGCCGAGCACGGCGCCGCCGGCGTCACCGTGCCCGGCGAGGATGACCGGGCCGCGCGCGCTCGCCCGCGTGACGACGCGTTCGACGTGCTCGGCGTAGTCGTCGACGGTGAGTTTCGCGGTGGGTGAGGGCTCGGTGGCCAGCGCCTTGAGGTCCTGGGGCGCCTGGTACGCCTTGGGGTAGTAGGCGCCGGGCCCGTGGCCGGGCAGGTCGACGGCGAGCGCCCGGTGACCGCGCAGGGCGAGCTCGCCGATCAGCGGCCCCCACCAGGACGACGAGCAGGACGTGCTGTGCACGAGGACGAAGGTCGGCGCCTGCTCGCGGTCGCCGTCCGCGCGCGCCGCCGCCGGGGCGGCCAGCGCCGCGACGGCGGCGCCGGTCGCCGTGGCCGCGGTGCCGCGCAGGAGGTTGCGTCGAGTGGGCTCGGACATGCTGGGATCTCCCTCGGAGTGGTCGGGGTCGATGACCGGAGTGGCCGGGTCGATGGATCGGCGGCGGAGCGGCACCACGGGCTGGTCGCGACGCGCGATCACGCGCGCGCGTCCTGCGCGCCGGCGGGCACCGCCGCCGGCTGCTGAGGGATGGGCTCCGTGACGGTCCCCGTGGCGGAACCTGCGGTGGGTTCCGGGGTGCGCGGGGTGGCGGGCCGGCGACGGCGGGCGGCGCCGCGATACTGCAGCCACCATTCGGCGATGAGGAGGTTGACGACCCAGCTCAGCCAGACGGCGGCGGAGGTCGCCGACTGCACCATCGCGATCTCGTCCCCCTTGTACGTCGACTCCAGCTGCGGCATGGCCAGACCGAGGGTCACCAGCACCCAGAGCCGGTTCACCACGATCGAGAAGCACAGCATGAAGGCGCGCACCATCCACTTGCGGTGCTCGGCGAAGCGGCGCTCGCGGGCCGCCCGGTAGCCGGCCCACGACGTGTACAGCCACAGGAGGCTGAGCAGCAGGTTCCCGAGCTGGGCGGCCACGCCCTGGCTGTGCAGCACGGAGACCAGCACGCCGAGCAGCCCGGCGGGCAGGACGCCCGCGAAGACGTAGATCCGGCCGATCCACCGGTGCACGGCGGGAAAACGCCCGCGAAACCACGGCCACACCTGGACGCAGCACGCCATCAGCGCGATGGAGCCGAACGAGATGTGGGCGGCCACCAGCCAGAAGTGCAGCATCCAGATGCTCTCCCGCAGCTCGATGCGGGGGGTCATGGCGAGGTACGGCGGCAGCGAGAACGCCAGGAACACGACGCAGATCACCACCAGCGGCGCGATCCACGGACGTTCCCACGACCGGGGCCACCATCGGGACTTACTCGTGGGTGTGCGTTCTGTCATGGTCGCTCCTCAACGGGTTGCGTACAGTGCACGCAGATTAGCGTATGTCATACTCTTATTTGGGTATAGCATACGCAGAAGAGTCGTGAAGGAAAGGAGCGAAGCGTCATGAGGGTGACCGTCGACCCCGGGATCTGCCAGGGCTACGCCTGCTGCCTGATGGAGGCGCCGTCGGTGTTCGACATCGACGACTCGGCCGGCAAGGCCGTCGTCCAGCGGGCGGAGCCTCCCGAGGAGGCGTGGGACGAGGTCGAGGCGGCGGCCGCCGACACCCTGCTCATGGGGGACGACCCCTACACCCCGATACCGTACTTCTGGTCCGACCAGTTCGAGGCGAAGGTCCGGTTCATCGGCCGGGCCGGGCCCGAGGACGAGGTGCGCATACAGGAGGACGGCGACTCGATGGTGGCCCTGTTCGGCCGGAACGGCCTGCTGCGCGGCGCGCTGTGCGTCAACGCCGCCCGCGCCCTGGCGACCTACCGCCGCGCCATCCTCGACGGGACGCCCTGGGGCGACCTCGTGGGCGACCTCGTGGGAGCCGTCGTAGGAGCAAGGAGCACGCGATGACCGGCAGTCCCGACAAGCCCACGGACGCCGCCTGGCTCTGGGGAGACCGCCGGCGCCCGCCGCGCGGTCCCAAGCCGGCGCTGAGCCTGGACAGGATCGTATCCGAGGCCATCGACATCGCCGACGCCGAAGGGCTGGCCGCGCTGTCCATGCAGCGGCTGGCCACCCGGCTCGGCTCGGGGACGATGTCGCTCTACCGGCACGTCTCCACCAAGGACGACCTCATCAGCCTGATGCTGGACACCGCCATCGGCCCGCCGCCGCCCGAGCAGACCGACCCGGAGCGCTGGCGGGCCGGCATCGAACGCTGGGCCAGGGACACCCGCGACATCTTCCTGCGCCACCCGTGGGCCCTCGCCCTCGTCACGACCCGCCGCGTCCTGGGCCCGAACGAGACCGCCCGGCTGGAGGCCGCCCTGGCCACCATGTCCGGCTCCGGCCTGACGCCCGCCGAGGCGCTCGAGACCGTGCTCCTCGTCAACGGCTACGTCAGAGGAGCCACCCAGCCCGCCGTCGACGAGCAACCGCAGAGTTTCACCGAGATCTACGAGCTGGTCAGGGACGCGCGGGAGCGCTTCCCCCACCTGAACGCCGTACTCGACCACCTGGGGGAGCACGGCGCACCGGCGGGCGACGGCTTCGAGTTCGGGCTGCGCCGAGTCCTGGACGGCATCGAGACCTACCTGAACCGATAGCGAGAACCATGTTCGAGTTTCCTCTGGAGCCCGCGACGGTGTTCGCGGAGCGCGCACTCCAGTTCGCCGGCTGGGGCATCCCCGAGCCGGTGATCTCGCGGGTCCGCGCGAGCGTCGACGACATGTGGGGTGACGGGCCGTCGAGCTGGGTCCCCGTCTGGCGTGCGGAGGCCCTGGCGGCCGAGGCCGGCGAGCAGTGGCTGACGGCCGCGCTGTGCTGGGGTGCGGCCAGGTTCCCCTGCCTGGCCGGCCCCGCGCGGGTCCAGGCGTACGAACGGCAGCTGGCGTGCTATCCCAAGGCCGCCGCGTTCGAGCGCTGGGTCTGCGAGGTGCCCTACCGCTCGGGCACCACGCCGGTGCCGGTCCACCTCTATCGCGGTGACAGCAGGTCGCTGCTGGTCATGAGCGGCGGAGTGGACACCTGGAAGGTCGAGGTGCACCGTACCGCGCTGGCGGCGGCCCGCGGCATGACCGTGGCCGTGCTCGACATGCCGGGCACCGGCGAATCAGAGGTCCCCCTGGCCGCCGACGCCGACGTCATCCTCGCCGGAGCCGTTGAGCGGATCGCCGGGCACGTCGGGGCCGGGCGTACCGCGTTCGTCGGCCTGAGCTTCGGCGGGCACTGGGCCGCCAAGCTCGCCCTCACCGGCCGGGTGCACGCCGCCGTCGACATCGGCGGGCCGGTCGGCGCCGCGGGGCACACCGTCGACCTCAGCACACTCCCCAACGGCATGCCGGGCATCGTCGGCCACGCCCTCGGCCTGGCCGCGCTCCCGACCGCGGACGACGCGGACCGCTTCGCCGCGGACTTCTCACTGCGCCGGCAGGGGCTGCTGGACGACCCGCTTCCCGTGCCCCTGCTGGCCGTCAACGGGACGGCCGACCCGTACCTGCCGGCGGAGGACACCGCGGTCTTCCACGGCGACCCGAACGCCACCGCGTGGCTCGTCCCCGGCGCCGGCCACTGCGCCTCAGAACACCTCGCCACGCTGCTGCCTGCGGCCCTGGCCTGGCTCCGCTTCCAGCTCGAACGCGACCCCAGAAGCGCCGCGGACCTGATCAGGGCCCGCCACACCATCGACCCCCTCCTCGCCGGATCACCTGGCTGATTCCCCTGGGGGGCGCCAAGGAGACACCAAGGAGAGAGGAGAGGATGCCACGATGGTTGCACGGACGAAGGTCAGATGGATGGTCCGGATCGGGCTGGTCCTCACCATGGTGCTGACGGCCGTGATCGCGATCGGCGGCCCCGAGGCCGCGTCCGCGCGCGAGGCGCCGAAGAAGCCCAACATCGTCATGATCATGACGGACGACCAGTGGCTGGAGTCGATGCGGGTCATGCCCCGCACCCGCGAGCTGCTGGGTGCGGGCGGCGTGGACTTCGCGAACTTCTACGCCTCCGAGTCGATCTGCTGCCCGTCCCGCGCGACGTACCTGACCGGCCAGTACGCCCACAACAACGGCGTCAGGCACAACGCGCCCCCGGCCGGCGGCTACGGCAAGCTCAACGACAAGAACACGCTGCCGGTCTGGCTGAAGAACGCCGGCTACGCCACCTCCCATATCGGGAAATATCCGAACGGCTATGGCAAAGGCGACAAGACGTACGTCCCACCGGGCTGGACGGAATGGCGTGGCTCCATCGACCCCACGACCTACCTCATGTACGGCTACACGCTCAACGAGAACGGCAAGCTGACGACGTACGGCGACCCGAAGGTCGAGGACCCGCGCTACTACCAGACCGATGTCTACCGCGACAAGTCGGTCGACTTCATCAACCGCATGGCCAAGGCAGACCGGCCGTTCTTCCTCAGCACGGCCTTCCTCGCCCCGCACGGGGAGGACCTGGCGGCGGCCGGTCAGCCCAGGGCGGGCGGCGCGGGTGTCGGCCCCGCACCCAGGCCCGCGCCCAGGCACAAGGGGAAGTTCGCCGACGAGCCCATGCCTCGCAAGCCCTGGTTCGACGAGGCCGACGTCTCCGACAAGCCTGCGTACATGCGGGCATACCCGAGGCTGACCGCGCAGGCCAAGACCCAGATCGAGAAGAGCTACCGGGGCCGGCTGGAGGCACTGCTCGCCGTGGACGAGGCCGTCGAGCGGATCGTCGGCACGCTGCGGCAGACCGGGCAACTGGACAACACCTACCTGGTCTTCGCCGCCGACAACGGCTTCTTCTTCGGCGAGCACCGCATCCCGACGGGCAAGTACCTGCCGCATCAGGCGTCCTCGCACCTGCCTCTCTACGTGCGCGGCCCCGGCCTGCCGGCCGGGCGCACGTCGAGGGAACTGGTCAACAACACCGACCTCGCCGCCACGATCGCCGACGCCGCCGGCGTGCGTCCCGGGCTGGCGGTCGACGGGCGCTCGCTGCTGCCGTACGCCCGCGACCCGGAAAAGACGAGCCTGCGTCCGGTGCTGCACGAGGCGGGCAACGGCGCCCTGCCGACCGTCGCGGCCGAGACCTCGGCGAAGGACGACCCGTCCGGCGCCGCCGCCGCGCGCGGCGACCTCGACCAGGACTTCACGGTCGCGCAGGGCCGCAGACCGCCGGGTCAGGGCCAGGTGCTCAGCGTGGCCTACGAGGCGATCAGGACCAGGCGTTACCTGTACGTCCGCTACGTCAAGGGCGAGCGCGAGCTGTACGACTACTCGGTCGACCCCCACGAACTGCGCTCGCGCCACGAGGATCCCGCGTACGCCGAGGTCGTCGAGCACCTCGACCGCCACCTCGACCAGCTTCAGGGCTGCAAGGGCACAGCCTGCGGCCGGGCCGTTCCCGCCCCGCCCGATCCCCGGTGATCGGGCGCGGGCACCGGGGAGGCTGGTTGGTCCAGCCTGTGGTCACCGAGAGGAACCGGCCCTCGCCCGTGAACATCGGTCCTCCGTCGTCGGTGGTCAGGGCGTTGGTACGGGTCACCCGCGCGGTCGCTGAGACGACCTGACAAGATCGCGCCAGAGGTATCAGCCACCTGTCAGCACGGCCGCGCATCGTGAGGGACGACACCGAACGAGGCGAAAGGAAACGCCGTGCCCGACTCCCTCCCCATCCTGGTGGAGCTGCCGACCACGCGTCCCGAGGGCCGTTTCACCGTCCGCAGGATGCGGCTGCTCACGGAGCGCGTCGAGCAGGTCACGGCCGAGCACCTGGACGCGATGGAGCGGCAGGGCCCGCCGGTCGACCTGGTGAAGGCGTACGCGGAGCCGATTCCCGCCCTGATGATCTGTGAGCTGCTCGGCGTCCCCTTCGCCGACCGCGAGCTCTTCCAGCGCCACGCGGTGACCGTGAACTCCAACGACGCCACGCCGGAGGAGAAGTACGCCGCCTTCGCCGGGCTGCAGGGATATCTGGGCGAGCTGGTGCGGGCCAAGCGCCGCGACCCCACCGATGATCTGCTCAGCGACCTGACCACCGGCGACCTCACCGACGAGGAGCTCACCAACGTCGGCGTGCTGCTGCTGGGCGCCGGAGTCGACACCACCGCCAACATGCTCGCGCTGGGCACCTTCGCGCTGCTGAGCAACCCCGCCCAGCTCGCCGCCCTGCGTGCCGGCCCGGGCCTCGCCGACCGGGCCGTGGAGGAGTTGCTGCGCTACCTGACCATCACGCACACGGGGGTCAGGACGGCGCTCGAGGACGTCGAGCTCGCCGGTCAGGTGATCAAGGCCGGTGACAGCGTCGCCATCTCGGGGCAGGCCGCCAACAGGGACCCGGCCAGGTTCGCCGACCCCGACGTCCTCGACCTGCGCCGGCCCGCGACCGGGCACGTGTCCTTCGGCCACGGCGTACACCAGTGCCTGGGGCAGCAACTGGCCAGGGTCGAGCTGCGGGTCGCCTTTCCCGCGCTGGTCACCCGGTTCCCTGGGCTGCGCCTGGCCATCCCGGCCGAGGACGTGCCGCTGCGCACCAACTCGGACATCTACGGCGTCCACCGGCTCCCTGTCGGCTGGTGAGGACGTGAAAACCGCATCGAGTACGCCGGCGGACCCCAGATCCCGCCCGTGGCTCGGGCACGGTGGCTCGACCGCGGACCTGCCGGCCGGCTCCTGCCTCGACGCCGGAGTCGCCGCGGCGCGCCGTACTCCCGCCGTACGGCTGGAGGACCTGCGGGTGGCGGCGGCGGAGGATCGTTTCGAGGCGGAGCTGCGCCTGGGCAGGCACGCGCACGTGCTGTCCGAGCTGGCGGAGGAGGCCGCCAGGCATCCGTTGCGCGAGCGGTTCGCCGTTCTGCGGATGCGCGCCCTGTACGCGGCGGGACGGCGGTCCGACGCCCTGGACGTGTACGAGGACATGCGGCGCGGACTGGCCGAAGAGCTCGGCGTGGATCCCTCTGCCGAGCTCCAGCAGACCCACCTGGCCGTGCTCCGGGGCGAGCTCGACCGGCCGCGGGCGCACTCGGAGCCGCCACCCGGCCGCCTGCTGACGCAGCTGACCAGCTTCGTCGGCCGGGAGGAGGAGATGAGCCTGCTGGCCGGGCTGATGGAGACGTCCAGGCTGGTCACCGTCGTCGGCCCTGGTGGCGTGGGCAAGACCAGACTGGCGGTGGAGGCGGCGACCCGGCATCCGGCGTACCGGCGGGGCCGGGTGTGGTTCGTCCCGCTGGCCGAGGTGAGTTCGCCCGACCGGCTGGCCGACGCGGTGCTCGGCGCGCTCAGGGGGTTCCGGCCTCCGGAGACCGGGCACGGGGCGACGCGGCTGATCGAGCGGGTGGCCGAGCTGCTCGGCGCCGATGACGCGGTGCTGGTGCTGGACAACTGCGAGCACCTGGTGGCGGCGGTCTCGGTGTTCGGCGATCAGCTCCTGGACCTGTTGCCGCGGTTGCGCGTGCTGGCCACCAGCAGGGAGTCCCTGGCGGTCATCGGGGAGGCGCTGTGCCCGCTCGGGCCGCTGGACGTGCCCGCGGAGACCGCGGAGCCGGCCGAGGCGGGCGGGTCGGCGGCGGTGCGGCTGTTCGTCGATCGGGCCGCCGCCGTACAGCCCGGCTTCGCGCTGGAGGAGTCCACGGCAGGCCCGGTGGCGGACATCTGCCGGCGGTTGGACGGGCTGCCGCTGGCGTTGGAGCTGGCGGCGGCCAGGTTGCGTTCGATGAGCGTGAGCCAGATCGCGCACCGCCTCGACGACCGGTTCCGGCTGCTCAGCTCGGGCAACAGGGCGGCGCTGCCGCGCCAGCGGACGCTGCTGGCGGTGATCGAGTGGAGCTGGGACCTGCTGACCGATCAGGAGCGGGTGCTGGCCAGGCGGATGTCGATATTCCCCGGCGGGGCGAGCGGCGCCGCGATCGAGGCGGTCTGCTCGGACGCGGGGCTGCCAGGCGAGGACGTCTTCTACGTGCTCAGCTCGCTGGTCGACAAGTCCATCGTGGCGAAGACCGGCGACCGGTACCGGATGCTGGAGACCATCCGCGCGTACGCGGCCGGCAGGCTGCGGGCCGATGAGCGGGGGATCGTCGCGGCCGGTTTCGCGCGGTACTTCGTGGGGCTCGGCGAGGAGTACGAGCCCCTGCTGCGTACGGGTGCGCACCAGCTGGCGTCGATAGCGATGTTCGACGCCGAGTACGACAACCTGGTCTTCGCGCTGCGATCGGCCATCGACGGCGGCCACGCCGACACGGCCTGGCGGCTGCTCGGCCCGCTCTATTGGTACTGGAACGTACGGTTCGACGCCAGGTCCGACGACTTCGTGGCCGAGGTGCTGCGCTTCGGCGACGCGCTGCCCGGCCATGCGCGGGCCGCGTTCACCGCGGTGCACCTGCTGGCCGGCAACAGCGGCACGATGCCCGCCGACAGCGCGCTGGTGCGTTCGGTGCTCGAGGACTGTGCCCGCACCGGGGCGATGGAGCGCTGTCCGGCGCTGGTGGTGGTGGCGCCGGCCGGGGCGTACCTCTATGGGTTCGACGAGCTGGCGGAACGCGAGCTCCAGCGGGCCAGGCAGCACCCGGAGCAGTGGGCGCGGGCCTGCGCACTCCTGGTGGAGGCCTTCATCCGCGCCGATCGCGGCGACTGGGAGGGCAGCGCGACGCCGCGGGAACGGGCGGTGCGGGAGTTCGAGCAGACGGGGGAGCGTTACGGGCAGGCGGTCTCGCTGGCCGCCATGGCGCGCGCCCATTCGGTCGAGGGCGAGCACGACAAGGCCGTCGCCGAGGCGGAGCGCAGCGTGACACTGGCCGCCGAACTCGCTCTGGAGCAGGAGATCTATCACCGGGCCTGGCTGGCGACCGTGCGGATGCGCGGGGGCGACCTGGAGGGCGCCCGGCGAGACGTCGACGCGGCGCGACGGCGGGCGAGTGACCGTGGTCAGCGGCATGTGGAGATCGAGCTGCTGCTGTGCGTCGCCGACCTGCACCGCCGCTCGGGTGAGCCGGAGCAGGCCGACGCGGCGCTCGACCGGCTGGAGGCGCTCGCCGGGGAGCTGTCGATGCCCTGCGAGGTGACCGCGAGCCGGGTCGCGCCGGTCAGGATGGCGAACCTGCTCGCGACGGGGGCCGCGGCGCGGGCCCGCGCGCTCCTGCCCGAGGCCGTGCGCGGGGCGTTCGCCGTCCGCGACGTCGCCTCCGCCGCGCAGCTCCTGGCCCGGCTGCTCTGCCTGGAAGGCGATCCGGCGGGCGCGGCCACCGCGCTGGGGATGAGCCAGGTCATCCGCGGCGCCTTCGACCACGGCGACCCCGAGCTGCGCGAGCTGACCACGGAGCTCGTACGGCGGCTCGGCCAGGCCGGCTACGACGCGGCCTACCGCCTGGGCGCCTGCCTTCCGAGGGCCGACGCGCTCCACCGGCTGACCACGTGACCGGCGGCTCACCCTCCGGTGGATCGCCTGCGACCTGAGGCGTACGCCGCCGGTGCCGTGGATCCGACTTCGGGTGGTCGTGCGGGAGGCGGGCCGTCTCTAGCGTCGGACCCTGACGAAAGGAACACATCTCGCGATGAACGCGCTACGTCAGGGCTGGCCGCCGATCCTGCTGTTGATGGGGTTACGCTGGTCACGCTCATGTTCCAGGCGCTCGGCGCGTTCCCGCAGCCCCGCGAGATAGGCCCGTCTCGTCTGAACCGTCACCCCGAGCAGCACTGCCGCGGCCATGGCGAAGGTCAGCGTCACCAGGTCGTCCCACCGCAACCCGCCCAGGAACGCACCGGAGAGGAACGCCCCCTCGATCACCGTCACCGGCGGCACCAGCCGGCGCCACGGGCGGTGCCGGGCGACCGTGTACGCCGCCACCAGGATCGCCGCCGCCGGATGAATCGCCTGGACCCCGGCGGCGTACGCCACCAGGCCGAGCCCGACGGTCACATAGAGGACAGGAACCGGCGCCCGCCGCCGCCACACCAGGGGAAGGCAGACAGCCCAGAGCCACCCCCATCCGGCCGAACCCTCCACGAACCCGCCCGCCACCGCGACCAGCACGGCGAGACCCGCGTCCACTGCTCGCGGGTGACGTTCGCCGGAGGCGAGGATCCGACGGATCACGACAATCGACGCTACCGGTCGGTTCCGGCCCCCACACCCACCTCAAGACGCACCTTGGGGGCCGCCGCCTACGACTCAAGTCGTAGGTGACCGCCTCATTCGGGTACTCCGCGCTGGACCCTCGCAACCCGGGCAAACGGAAAACCGGTCGACGGCCCATGGCGGCCCCTGCCACCATGGGCCGTGATGTCCCGAGCCTAGAAGTACCTCGATCACCGCAGGGGATGGTCTCTGGAGCGGGCGCCCGGCGTGGCGGCCCCCTCCCATCCCTCTGTTCCGGCTGTTCGCCGTCGGCGGCCGCGCCGCCGATCCCACAGACCACCGATCGAGCTACGGGCGACAGGGATTTTCATGCAACTCCATGAGTACGCGCAGTACGACGCCATCGGCCTCCGCGAGCTGATCCGGACCGGCGAGGTCACCGCCGGAGAGGTCGAGACCGCCGCCAGGCAGGCACTGGCCGCGATGAACGCCGAGGTGAACGGGCTGGCGCTGCCGGTGTTCACCCCGGCGCTCGACCATGCGGAGGACGGACCGCTCGCCGGGGTGCCGTTCCTGATCAAGGATCATGGCCCGGTGGCGAAGGGGGTGCCGTTCTCCCTCGGCAGCCGCAGCCTGCCGGGCGTCGTCCCCCAGCACGACACCGACCTGATGGCCCGCTTCCGGGCCGCCGGCCTGGTCACGCTCGGCCTGACCACCGTGCCGGAGATGTGCCTCAGCTTCGCCACCGAACCGGTCAGGCACGGGCCGGCCCGCAACCCCTGGGATCTGGACAGGGGCGCGGGCGGGTCAAGCGGTGGTGCCGCCGCCCTGGTCGCGGCCGGCGCCGTGCCGCTCGCGCACGCCAGCGACGGAGCCGGGTCCATCCGGGTCCCGGCCTCCTGCTGCGGTCTGGTGGGGCTCAAGCCGAGCCGGGGCCGCGTCCCGTGCGGGCCGGACATGGGAGAGGCGATGCTCGGCATGGCGTACGAGTTCGCGCTGACGCGCACCGTCCGCGACGCCGCCTGCCTCCTGGACGCCGTGCATGGGCCCGGCGTCGGCGACAAGTACACCGCGCCGCCCCCGCACGGCCGGTACGCCGACGAGCTCCGGGCCGAGCCCGGCCGGCTACGGGTGGCGGTGACCACCGAGGCGTGGTCGGGGTCGCCGGTGGATGAGCAGGTGGCCGCCTGGGCGATCAGGACCGGCCACGTGCTGGAGGAGGCCGGGCACGGCGTCAGCGAGGCCGGCCCGGCCGTCGACTGGGAGGCCGTCATGAAGGCATGGGTGGCGGAGGGGGTGGCGATCTCCTCCACCCTGCTCCTGGCGCCGAGGCAACCCGACCCGGCCCTGATGGAGGCCGTCACCAGGCGGTTCCTGCGGACGGCGAGGGAGTACACCGGGCTGGACATGATGACCGCCTTCGCCGCGCAGAACCGGGTGACCCGCTCGGTGAGCGCGTTCTTCACGGAGTACGACCTGCTCGTCACCCCGACGCTGGGCCATCCCCCGGCGCCGCACGGCACCCTGCGTTACGACGATCCCAGCTACAGCGTGACCGGCTGGCTGCGGTCGCTGGCCGACTACGGGCCGTTCACGGTGCTGTTCAACGTCACCGGACACCCCGCGATCAGTCTGCCGCTGGGCAGGAGCGACGACGGGCTGCCCATCGGGGTGCAGCTCGTCGCCCCCTACGGCCGGGAGGATCTGCTTTTCAGGGTCGCCGCCCACCTCGAACGGGCCATGCCATGGAAGGACCGGACGCCCCCGGTCTTCGCCGGGGGATAGAGGCCGGGATTTCGGGATAGGGGATGGTCAGGAGGGAGGCGACGACGCGACATGGCACGCACGAACGACGACGTGGCCGCCGTGCTGGAGGAGTACGCCGACCTGCTGGCCATCACCGGCGGTGAGGACTTCAAGATCCGCGTCTACCAGAAGGCGGCCCGCTCCATCGGTGCCCACGCGGCAGACATCGACGGCTACGACGCCGGCGAGTTGCGGCAGATCCCCAACGTGGGCGAGAAGATCGCGCACAAGGTGGCCGAATATCTGCGTTCCGGCACCATGGCCCAGCTCGAGGAGTTGCGCGGCCGCATACCCGCAGGGGTCCGGGCGCTGACCCGCATCGCGGCGCTGGGGCCGAAACGGGCGATGGTGCTGCATGAGAGCCTGGGCGTGGACTCCCCGGAGAGCCTGGAGTCGGCGATCCACGCCGGCGCGCTGCGGGACCTGCCGGGGTTCGGCGCCAAGACCGAGGAGAACCTGCTGCACGGCATCGCCCTGCTGCGCGACGCCGGCGAGCGGGTCCAGCTCGGCGTGGCCATGCCACTGGCGGAGGACATCGTGACGGCGCTGAAGTCGGTGCAGGGCTGCCGCCGCTGCGGGTACGCCGGCTCGCTGCGCCGGATGAAGGACACCATCGGCGACATCGACATCCTGGCCACCTCCAACCGGCCCAAGGTGCTCATGTCCGCCTTCATCGATCTGCCCCAGGTCACCGAGGTGATCGTGCACGGCGACAAGAAGACCTCGGTCAGGACCAGTCAGGGGCTCCAGGTGGACCTGCGGGTGGTGCCGCCGGACGCGTGGGGCGCGGCCATGCAGTACTTCACCGGCTCGAAGGCGCACAACATCCGCACCCGTGAGATCGCCGGGCACCGCAAGCTCAAGCTGTCGGAGTACGGCCTGTTCGACGCCGACACAGAAGAGCTGATCGTGTCCAAGACCGAGGAGGAGGTGTACAGGCGGCTCGGCCTGCCGTGGATCCCGCCGACCCTGCGCGAGGACATCGGGGAGATCGAGGCGGCGCTGGCCGGAGAGCTGCCCGAACTGGTCACCGAGGACGACGTGTGCGGCGACCTGCACACCCACACCACGCTCACCGACGGCCACGCCTCGCTGGAGGAGATGGTGGAGGCCGTGGCCGGGCGCGGGTACGCGTACTACGCCGTGACCGATCACGGGCCGAAGCTCTACATGCAGCAGATGACGCTGGAGAAGGCCATCGCGCAACGCGAGCGCGTACGCGAGCTGGACGGCACGTCCGGGCTCCGGCTGCTGCACGGCGTCGAGCTCAACATCGACCCCGACGGCGACGTGGACTGGCCGCCCGACGTGCTGGCCGGGTTCGACCTGTGCGTCGCCTCCGTCCACTCCTTCTTCGACCTGCCCAAGGACAGGACGACCAGGCGGCTGGTACGCGCCGCCGAGCATCCGTGCGTCAACATCATCGGCCATCCCAGCGCCCGGCTGATCGGCCGCCGCCCGCCGATCGACGCGGACTGGGACCAGGTCTTCAAGGCGTGCGCGCGCTCTGGGACCGCGCTGGAGATCAACGCCTTCCCCGAGCGCCTGGATCTGGCCGCCGAGCTCATCAGGCGGGCGAAGCGGCACGGCGTGAATTTCGCCCTCGACAGCGACTCCCACGCCGTCGGCCACCTGGACAACCTCCGCTACGGCATCGGCACCGCCCAACGTGGCTGGCTCACGGCCGACGACGTGATCAACACCTGGCCGCTGGACCGGCTCACCGCCTTCCTGGGCAAGAAGGAGGTCCTCGCGGGGGCCCGCTGACGAATCGTGCCGGTGGCATTGCGGGTCGCTGGGCGATCGTGCCGGCGGCGTCGCGGGTCGCCGGGCGATCGCGGTGGTGTCGCGGCCCGCTGGGAGTTCATGCCGGTGGCGTCGCGGACCACTGCGGGGTCGAGCTGCCGACCGCCTCGTACGGCCGCTCCCAGAACAGCGGATTGCCGTCGATCTCCACCGGGAAGCGGAGCCGGCGCACCGGGCCGTGCGGGGTGGCGTACACGCGGTCCTCGGTGGGCCCGAGCAGCGGGAGGTCGATCGGCGGCTCCTCGGCGGGCCGCCCGGCATCGGCCAGCAGGGCGGCGGTGCGCGCCAGGGACAGCCGCGACACCGAGCCCAGGCCCGTGGTGAGGCGCCGGGTCAGGCCGTTGATCGCGGCGGCGGCGACCTGGTAGCCGGTCGCGAAGTCGAGGGCCTCCACCGGCAGGTGCCGCGGCCGGTCGGGAGGCACGAGGCGGCCCAGCGCGTTGATCGGCGTCCGCGTGCCGGGATCCTCCAGCGCCCAGCTCGTCGTCTCGTCGGCCAGTCCGGTGCTGAACTGCACGAGTGTGTCGAAACCGCGGCGGTCCCGCCAGGGGCCGGTCCAGCCGTACGCGTTGAGCGCGACCTCCACGAGTCCGGGCCGCACGGCCGCGCGGACGTCCGGCGGCACCAGCCCGTCGATCGCGCCGGGACGGTACCCGTGAACGAGGACGTCGGCGCCGGCCAGCAGGTCGAGAAACCGCCGCCAGCCCTCGGCCGTGCGCAGGTCGAGCACCGCCCACCGCTTCCCCAGCCCGACGTCGGTCCCGCCGCCGCGCCAGGTGGTCTCGTCGGCGTCGGGCGCGTCCAGCCGCAGCACCTCGGCGCCGCAGGCCGCGAGGAACCTGGTGCCCATCGGCCCGGCGACCACCCTGGTGAGGTCGAGAACCCGGATGCCGGCCAGCGGCCGTCCCGGCGTCGGGCGCCACGACTCCGGCGACTCACCGCCGGGCTCCACGGCGACGAGCGGCTCCGCGGCGACCGCGCGGGCCTGCGGGTGCGCCCGCCACTCCGCCAGGCTGCGGCTCGCCGCCACGGCCGCGCCCCCGTCGACGAGGACCTGCTCGATCTCGTCGGCGTCGTGCCCGGCCACCTTCGCCGCGACCGCCTCCGGATCCTCCGCGACGCCCAGCGCGCCGGCGATGCGGGCCCGCAGCCGGGGGAACAGCCCCTGCACCCTGAGCCAGCGATCGTCGGCCGTCCTGAACTCGGTCATCCACGGATGCGTGGTGCTCAGCGGCCTGCTCGGCTGCGGTGTCAGCGGCAGCGAGGGGCCGACGGGCAGGTCGAACCAGCCGCTGGACAGCGTACGGTCCACGCGTACGGTCGGCGGCGTGCCGCCCTCGGTCGCCACGAGCCGGCTGAGCGCCAGCCCGGCGGCCCCGAAACCGGCCGCGGCGAGATCCGTCACGGCGAACGCGGACCGCAGGGCACTGTCGCCGGTCACGGTGACGCGGTCGAGGTCGCCGGCGTGGCCGTCGAGCGCGGCCCAGATCTGGGCGAGGAACTCCCTGGTTCGGCAATGGTCGGACGTCATGTCTGCGGGTGGCCGCACGGAATTAATGCGTCTGTCATCCACAGAACAGTGTCATGTATGACAGACCACTGTCCAGATCCGGGTGGAACCCCGGGACCTCGGGGTTTAGTCTCCCCAGGCAGGCGGGGAGGCCATCACAAAGCGGAGATTCGTCGCAAATGATGCATTGACACCCCATGTGACCTCCCCTTAACGTCACGGTAACGCATCCAGAGAGCGAACTTTTGTTCGCTATGCGGTTGTACGATCAAGCAGAGGCGGACGGCTGATGACGTTCAAACGGCGGAGCGCGGCGGCGGTGGCCGGACTATTGATCTTGAGCGGCTGCTCGGCGATCCCGGGATTCGGCGACGACGGCCCCTACCCATCCGATGAGCTGACCTTCGTCGTCCCCTACGCGCCCGGCGGATCCACCGACCCGATCGCCAGGCAGTTCACCCGTCAGCTCGAGAAGGACCTCGGCACCACGATCGTCGTGGAGAACCGAGAGGGCGGCTCGGCGACGATCGGCACCAGCCGGATCGTCAAGGCCGCGGCGGACGGCTACACGATCGGACTGAGCTCCAACAGCGCGGTCGCCTACCAGCCCATCCTGACCGACGCCCTGCCCTATCACTCGACCGCCGACTACCAGCCGCTGGTCAAGCTGGCCGACCTGCCGACGATCCTGGCGGTCCGCGCCGACGCCCCCTGGCGGACGTTCAAGGACTTCATGGACGACGCGCGGCGCCGGCCGGGGCAGATCAAGATCTCCAACTCCGGTGCGCGTACCGCGCCCGACCTGACCATCCAGCGGCTCAGCCAGGCGGGCGGGGTCGAGTTCACCGGCGTCCCGTTCAGCGGCGGCGGTGGCGAGGCGCTGACCGCGCTGCTCAGCGGGGAGGTGGACGCGACCGCCGGTTACGCCCCCACGGTCAAGGAGCACGTACGGGCGGGCAAGCTGCGCGTGCTCGGCGTCTTCCACGACGGCCCCTACAAGATCTTCCCGCAGGCCGAATCCGTCGTGGAAGCGGGCTACGACGTGACCCTGCCGGCCTCCTACTACGTCATCGCCCCCAAGGGCATCCCCGCCGAGGTGTTGAAGCGGCTCCAGAGTGCGGCCGACGCCACCGTCCGCTCCGCGGAGTTCCGCGCGTTCGCCGAGGACAAGGGCTACGTCCTGGAGTCGCTCACGCCCGACCAGCTCAAGGCCGAACTCGACGAATACCGCGAAGAGTACGAGCGCATCAACGCGTTCATGGAGGAGCGACCGGCATGAAAACGACCGAGACCGTGGTCTCTCCGCCGAAGGCGTCCCTGGACGGGGTCCGCCGCGGGCGCATGATCGTCGGCGCGGTGATGTTCGCGGTGGGAGCCGTCTACACCGCCCACGCGTTCACTCTTCCGATGGGCACGACGGCCCAGCCGGGGGCCGCGATGTACCCGATCATCGTCGGGGCGGGGTGCCTGGTGATCAGCGTGCTCACGATGGCCGAGGCGAGGTTCACCACCAAGGTGACCGGCGAATACGAGCGCGCCGCGCCGGGACGGGGCCGGTTCGTCCTCGGACTGGGCGGGATCATCGTGGTGTACCTCTTACTGCTGCCGCTGATCGGCCAGTACCTCGCGGCGGCGCTGTTCGGCGCCGCGGCGGTCGGGGTGCTCGGCACCCGCCCCTGGTGGAAGGCCGTCCTCCACGGCGTCCTGCTCGGCCTGATCATCTCGTACGTGTTCCTCGAACTGCTCGGCGTGCGGCTGCCCGCCGGCGCGCTGATGGGGGGCTGACCCGTGAACCCCGTCGAGGGCCTGATCTTCGGGCTGGAATCGGCGCTCACCCCTGAACTGCTCCTGGCCGCGCTGGTCGGCGCCCTGGCCGGCACGGTGATCGGGGTGCTCCCCGGGCTCGGCCCGGTGGCCGGCGCGGCGCTGGTGCTGCCGCTGACGTTCTCCATGTCGCCGATCGTCGGCATCGTCATGATCGCGGCGATCTACGTCGGCTCGATGTACGGCGGATCGACGACCGCGGTCCTGCTGAACATGCCAGGCGAGGCGGCCTCGGTCATGACCGCCGTCGACGGCCATGCGATGGCCAAGAAGGGCCGGGCGGGAGCCGCGCTGAGCGTCATGGCGATCGGCTCGTTCATCGCCGGCGCGATCGGCGTCATCCTCGTGACGTTCTTCTCCCCGCTGCTGTCGGGCGTCGGCCTGCTGTTCGGCCCCGCCGAATATCTCGCGCTCGTGGCCGGCGGCCTGCTCGCCCTGGCCCGCGTCTCGGGCGGCAGCCCGGCCAGTGGGTTCCTGCCGATGATCGTCGGCGTGATGCTCGGCACCCTGGGCCAGGAGGCGATCACCAGCACGTTCAGGTACACGCTGAACGTGCCGGAGATGGCCCTCGGCATCGACCTGGTGCCCGTGGGCATCGGCCTGTTCGGCATCGCCGAGTTGCTGCTGCTGGTCGAGAACCCGTCGAGGTCGGCGCGGCCCACCAGCGTCCGGCTCAGGGAACTGATGCCCACCCGCGCGGAGTGGCGGGACGCCGTGCCCGCCTGGGGACGGGGTTCGGCCGTGGGGTTCCTCTTCGGCCTGCTGCCAGGTCCCTCGGCGACGCTGTCGAGCTTCGCGTCGTACCGGCTGGAGAAGAGCGTCGCCCGCAACCGCGCGAACCTCGGCTCGGGCGCGGTCGAAGGGGTCGCGGGACCCGAGGCCGCCAACAACGCGGCCGCCGTCGGCGGGCTCGTGCCGCTGCTGTCGCTGGGCATGCCGTTCTCGGCCACCTTCGCCCTGGTGATCTCCGCGATGGAGGTGCAGGGCATCGAGCCGGGCCCGCTGCTGATCGAGGACAACCCGGAGATCTTCTGGTCGCTCATCGGCACGATGTTCGTGGCCAACATGATGCTGCTGGTGCTCAACCTGCCCCTGGTCAGCGTGTGGGTGCAACTGCTGCGTATCCCCAAACAGCTGCTCTTCCCCGCCATCGTGGTGATCGCGGCGATCGGCTGCTACAGCGTGCGCAACAGCCTGCTCGACGTGTACACGCTGGCCGCCATGGGAGCCGTGGGCTACCTCCTGCGCAAGCTGTCGTTCACCCTCGCCCCGTTCGTCCTCGGCCTGGTGCTGGGACCGCTGGTGGAGAAGCACCTGCGCGAGGGGTTGTTCCTGAGCCGGGGCGACTTCGGCTACTTCGTCCAGCGCCCGATCGCCGCGGCCCTCTGGCTGCTCGTCGCGGTGGTCCTCTTCGGCGGCGGGATCTGGCGGCTGGTCACCAGAAGCAGGCGTGCGTCCACGCCCGCATGATCAACGATGAGGAGGAAACGGGCACGTGTCCGTTGACATAGAGGTACGGGGGACGGTCGCGGAGATCGTGCTCAACCGGCCGGAGGCGATGAACTCCATCGACCCCGAGACCCGGGCCATGCTGCACGCGGCGTGGGAACGGGTGAACACCGACGAGTCCATCAGGGTCGCGCTGATCACCGGCGCGGGGGATCGCGCCTTCTGCACGGGATCGGACCTGAAGCGGACGATGCCGCCGGCGGAGTCGTACGCGCAGATCGCGTTCGGCGACGGGGGAGACCATCTGCTCAAGGGGTTCCCGAGGGACAAACCGGTGATCGCGGCGATCAACGGGTACGCGATCGGCGGCGGCCTGGAGATCGCCCTGGCCTGCGACATCAGGATCTGTTCCGAGACGGCCCAGTTCGGTCTGGCCGAGGTCCAGATCGGCAGCATTCCAGGAGCGGGCGGCACCCAGCGGCTCACCCGGATGATCGGGCGGTCGACGGCGATGCAGATGCTGCTCACCGGCGATCGGATCGACGCCGCGGAGGCGCACCGGGTGGGCCTGGTCAGCGAGGTCCTCCCGGCGGGCGAACTGCTGCGGCGGGCCAGGGAGGTCGCGGACCGCATCGCCCGTAACGCGCCGCTCGCCGTACGGGCCGTCAAGCGGCTCGCCACCGAGGGCCCCGACCTGCCTTTGGAGCGCGGCCTGGACCTGGAGAGCTACGTGTGGGGCCTGCTCCGGGACACCGAGGACCGCATCGAGGGCCGTAAGGCGTTCGCCGAGAAGCGGGCGCCGCGTTTCCAGGGCCGATGACAGACGATGAGGGGAAGCGTTGTGAAGGATTCGCTGAAGGACCAGGCCGCGATCATCGGGGTGGGTAAGACCGCCCAGGGCAAACTGCCGGGCAGCACCCAGCTCTCGCTGGCCGCCGACGCGTTCGTGGCCGCGCTCGACGACAGCGGGCTCGACAAGTCGGACATCGATGGACTGCTGACCTTCCCCGGCACCACGGCCCCCGAAGGCCCGCTCAACTACCTGCGGCTCGGTGAGACGCTCGGCATCGACCCTGCGTTCACCGGCAGCATGTCGATGGGCGGCGGCACGGCGGGCGCGCTCGTGCAGACGGCCGCGATGGCGGTCAGCACCGGCATGGCCACGAACGTGGCCTGCGTGTTCGGCGACGCGGCCAAGACCGGCGGGTCCCGGTTCTCCAGGGCCTCCGGCTGGGGGGATTCGTGGGACATCTGGGGCATGATGGGCGCCGCCGCCAACAGCGCGGTCGCGGCCAGCCGTCACATGGCCCTCTACGGCACGACCAGTGAGCAGCTCGCCGAGGTCGCCGTCGCCTGCCGCAGGCACGCGTCGATGAACCCCGACGCCGTCATGCGCAAGCCGATCACGATCGCCGACCACCAGGCGTCGCGCTGGATCGTGGAGCCGCTGCGGCTGCTCGACTGCTGCCTGATCAGCGACGGCGGCGTGTGCGTCATCGTCACGTCCGCGGAACGCGCCCGCGCGCGCGACACCAGGCAGCCGCCGGTGTTCATCTCCGGGATGGGGCAGGGCTACACGACCCGCACGCTGGAACGCGAGGACTGGTGGTACGTGCCCCACCAGAAGCAGGCGCTGGACCGGGCCTGGAAGATGGCCGGCATCGGCCCGTCGGACGTCGACGTGGCCCAGCTCTACGACAACTTCACGATCAGCGTGCTGCTGTGGCTGGAACACGCCGGGTTCTGCGGCGTGGGCGAAGCGGGCTCCTTCGTCGAGGGCGGCCGCATCCAGCTCGGCGGGGACCTGCCGGTCAACACCGCCGGCGGAAACCTGTCGGAGTCGTACATGGAGGGCTGGTTGCACATCGTCGAAGGGGTGCGGCAGCTGCGCGGCCAGGGCGGGCCCCGGCAGGTCGAGGACGCGGAGGTGTGCCTGGTGACCGGCCGGGGCATGACGCTGAACTGCTCGAACGCGATGATCCTGAGCAAGGACGGGCTGACTAGATGACCGACTACACCAAGCCGCTGCCGGAGCTGACCGACGAGACACGGCCCTTCTGGGACGCGTTGCGCGAGACCGAGACCCTGACCCTGCAAAAGTGCGAAAAATGCGGACATATCAGGTATCCGATCAGCCGGATCTGCCCGCAGTGCCTGGCCAAGGAGACCACCTGGGTTCCCCTGTCCGGCCGGGGCGAGGTCATGTCCAGGATCGTCTTCCACCAGGTCTACAACCGGGCCTTCGCCGATGACGTGCCGTACAACGTGGTGCTCGTGCAGCTCGACGAGGGCCCGCGGATGTTCAGCAACGTCGTCGGGGTGCCCAACGAGGAGGTCCAGGTCGGGCTGCGGGTGCGGCTGGCCTGCGACCCGGTCACCGAGACCGTCACCATCCCCAGGTTCACCCCGGAGGCGACGTGACCACCACGGCGCCGGCCGCGCTGGAGGGGCTGCGGGTGCTCGACCTGTCCGGGCCGATGGGCAACTACTGCGGCAAGCTGTTCGCCGAACTGGGCGCCGACGTGATCCTGGTCGAACCGCCGGACGGCACCCCGCTCCGGCACGAGCCGCCGTTCGCCGGCGACGTGCCCGGTCCCGACTCCGGGCTCGCCTTCGCGTACGCCAACACCGGCAAGCGCAGCGTCGTCCTGGACCTCGACCGCGCCGAGGGCGCTCGCACCCTGCGCGACCTGGCCCGTACGGCAGACCTCGTCATCGAGACGGAACGCCCCGGGGTGGCCGCGGCGCGTGGCCTGGCCTGGGCCGATCTCAGCGAGGGCAATCCGGCTCTGGTGATGACCAGCATCACGCCGTTCGGGCAGGACGGCCCGTACGGCCAGGACGAGGCGGACGACCTGGTCCTGCTGGCGCTCGGCGGACTGCTGGCGCTGGGCGGGTACCGGGACGGCCCGCCGGTACGCGCCGCCGGGGACCAGGCGATGGCGATGGGCGGCCTGTTCGGGGCCGTCGCCTCGATGCTGGCGCTCACCTCGGCGGAGCTCACCGGGGCCGGCCAGCACGTGGACGTCTCCGTCCAGGAGTGCGTGGTGCTCGCGCTGGAGAACGCCGTGCAGTTCTACGACCTGGAAGGCACGGTACGGGGGAGGGGCAGCGGCGTCGGCGACCGGGCCGGGGCCGGGGTCTTCGCCTGCGCGGACGGCGAGATCTACATCCTGGCCGGCGGGATCGGCGGCAACCGGTTCTGGCCCAACCTCGTCGACTGGCTCGAATCCGAGGACGTCCCCGAAGCGGCGGCGCTGCGCGGCGACCGGTGGGGTGAGCGGGAGTTCGTCACCGGGGACGAGGCCAAGGGGATCTTCAACAGGGTGTTCGGCCCCTTCGCCGCACGGCGGACGAAGGCCGAGCTGTACGCCGCGGCGCAGCGGAGGCGGGTGCCGTTGTGCCCGGTCAGCACCGCGGCCGACATCGTGGACAACCGGCAGCTCGCGCACCGGGGTTTCTTCGTGGAGAACACGGGGCTCGGCACGCTGATGCCGGGGGCGCCGTACCTGCTGAGTGAGACGCCCTGGCGGACGAACGGCCGTGCGCCGCGGCTCGGCGAGCACACCGAGCAGGTGCTGAGCGAGATCGGACGTCCGGGGGTGAGCGCATGACGCCGCCGCTTTCCGGCATCCGGGTCGCCGACTTCTGCTGGGTCGGGGCGGGCTCGTTCACCACCAAGCTGCTCGCCGACCACGGCGCGGACGTGATCAAGGTGGAGAGCCGGGCGAAGATCGACGGGATCAGGCTCAGCCCGCCGTTCGCCGGCGGGCGGAAGGGCGTCAACCGCAGCGGCTACTTCGCCGACCGCAACACCAGCAAGCGCAGCCTCGCCCTCGACCTGAAGTCCGAGGGCGGCCGCGAGCTGGCCCGCCGGCTGGTCGCAGAGAGCGACGTGGTCACCAACAACTTCACGCCAGGCACCATGGAACGCTTCGGCCTCGGCTGGGAGGACGTGCGCCGGATCAACCCGCGAGCCGTCTACCTGGCCATGTCGATGCAGGGCGACAGCGGCCCTGAACGCGACTACCTCGGTTACGGGATCACGATCAGCGCGCTGATCGGCCTGCACCATTTCACCGGCCTGCCCGGCCGTGAGCCGGTCGGGACCGGCACCAATTATCCCGACCACGTCCCGAACCCGTGCCACGCCGCCTTCGCCGTGCTCGCCGCCCTGCGCCATCGGCGGCGTACGGGACGCGGCCAGTACATCGACATCGCGCAGACCGAGCCGACCATCGCCGTGCTCGGACCGCTGCTGATGGACTGGACCGTCAACCGCAGGGACGCAGGCCCGCTCGGCAACGACCACCCACGGCGGGCGCCGCACGGCGTGTACCGCTGCGCCGGAGATGACCGGTGGATCGCGATCTCGGTGCTCCGCGACGAGCAGTGGGAGTCGCTCGTCCGGATACTCGGCCTCGACGACGAGCCCGACGACAAGCCCCACGACGAGCCCCACGACGAGCCCCACGACGAGCCCCACGACGAGCCCCACGACGAGCCCCACGACGAGCCCCACGACGAGCCCCACGACGAGCCCCACGACAAGGCCGACGACGAGCCCAGCCACAGGCCTGACCACGAGCCCGGCCACAGGCCTGACCACGAGCCCGACGGCAGGCCGGATCACAAGCCGGAATGGCGGCACGAGGCGGCCAGGCACCGTGACCGCGACCGGCTGAACCGGCTGATCGGCGCCGCCGTGGCCGGCCGTGACGCCGTCGCGCTGGCCGGGGAGCTGCGCGCGGCCGGGGTGCCCGCCGGGGTCGTCCAGAACACCGCCGACCTGGTCGACCGCGATCCGCAACTCGCGGCCCGCGAGCACTGGCTGCGCCTGGACCACCCGGAGATGGGGCCCAGCCTCTACAACGCGCCGCCGTTCCGTCTCACCGGCACGCCCGTGCGGCCCACCCGCTCCGCGCCGTTGCTGGGCGAGCACACCGACGAGGTGTGCAGGGAGGTGCTCGGACTGGACGACGAGCAGATCGCGGCCTACCGAGCAGCGGGAGCACTCCGATGACCGCCCCCGCGGCGCTACGCGTCGGCCGGTACGCCGCCTCGGCGCCGGAGGCGTCCCCGGACGTCGTCGACGCCGTCGGCCGGGCGGTGCTCGACACCGTCGCCGTCGCCGTCGCCGCCCGTGCCGACCCGGTCGTCCACGCGCTGACCTCCACCGTCTCCCAGGGCGGAGCCGCGCGGCTGTGGACGGGCGGGCCGCCCGTGTCTCCCGAGCAGGCAGCCCTGGTCAACGGGGCGGCCGGACACGTGCTCGACTACGACGACGTCACCTCGCCGCTGCGCGGCCACCCGAGCATCGCGATCATCCCGGGACTGCTCGCCCTCGCCGGGGCCGAGGACGCCGACGGGTCCGCCGTGGCCGGCGCCTACGCCGTCGGCTTTGAGGTGATGCTCAAGCTGGCGAAGGCGATGGCCGTCCCGCACTACGCGGCCGGCTGGCACAGCACCACGACGATCGGCGGCATCGGCGCGACCGTGGCCGCCGCCCGGCTGCTGCGGCTGGACGCCGAGCAGATCGCCGACGCCATCGGGCTGTTCGCCGGGCAGTGCTCGGGCACCCGGGAGAACTTCGGCACGCCGGCGAAGTCCTTCCAGGTCGGCGCCGCATGCGCGAGCGCCGTACGTTCCGCGCTCGCGGCCAGGGCCGGCGTCACGGCGGGCCACGGCGCGCTGGACGGCCCCGCAGGCTTCACCCGCCTGTACGGCGGCGACGACGGCATCACCCGCCGGCTCCACGATCTGCTCGACGAACTCGGCGCCGCCCCAGGAGAGCTGCGTACCAGCGGCCTGGACGTCAAGAAGTACCCCATGTGCTACGCCGCCCACCGCGCTCTGGACGCGGTGCTCGACCTGCGCACCGAGCAGGACGTGAACGCCGAGGACGTCGTCCGCGTGGACGTGCGAACCAGCGGCGCGGCGCTCACCCCGCTGATCCACCACCGTCCGGCCACCGGGCTGGAGGCCAAGTTCAGCATGGAGTACGGCATGGCCGCGGCCCTGCTCGACGGCCGGCCCCGCCTCGGCAGCTTCACCGACGAGGCCGTGAAGCGACCGCAGGCGCAGCGGCTGCTCGCCCGCGTACAGGCGGCTGAGAGCGACACCCCGATGGCGCCCCGCTGGGCCGAGGTGAGCCTCCACCTCACCGATGGACGGGTGCTCCGGGGCCGGGCCGAGACCCTGCGGGGCAGCGCGGCCGCCCCCCTGACCCTGGAGGAGCTCACCGCGAAAGCCGTGGACTGCTTCGAGCACGGCGGTCGCGCCCCGCTCGCCCGGCCCTTCGCCGCCGCCCTGCGCCGCTGGGCGGACCGCCCGGTCCGCGATGTGCTCGCCGTGCTCACCTGACCCATGACCCAGGAGGAACTGACCATGAAGGCCGCGGAAGACCTCAGGCAGCGGGTACGCGCGTTCGTCGACGACGAGCTCCTGCCGCTGGAGCCGGACGTCATCAGATGGGAGCTCGAAGCGTCGAGCCGCACCGAGCCGTTCGCCGCCGAGCCCGGCAAGAGCTATCTGTTCGACCCCGTCGGCGACCTGCCGCCCGAGGTCTATGAGCGGCTGCTGGCCGCGGCCCGCGAGCGTGGCCTGTGGGGGATCGACGTTCCCGCGGAGTACGGCGGCCTCGGGCTGACGAACCTAGACAAGATGGCGGCCGTGGAGGAGATGGCCAAGACCATCGTGCCGTTCGTGCTGCCGCCGGACTCGCCGAACCTGCACTGGCTGTCGGCCGCCTGCGACGCCGGGCAGCGGGCGCGCTATCTGGACCCGTACGCGCGGGGGGAGATCACCTCAGGCGTGGCGATCACCGAGCCCGGCGCGGGCTCGGACGTGTCGGGCATCGAAACGACGGCCAGGCGCGCCGGCGGCCGGTGGGTGCTCAACGGGCGCAAGAAGTGGATCGGCAAGGCGGACTGGGCCGACTTCCTGATCGTGGTGGCCGTGACCGATCGCGAGAAGGGCAGCCGGGGCGGCATGACCGCCTTTCTCGTCGACCGTGGCACGCCAGGGGTGGTGGTCGAGCGGCGGCTGCCGACGATCTCCAACTACCGGCCGTGCGAGATCCGCTTCGACGACGTCGAACTCGGGGACGAGCAGGTGCTCGGCGACGTCGGCGACGCGTTCGTGCCCATGCAGAACCGGTTGTCCGTGCGCCGCCTGGAGATCGCCGCCCGCTGCGTGGGCGCCACCGAGCGGCTGCTCGGCATGATGATGGCGTACGCGAAGGAGCGGGTGACCTTCGGCGAGCCGCTCGCGGCCCGGCAGACCATCCAGAACTGGATCGCCGACGCCGGCATCGGCCTGCACACCAGCCGGCTGGTCAACCGGGACGCCGCGGCCAAGCTGGACGCGGGCGTAGGCGACATCAGATTCGAGGCGTCCACGGCCAAGGTGCTCGGCACCGAGCTGCTGCAGCAGGTGGCCGACCGCTGCCTGCAGGCGCACGGCGGCATGGGGCTGGGCAAGGAACTGCCGATCGAGTACTACTACCGTCTCGTCCGCGTCTGGCGCATCGTCGAGGGCGCGTCGGAGATCCACCGGGTGACCATCGCCAGGAACCTCTTGCGGCACGGAATCCCCGGCGCGGAGGTGCATGCCCGATGAGGGTCGAAGTGAGCCTGCGCGACGTTCCGCTGGGCGACGTGCCCGAGCTGGCCGCCCGTCTGGAGCAGGCCGGGGTCGACACAGTCTGCGACGCGGAGGTCACCCGCGATCCGCTGCTCACGCTGATGGCCGTCGCGTCGGCCACCTCCCGCGTGGAGCTCGCCACGGCGGTCACGATCGCGTTCCCGCGCAGCCCGATGGTGCTGGCCACGCAGGCGCGGATGCTCGCCGACCACAGCGGGGGCCGGTTCAGGCTCGGGCTCGGCACCCAGGTCAGACGGCACATCGAGGAACGCTTCTCGACTGCGTGGGACTCGCCTGGACCACGGATGCGTGACTACGTCTCCGCGCTGCGGGCCATCTGGCGGGCGTGGGAAACCGGCGGCGAGCTGCGCCACGAGGGGCCGTTCTACCGGCACACCCTGATGACCCCGGAGTTCCGGCCCGCGTCTGACCATGCGCCGATTCCCGTCGACCTGGCCGCGGTGAACCGCTACAACCTCACGACCGCCGCGTCCCTGTGCGACGGCGTGCGGCTGCATCCGTTCAGCACCCGCGCGTACGTGTCCGACGTCGCCCTCCCCACGATCACCGGCGCGGCTCGCACGAGCGGAGAAGTGCGCGTCACCGGCGGCGGCTTCGTGGCCACCGGCGCGACGGCGGAGGACGTGCGCGCGGCCCGCGAACACGTCAGGAGGAGGGTCGGGTTCTACGGGTCCACCCGTTCCTACCTGCCCGTTCTCGCCCACCATGGGCTGGACGACCTGGGGGAGGAGCTGCAGCGGACGGTACGCGAGGGACGGTGGGACGAGCTCGCCTCGAAGGTCGATGACGAGGTGCTCGAACTCTTCTGCGCCGTGGCGCCGTACGAGGGGATCGGCGCGGCGGTCGGCGAACGCTTCGGCGGCCTGGTCGACGCCGTTCAGCTGCCGGCGCCGCGTGGGGACACCGACTGGCGGTCCTTCGCCAGGGCGGTCGCGGACATCCAGGCCCTCGGCTGACCTATCTCCGGCGCTCGGATCCGTTGAACGCCGACCGGGCGCCGAACAGGATGCTCACGTTGCGGGCGCAGTCGAGCAGCGGCGGGCTGATGCGCGCCTCGACGTCGGCCTGGCTCAGCCGGCCTCCGTGCGCGGACACGTTGATGGCCGCGACCACCTGGCCGTTCGGGCCGAAGACCGGGGCGGAGACCGACATCAGGCCGCGCTCCAGCTCGTGTTCGGTCGTCGCCCATCCCTGCTTCCTGACCTGGGCGAGCTCGGCGCGCAACCGCTGCTCGTCCGTGGTGGTCGCCTCGGTCACCGCGACGAGCTCGGCGGTGGCGAAATAGCGGTCCAGCTCCTCCGGTTCGAGGTGGGCGAGGATGGCGCGGCCCATCGAGGAGGCGTGCGCGGGGACCCGGCCGCCCACGAACACCGCGAACGTCACCAGCCGCCGGCTGGTCCTGTCCACGCACACGACGTCGGTGCCGTCCAGGACCCCCGCCAGGACGTTCTCGTCGATGTCGTCGCTGAGGTGCTCAAGCAGCGGATGCGCCGCGTCCCAAGGATGAACCGAGGACAGATAGCTGTAACCGAGCTCCAGCACGGAAGGACTCAACGAGAAATACCGCCCGTCCTGCCGGACGTAGCCGAGGCTCTCCAGGGTGAGCAGGAAGCGCCGCGCGGCCGACCTGGGCATGTGCGTCCGCTCGGCGACCTCCGTCAACGTCATCCGGGAATGCCGGGGGGTGAAGCTCCTGATGATCAACAGGCCGCGTTCGAGTGACTGAACGAACTCCGCCGGCCGCTCCTGCCCGCTCACCGGTCCTCGGCGGGTCGCTGAACACGCGCGGCGGGGCACATGACTCGACGGCGTACGTTAACCATGACCTCAGCCTAGCGAAGCCCCTGTTCCGGCTGCCCCGCCGCCCGTTGGGCAGGGGGAGTTGCCTGCCCGGTGCGCTCGGTGTTACATAGGAATTAGCACTCTTCGTTGGAGAGTGCCAACACCTTCGATCGCGCGGTCGGTCCTCACGCCACCGCCGCGACAGGCCCGGCCGCAGGACCGTTCCGCACGACCGAAGCGGCGCTCCCCGATGACTCCGAAGAGGAGAAGAAGGAAGCGGAGACCGGCAGGTGACCGGCCTCTTGGGAGGTGTTCACATGAACAGGAAGTGGGTTCGCTGGCAGGACTGGGTGGCGCTCGTCGTCGGCGTGGTGACCGCGCTCACCCCGCTGTGGTTCATGCCAGACAGCACCGGCGGCACCTGGGCGCTGATCATCCTCGGTGTCCTGCTCGCCGTCGGCGCGCTGTGGTCGCTCGCCGTGCCTGAGGCGGTCGCCAGCGAATGGACGCACGTCGTCCTCGGTGTGCTGCTGTTCATCGCACCCTGGGCGCTCGGCTTCCAGGACGTGCCCGGCGCGGCGTGGACCGCCTGGATCGCGGGCGTGCTGGCCGTCGTCGCGGGCCTGTGGGTCGCCGTACCTCAGACTCGGAGCGGCAGGAAGTCCGCGACAGCCTGACAACAGGAGGGCCGTGATCCCGCTCCGCCAGGGGCGGGATCACGGCTTTTGCTGTGTTCCGGCAGGCTACCGTGTCACGTTCCCAGGATCAGGGTGGCGGCGTGTTCGCCGACCATCATGGCGTCGAGTGCGGTCGTCGCGCGGAGCGGGACGGGGACGATGGACAGGTCGGCGATCCTGAGGCCGTCGACGCCGTGGACGCGGCAGTCCTCGCCCACGAGGACGGCCACCCGCCGCAGGGGATCCGCCGAGAGCCGGGCGGCCAGCACGCACCCCGCGGTCCCTGCTCCGACGATCAGATGATCGATGTCCATGGAACCCCACCGTAGGCGCGACCCGGCGGGAACTCTTGGATAAATCTGACCGGGTGCAGGACCACCGGGGGCGCGCCAGGTCGCCGGGCGATTGCCGGCAAAGACAAGGACGCTCTCGTGACCCTTCCGTACTGATACTGCGGCGAATTTGAATTTAACCCCGATAGTGTGGGCGCCATCGCACGCCGGCCTGGAGGGGATATTCTCCCGGGAGCACAACCGCACCACCGGATGTTCTCCAACTAATGATCATGTGTGTCGCGCCCCGCATTAGCCACGACCGTACGACCAGGATGGTTGCCGGCCGACTGCGGGCGGTCGGCCTGATGTCGGGGTGAATGGCCGCGTACTTCCAGGCCAGGCCACTGAACAGGTCAGAAGGTGGTAGACGCGCCGGACCTACTGAAGAGCGCTATAGTACCCAATAACCGTATCGAGTTTGGAGCGCCGGCATGGCTAAGCAGATTCAAGAGATTTTCATAGACGACCTCGACGGAAGCCCGATGGACTCGGAGAACACCGTCAAGTTCGGAATCGACGGCGTCGCATATGAGATCGACCTCGGCGACAAGAACGAGCAGGCCTTGCGTGACGCGCTGCGGCCGTTCCTCCTCAAGGCCCGCCCGGTCAAGGCCGAGCGGGGCGCCCGTGGACGGCGCGCGGCCGGTGGCGCCGCTCGGGCCATGAGCCGCGAGAAGTCCGCCGTGATCCGCAAGTGGGCCAAGACCCACGGGCTGCCGGTGAGCGAGCGCGGGCGCATCGCGGCCAGCGTGGTCGAGAAGTACGAAGCCGCCCACTAAGGGACACGTGCCATCGATTGACACATGTCATCTCACACCGATGACATCAGGGTCTTGCCCGCCACGGTCCGGCACGCCCAGACTCTTGCCGTGATGAGAGGGGTGGCGTCTTGATCAAAGGTTCGCCGGTGCTGCTGATCAACGTGGCGGGTGTGCTCGTTCTGGCTTTGGCCATGGTCATGGCCAGCGACCTGACGGGGACCGTTCAGATCGTCCTCATGGCCGTGCTCGGCGTCGCCGTGCTGGTCTGCGTCGCCCTGCTCGTCGCCCAGGCCGCCGCCCGCTCCCGCGGCAACTAGCCTGGCGTCGGGTGGGCCCGACCACGGACCTTCGGTTGGGGCAGCGCCGAAAACACGCCATACCCTTTGTGTGTGAACACGAACGTGTCCGTGGAGGACCTGCTGCGCTCGCCGGCCCTGCAGCTGCGGCTGCTGGCCGGTGCGGCCGGGCTGGCACGTTCGGTGTCGTGGGCGCACGTCAGCGAGCTCGACGACCCCACGCCCTGGCTGCTCGGCGCGGAGGTCATCATGACCGCGGGGATCGCGATCCCGCGCGGAGCCGCCGAACAGCGCGCCTATCTGGAACGGCTCGACGACGCGGGCGTGTCCGCGCTCGCCCTGTCGGCGCAGCTGCACGTGCCGCCGCTGCACGAGGCGTTCTTCCAGGCCGCCGAGGAGCGGGGGATGCCAGTGCTGGAGGTGCCGCTGGCGGTGCCGTTCATCGCGATCTCCCAGGAGGTGGCCGCCGCCGCGCGGGAGGACGCGAGCCAGCGCCTCGGCGCGCAACTCCAGGTGTTCGGCGCGCTGCGCTGGCTGGCGGCCGAGGACCTCGACACGGCGACGCTGTTCAGACGGCTGGAACGGCTGTCCGGCTACGAGGTCTACCTGTGCACCCCGCAGGGCCGGCCGTTGCTCCCCGGCGTGCCGGTGCCCGACGTCGCCGTGCTCCCGTCCGAGCCGGAGGCGCCGCCCACGATTCCGGGCGGCTTCGTGCTGCCCGTGCCGGCGCCTGGTGGTCCCGCGGGCTTCCTCGTCGCGTTCGAGCGTCAGGGGGCGAGGCCCGCCGGCCTGGCCGTGGTGCAGCACATCGCCACGGTGGCCGCGCTGCAGGTGGCCATGGCCCGCCACGAGCGCGAGACGCTGCGCCGCGAGGGCGCGGAGACCCTGTCCGAGCTGCTCCAGGACGTACTCGAACCGGCCACGGCCCGGCGGCGCCTGGTCAGGGCGGGCCTGCCGGCGGACGGCGAGCTGGTCCTGCTCGTGGTCAGGGACGTGTCCGACGAGGCCATCCACCGCGCGCTCGACGACCAGCCGCACCTCATGCTGCGCAGGGGCGACGACCGCTACGTGCTCGGCTCACCCGCACTCGGCGCGGCGCTCGCCGTGCTGCCTGGCGTCGCGGCGGGCATGAGCAGGCCGTTCCCGCCAGGGGAGCCCATGCAGGTCGCCAAGCGGGAGGCGGTATGGGCGGCGTCCACGGCGTCGGAGTCGGGGCACGCCCTGATCAGGTACGGCGACGACACCACCGGCAGATGGCTGCCCGACGACCCGTGGGCGCTCACCGCGCTCGTCGAGAACGTGCTCGGCCAGGCGCTGGCCTACGACGCGGCGCACGGCTCCCATCTCCTGACGTCCGTGCGGACCTGGATGGAGCGCGACCGGCGTGCCGAGGACGCCGCCGCCGCGCTGCACATCCATCCCAACACCCTGGCGTACCGGCTGCGCAGGTTCGCCGAGCTGACGGGCCGCGACCTGTCGTCCACCGCCGCGTTCGCCGAGGTCTGGCTGGCCCTGCGGGCCGGCCGCCAGCTCGGTCTCATGGACTGAGGCCGGGTGTCACTCCTCCAGGGAGATCGCGCCGGTCGGGCAGACGCTCGCGGCCTCGCGGACGATCGCGTGGCGCTCCTGGGCGGGTGACGGGTCGAGCAGGAGCACGATGCCGTCGTCCTCATCCTGGTCGAACACGTCGGGCGCGAGCAGCACGCACTGCCCCGCGCCGCAGCACTTGTCCCGGTCAACGGTGACTTTCACGTTCTTCCCCTCAGTCGTGCCGGCCTCCAGCTCATCATGTGGTGACCGGGGCGAACCACAGGCCGCCCAGCGCGTCGATGAGTCCGACGGCGGTGGCCTCCCAGCTCGTACGCGCCGTCGTCCCGCCCTCGTGCAGGGCCCGCTCACGCTCGGCCAGCGTGTGCAGCACGAGCAGCCGGCTCATGTCGCCGCGCTCCCTGTGCACCTCCTCGGGCAGGCCGGGCAGCAGGCGGGACATGCCCTCCAGGGTGCGCCGCATGGAAGGCGTCGCCACGGACTCCTCGATGACGATCCTGCGCAGGGCGGGCACGGTGTTGGCCTGGGCCAGGCACCGGGCCCGCCAGCTCGGCACACCCAGGCCGTCGAGGTGATCGGTGACGGGGCGTACCAGGCAGGAGATCCACTCGCGCAGGTCCGCGGAGTCGGGTAACGCGGCCAGCATCCGCAGGCGCCGCTGCTCCGTCTCCGTGGCGTAGCGGTGCACGATGGCCCGCACCAGCTCGGTCTTGGAGCCGAAGTGGTAGCCGACCGCGAAGTTGTTCGCCTGCCCGGCGGCCTCGCTGATCTGGCGGTTGGAGACCTCGCCGACGCCGTGCTCGGCGAACAGTCGCTCGGCGGCGTCCAGGATGGCCACGCGGGTCTCCTGGGCGCGCTCGGACCTGACGGCCACCTTCACCACCGCACCGGCACCCGCTCAAGCCCGCCGATGATCAGGCCCTCGCGGCGCGGGAGCTCCTCGGCGGGGACGGCCAGCTCCAGCGTGGGCAGGCGCTCGAGCAGGACCTTGAGCACGGTCTGCAACTCGGTGCGGGCCAGCGCCTGGCCCAGGCAGGAGTGCGGACCCGCGCCGAAGGCCAGATGCGGGTTCGGCGAGCGATCAAGACGCAGCTCGGCGGCCCGCTCGAACTGCTCCTCGTCCCGGTTGGCCGCGGCCATGCTGCACACGACCGTGGTGCCCTTCGGCAGGGTCTCGTCCGCCACCTCGACCTCCTCGCCGAGGTAGCGCGGCATGCCGAAGCCCGGGTTGGCGTCGAAGCGCAGCGTCTCCTCCACCGCCGGGCGGATCAGCGCGCGGTCGGCCAGCAGCGCCTCCCAGCGCGTACGGTCGGCCAGCAGCATCGACACCATCTTGCCGATCATGTTCGCGGTGGTCTCGTGCCCGGCCACCAGCAGGCCCTTGGCCGTGCCGAGCAGGAGTCGCTCGGTCAGCCGCCCATCCAGCCCCTCGACGATCGCGAGCAGCTCGCTGATCAGGTCGTCGCCCGGCTCGGCGCGCTTGGTCTCGACGTGCGCGACGAGGTACGCGTTGAACTCGGCCTGCGCCGCGTCGATCTCCTCCTGGCTGAACCTGGTCATGCTGAGCATGGTGTCCGACCAGTACGCGAACCGGTCGCGGTCGGAGTCCGGCACGCCCAGCAGATCGCAGATCGCCCACACAGGCAACGGGAAACCGACCGTGCTCACCAGGTCGCCCGGCGCTCCCTGGGCGACCAGCTCTTCGACCAGGCGCCCGGCCATCGCCTCGATCCTGGGCTGCATCGCGGTGACGCGCTTGGCGGTGAACGCCTTGCCGATGAGCTGGCGCCAGGCCCGGTGGTTCTCGCCGGTCATGGCGCTGCCGCCGCTGCCGAACACGCCGCCTGACTCGTTGGCGGTGACACGGGCGGCGTCCTCGGCGTCGAGCTGACGGGTGAAGCGGGGGTCGGACAGGACCTGCTTGACGTCGGCGTACCTGGTGAGCAGCAGCGCCTGGTCGCCGCTGGCCAGCCGGATCGGCGCGATCGGGCAGCCCTGCCGCAGCTCGGCCCACTCCCGCGGCGGCTCAAGCGGGGTGGGATTGCGGAAGGGGTAGTCAGGCGCCTGGGCGCTGAGCTCGCTCAAGATCACTCCCGTGAGAGGCGATGGTGACGCTCATTCAAGTCACTTCACCTGTTTAAGTCAATCGACTCAATCCCTCACCAGTCGTGGACGGTGCCGTCGTGGAGCCGGTTGATCGGCAGGTAGGCCCGTTCGTACGGGTGCGCCGCCGCCAGCTCCTCGTCGAGCTCGATCCCCAGCCCAGGCGCCTCTCCCGGATGCAGGTGCCCGTCGGTGAAGGTGTAGGCGTGCGGGAACACCGCGTTGGTCAGCTCGGTGTGCCCGGAGTACTCCTGGATGCCGAAGTTGTGGATCGCGAGGTCCAGGTGGACGGCGGCGGCCATGCCGATGGGGGAGATGTCCTCGGGCCCGTGGATGGCGCTCTTGATCTGGTATTGGGCGGCGAAGTCGAACAGCTTCCTCATGGGGGACACGCCGCCGAAATGCGTGACGGCGGAGCGTACGTAGTCGATGAGCTGCTCGGTCACCAGCGTCTGGTAGTCGAAGACGGTGTTGAAGACCTCGCCGATGGCCAGGGGTGTGGTCGTGTGCCCGCGGACGAGGCGCAGCCCCTCCTGGTTCTCGGCGGGCGTGCAGTCCTCCAGCCAGAACAGGTCGTACGGCTCCAGGTCCTTGCCCAGGCGGGCGGCCTGGCTCGGCGTGAGGCGGTGGTGTGCGTCGTGGAGCAGGGGCAGATCGGGGCCGAACTCCTGGCGTACCGCGTCGAAGACCTTGGGGAGGTGACGCAGGTAGGCGGCGGTGTCCCAGTCCTCCACCACGGGCCGGGCGCCGCCGGGGGAGGAGCGGACGCCGTACACGCGGTCGAGTCCCGGGACGCCCGTCTGCACGCGGATCGCCTGGTAGCCGTCGGCGAGCAGGGCGCGGACGGAGTCGAACAGCTCGGGGAGGTCGCGCCCGGAGGCGTGGCCGTAGGCGCGTACGCGGTCCCGGCTCGCGCCGCCCAGCAACTGGTACAGCGGCAGGCCCGCCACCTTCGCCTTGATGTCCCACAGCGCGATGTCGACGGCGGCGATCGCGGCCATCGTCACCGGCCCGCGCCGCCAGTAGGCGCCACGGTAGAGGGACTGCCAGGTGTCCTCGATGCGGTGCGGGTCGGTACCCAGGAGCAGCGGGACCACGTGCTCCCGCAGGTAGCCGGCCACGGCGACCTCGCGTCCGTTGAGTGTCGCGTCGCCGAGGCCGGTGACGCCCTCGTCGGTCTCCACCTTCAGAGTGACGAAGTTGCGGCCAGGACTGGTCAGGACCACGGCGGCGTCGACGATCTTCATGTGCTGCCTTTCTGCTGCGGGCTCGGTCAGCCCTTGGTGGCTCCGGCCGTCAGCCCCGCGACGAGGTACTTCTGCCCGAGCACCGCGACGATGACGACCGGCACCGTCATGAGGGAGGCGGCGGCCATCAGGCCGCCCCAGTCGGTGCTGGCGTAGGAGATGAAGTTGAACAGCGTCACCGGCGCGGTCTGCGTGTTCTCGTCCGAGAAGATCAGCGCGAACATGAAGTTGTTCCAGCTCGCCACGAACGCCAGGACCGACGCGGTCGTGGTGCCTGGCGCGGCCAGCGGCAGCGCGATGCGCAAGAACGCGCCGAAGGCGCTCAGCCCGTCGGTACGCGCGGCCTCCTCCAGCTCGATCGGCAGCCCCTCGAAGAAACCGATCATGATCCACATGATCAGCGGCACCGAGACGAACATGTGGCTGAGGACCAGCACGGTGTAGCTGCCCACCAGCCCGGCCTGGGCGAACAGGTAGTACCAGGGCACGAGTAGGGAGATCCCGGGGACGATGCGCGCCACGAGGACGAGGGAGCCGGTGCGGTACATCCGGAACCGCCCGACCGCCCAGGCGGCGGGCACGGCGATGATCGCGGACAGGACCGTGGACACGGCTCCGACGATCAGCGAGTTGACGAGCGACCGGAGGATCTCGCCGTCGGCGAGGACGTTCGAGAAGTTCTCCAGGGTGGGGGAGAAGACGAGCCCCACGCTGGGGTCGGTGACCTGCACGTTCGTCTTGAAGGCGGCGGCGAACATCCAGACGAGCGGCAGGACGAAGCCCAGGCACACGACCGTGATGGCGGCGCCGCGCAACCAGGACACGACGCGCCGCTGGGAGGGGGCGGCGGAGCTCATGCGGACTTCCTTCCCGGGCGGCGCCGCAGCAGGATCACGACGCCGATGATGGCCAGGGTGAACAGGACGAGGACGGCCGAGGCCAGACCGTATTCCTGGTAGTCGAAGGTGAGGCCGTAGGCGTAGACGTTGAGGGTCTCGGCCTCGAAGTCGGATCCGCCGCCCGGGCCCTTGGTGGCGTACAGGATGTCGAAGGTCTTGAGCGCGTCGACGGAGCGCAGCACGACGGCCGTGGTCAGGGTCGGGCCGAGCATGGGCAGGACGACGTACCTGAAGCGCTGCCACAGGCCGGCCCCGTCGACGTGGGCGGCCTCCTCCGGCTCCCCAGGCAGGGTGGCCAGCCCGGCGAGCAGCAGCAGCGTCATCATGGGGGTCCACTGCCACACGTCGATGAGCATGAGGAGGGGCAGCGACTGGCTGACCGAGCCGAGGAACTCCTGCGGGGGGATCCCCACGGACATGAGCAGGTGGTTGGCGATGCCGTTGGTCGGGTCGAGGATGAGCAGCCAGAGGATCCCGACCGCGACGGGCGTGGTCAGCAACGGGATGACGAGCACCGTACGCACCCAGCGGATCCCGAGGAACGGCCGCCGCATGAGCATGGCCAGCGCCATCCCCAGCACGGTCTCGACGACCACCGCGCCGATCGTGAACAGGGCCGTGCGCTCGACGGCGGGCCAGAAGCGGCGGAAGTCGAGTAGCGCGTCGCCGAAGTTCAGCAGGCCGACGTAGCCCTTGCCGGCGTTCACCGCGCCGAAGGCGTCGGTGAAGCTGAGGTTGAGCGTGAAGACCAGCGGAAAGACGATCATCAGGCCGACGAACGTGAGGGCCGGCGCGAGCATCGCCCACTTCAGCCGCCGGTTGGCCTGCTCGAACGTCCGCGACCGGCCGTTGGCCTGGCGCACCGGCGTCGCCCTCGTGGCGGTGGCGGTCATCAGCCCTCCCTGTGACGGTTGTCGCGGACGAGGAAGTCGGCGAACTCGGCGTCGGCCTCGCGGGCGACCGGCGCCACCGGCTCGCCGAGGATGGCCGCCACGAGGGGCCGGCCGATGATGTCGCGGGCGCGACCGACCTGCAGGACGTCCGGCCGGTCGATGCTCACCCCGATTCGCGAGCTGGTCTGCATCGCGGTGGCCAGGTCGGGCGGGAACGCCGCCAGCGTCGCCCGGTCCGACCACGCCGACTGCCGCGCTCCGGGAATCCCGTCCGCCTGGAGCCGCTTGACCATGTCCTGGCTGGTGGCCCAGCGGATGAACTGCCACGACTCGTCGGGCAGGCGGGAGAACTCGCTGATGCCGAGGCTCCACGACGGGATGTTGTACGGCCGGGACCCGGCGGGACCGGCGGGGAACGGCGCGAAGGCGACGGTGTCGCGCACGGTCGAGATCTTCGGGTCCAGGAAGTTGGTGTAGATCGCGTCGGCGTCGACGTAGAAGGCCGCCTTGCCCTGGGCGAAGATCGGCATGGCCTGCTCCAGGGTCATGTTGGTGACGCCAGGCGGGCCGGTCCGATCCAGCAGCCTGCCGTAGAACTCGTACGCGCGGATCGCCTCGGGCCGCGCGATGGCGGATCGCCCCTGGACGGTGAAGTCGCCGCCCAGCGAGTAGAGGAAGCTCGACCACTGCGTCACGGCGCCGCTGCGTTGTCCCCGGCCGACGAACCCGAAGAAGTTCTCACGCGGCCTCGCGAGCTGCTGCGACAGCGCCATCAGGTCGTCGAGCGTCTTCGGCGCACCGCCTTCGACCAGGTCCTTGCGGTAGTACAGGACCGGCCGCTCGGTCACCACCGGCACGGTCAGGACCTTGCGCGTGGTGACGGAGCGCTCACGCGAGGCCGGCAGGAAGTCGTTCCAGCCGAAGGCCGCGTCGCCCGACACCAGGTCGGTGAGGTCGGCGAGCCAGCCGTTGTGCGCGAAGAGCAGCTGCTCCTGCAGCGCCCTGAGCATCATGACGTCGACGTCCGTGGCGGAGGCGTTGAGCTTGACGTTGAAGCTGTTGGCGAGCTGGTCCGCGGTGAGCAGCGACATCGAGACGCGGCGGCCGGCCAGCTCCTCGAACTCGGCGAGGTGCTTCGAGATGGCCTGCGACCAGACGTGGTTGCAGGCGAGGATCCGCAGCGGGGTGTCGCGCGAGGGCCTGCCGCCGCCGGCCGCGCAGCCTCCGAGCGCCGTGCCGCCGAGGGCGGCGCCGGCCGCCAGCTGGACGAAGGAGCGTCGGCTCAGGTGGTGGCTGTCGATGGGCATGCTCATGTTCGGCTTTCTGCTCGGCGCGTCCCCTCACGCACTGGTCCAACTGGTAGGACCAGTGGGACCCTAGCAGGCCGACTTTCACCCTGACCAGCCCTTGACTGCGCGGAGTCAGCCACGGCCTTTCGACTGGCTCAGCAGCGTCTCGATGTGCTGGCGCGCCATCACGTCCACGCTGAGGTCGAGATCCCTGCCGTACGTGCGCAGCCCGAGCATGAGGTGCTCGCGCATGCGCTCCCTGGCCAGCACGGCGTCCCTGGCCACGATCGCCTCGAGGATCTCGGGGTGGTGGGCCACGCCGGGCTCCCCGATGGACGGATCGGAATGCGAGCGGAGCATCATCTCGAACATCATGCCGCTGATCGACGACAGCATGATCCGCAGCACCGGATTGCCGCTCGCCTGCGCGACCGCGTCGTGGAAGTCGATGTCGGCGTAGGACTTGCCGACCACGTCGGTCGCCCTGAGCAACACGTCGTTGGCCGCCCGCATCGTGGCGAGGTGGGCCTCGGTGGCCCGCTCGGCCGCCAGCCCGACGATCTCCACCTCCAGCGAGACACGCGCCTCGATGAGCTGCCGCACCGTCGGCCGTCCGGCCCGGTAGAGGGCGTCATAGCTGCGGGCCTGCACGGAGGACTGCTCCCTGACGAACGACCCCCGGCCCGGCGCCACCTCGATCAGGTGCTGCGCCTCCAGCCGCCGCAGCACCTCACGCACCACATTCCTGCTCGCCCCGAACTGGGCGGCGAGCTCACGCTCAGAAGGCAGTTTGGACCCCGCCCGAATGTCCCCGGAACGGATGTCGAGCTCCAGCTGACGCGCGATGCGCTCGGTCAGCAGCCCTCGGTGGGATCGCGACAGATCAAGGCCCATCGGTGCTGGGGGGTCGGTGGGCATGCCCAAGAGGATACAGGAGGGGGTCAGCGGCGCCTGGCGTCCAGAATGAGGCTGATCATTCCCTTTCTCGTCAGTCTCTCCACGCACTTCGTTCACTCGTGCACTCCATCGTGACCCGCCGAAGGCAGGCCATCTGTGCTTGTGCAAGAAAGAGAAGGGACAGCACCCGATGCAACCATGGGCAGCACGAAGGTTACTGGGTGCCTTACGGAGCCGGGGACGCCTCGCCACGGCCGCCGCGCTCGCGGCACTGCTCTTGAGCAGCCTGGTGACGGCGGCGTACGCGGACCCGGGAACGGCGGAGCGGGGACGGCCCAGCCCGGCGCCGACCGGCTCCCCGAGCCCTCCGGCGCTCACCCCCGCCGACGGTTCGTACCTGGAGGGCAGCACGAAGGTCGCGGCGGTCCCGGCCGCGGCCGGTGACAGCGTCACGAAACTCGACGTCGACGGCACCGCGCTCGACGCCACCAGGACCGTGGGCGTCTCCAGGCTCGGCTTCGACGTCGGCTCGAACTCGACGGAGGCGCGCTACCACAACTACGTGCTCGTCAACGGCGCGTACCGCAGCGACATCGGCGACCACGTCAACGAGCGGGCCACCGTCGAGATCCCGAACGAGCACCTCGTCAAGGGAGAGAACACCGTCGAGATCGTCGTCGGGACGATCACATCCTCCTGCGGCGTCAACCACGACGACTTCGTGCTCTCCGACGTGGGCCTCGAACTCCTCGGCGAGGTCGCGGACGGCGAGGACAACCCCTACACGTTCTCCTTCGGCGACGGCAACTGCGGCTCGAACACCTCGCTCCTCACGCGGGCCACGCTGAAGTTCTTCGTCCTGTCCGACCCGCAGGGGACCACGGGCCTGGCCGCGGACCTGGACACGACGACGCTGGCCAACGGCGAGCACGCCATCACCGCCACGACCGCGGCAGGGGTGACCGTCAAGCACACCGTGACCGTGAACAACGCCCCGGCCGGGGCGCCGCGGCTGCTGCCCACGGACGGCACGCTCGTGGCCGGCACCAAGCCGGTCTTCGCGACGGTCCCCGCGGCCGGCTCGGGCGGCGTCGCGTCCCTCACCGTCGACGACGGCGAGCCCGCCACGAAGGCCACGCTCGGGAACGGCGCCGCGACGTTCGCGTTCGACGTGGGCGCGGACTCGATCGACGACAGGTACGACGACTTCCTGCTCGTCAACGGCAAGCGCATCGACCTGGGCGGCACCTGGGTGAGCCGGCGGGTGACCGTCGCGGTCCCGGCCAGGTACCTCGTGCCGGGCGACAACGTGATCAAGGTCGTCACCGGCGACTACAAGGAGTCCTGCGGCAACGGCCGCGACGACTTCACGATGGCGAACCTGGACCTCGCCCTCGACGGCGCCAAGGTGACAGGCCAGGACGTCAAGCCGTCGTACGAGATGGGCGACGGCACCTGCGGCAGCAGCCAGACCGCCCTCAGGGACGTCGAGTTGCGCTACACGATCGACGCCCCGGCGGTGCACGTCGTCGAGACGCTCGGCTCGGGCGACGCGACCCTCGCCTTCACCGTGGGCAGCAACTCGATCGAGGCGCGCTACCAGAACTTCGTGCTGGTCAACGGCCAGAAGGTGGTGCTCGACGGCGACTTCGTGAGCCGGCGGGTGGACCTGCCGATCCCGAACGAGTACCTCGTGCCCGGCTGGAACACGATCGACTTCGTGACCGGCACCTATCCCACGTCGTGCGGCAACAACCGCGACGACTTCGTGATCTCGAACATCGTCCTCACCCCGGTCGGGGGCACGGCGGCCGGCCAGTCGCTCAAGACCTCGTACGGCATGGGCGACGGCAACTGCGGCGACAACGTGAACCCGCTGACCGAGATCGACCTGCAGTTCCTGGTGGACGCCCCGGCCCGGGGCCTGCGCGCGGACCTCGACACCACCGCGATCAAGGATGGCAGGCACACCCTCGCCGCGACGTCCGCCACGGGCGAGGTCGCCACCCGCGTCCTGATCACCGACAACTCGGCGCCTGCGGTCGCGGCCAGCGTCCCCGCCGGGGGCGAGAAGATCACCGCCGCGGTGGTGCTGGACGTCAAGCTGGAGGACGCCTCCGGCGTCGTGTCCGGGCCCGACGTCAAGCTCGACGGTCAGCAGATCGCACTGGGCGCCCAGGTGGGCCCCGGCCTGCGGGCAGGTCCGCACACCCTGGCCGTGACCGGCGCCGACGGGCTCGGCAACACCACGACCCGCGAGATCGTGTTCGAGTCGGCCGGCATCCCGGACGTCCCCGCCGAATTGACCCCGGCGATGGGGACCGTCGACGTCTCCGATCCGGCCAGGCTCTCGGCGAAGGTGGCAGAACCCGACGGCGGCCGGGTGACGGCGACGTTCTCCGCCGCCGAGATCCTGACCCCGGACCAGGTGTTCCAGGGCACGGCCGAGTCCGTCCCCACGACCCTGCGGGTGCCGGGCGAGCGGCGCGTCAAGACGGACGCGCTCGAACCCGCCGACGGCAGGACGCTCGACGCGCCCGCCGCTCAGGAGCTCACCTACCAGCGCTACGACGTGCGGGTGAAGGGGCACGTGGACGCCCCGGTCCTGCGCTGGGAGGGCGTCATCGACCCCGAGCGGCTGGCGTCGCTGCGGGTGTGGAACACCGAGACCGAGGCGTGGGACCTGCTGACGAGCGCCCGCGGCGCCGCAGAGGGCAAGACGGTGCTCACGGCCGTCACCGACCGCAAGTACGTCGACAAGCAGCAGGTCCACGTCATGGTGACGGGTGAGGACCCGTTCGCCGACGACATCGACCCCGGTGACCAGAACGGCTTCGCCGACCCCGCGTCGTACGACTTCTCGATCGTCCACTTCACCGACACCCAGTACATCTCCGAGGGCGCGGTGGAGCAGGAGACCCCCGAGGAACGCGCGGTGTGGGAGTCCGCCTACGCCGGCGTCGTCGACTGGATCAAGGCGAACAGGGACCAGCGCAAGATCTCGTACGTCGCCCACACCGGCGACATCATCGAGAACAACATCCGCAAGCCCGCGGACGAGGCCATGCGGCGGCAGGTCGTCGGCGAGTTCGAGGTGTCGTCCAAGCAGCAGCGCGTGCTGGACGACGCGGACATCCCGAACGGCGTGATCGCCGGCAACCACGACAACCAGTCGGGCACCGAGAACGGCCCGGAGGCGATCTACAACAAGTACTACGGCCCAGGCCGCTACCAGGAGGCGTCGCAGGGCTGGCAGCACGCCGAGTACGGCGGGCCGTGGAAGGAAGGCGACAACCAGAACCACTACGACCTGTTCTCCGCGGGCGGGCTGGACTTCGTCGTGGTCGGCCTGTCCTACGGCGTGACGAGGGACGAGGCCGAATGGGCCGACTCCGTCTTCAAGAAGTTCCCGAACCGCAACGGCATCCTGCTCTCGCACGACTACCTCGTGCCGAGCACCAACCCCGACGGGCGCGGCGCCGGATTCTCCGCTCCCGACGGCTCGATGCTGTACAAGACCGTGGTCGAGAAGAACCAGAACGTCTTCCTCATCCTCGCCGGCCACGAGCACGGCGTGGGCACCAACGTGAAGCCGAAGGTGGGCCAGGTCGGCAACGGCGTCGTCGAGCTGCTGGCGGACTACCAGTTCTACACGGTGTCCGCCGACCGGCTCGGGCTCACCGAGATCGGCGGCTACAACCCGGAGGACCAGCTCCAGTTCGGCGCGAGCTTCTTCCGGCTGCTGCAGTTCGACGTCAAGCGGGCCGAGCTGAGCGTGGACACCTACTCGCCGCTGCTCGACGACTTCGGCGCCGCCGAGTTCGACCCGCTGCGCCGCTACAACGGCCTGGAGGACAACATGGTGCTGCCGGTGGACCTCACCTCACGCACGACGACCTTCCAGACCGACTCGCTGGCGCTCTACGACCCGACCAGGACCATCGGCAAGGGGACGGTCGCGTCGGGTGAGGTCGCCTCGGTGACCTGGGACCGGCTCAAGGACGACACGGCGTACGCGTGGTTCGTCACGGCCCGCTCCGCGGGCGGCGGCGTGACGGCCTCCGAGCCGAGCGTCTTCGTCACCAGGGACGAGCACGGCCGCCCAGGCAAGTGGGGACCGGACTCGCCCATGTACCGCTGGTTCAACCGCTAGAACGATCACCCGCCGCCCCGGGCCCCCGGTCCGGGGCGGCATTCCCCCTGATCTGGAGAGACCCGACATGTCCCGCAGGCGCCGGCTGTCCGCGGCCGTCCTCGCCGTCCTCCTCGGCGGCGTGCTCGCCGGCCTGGCGCGTCCCGCACCCGCGATGGCGCACGAGGCCACCACCACCGCCCACGCCGAGGTGACCGGCACGGGCACGGACGTCAAGGTCGTGCTCGAACTCGAATACGACCTCCTCATGAAGTCGGCCTGGCTCTACGCGGAGGCGTACGAGGCGAAGGGCCGGGCCGAGCAGCTCCGCCAACTGAAGATCAACCGCGCGGCCGTGATCGAGTACGTCACGCGCCGCTTCGCCGTCGCGTACGACGACCGGCCGTGCGCGCCCACGATGGCGGGCGACGCGGACGTGCGCCCGCGCGGCAAGGCGGCCTTCGCGGTGCTGACCTTCGCCTACGCGTGCGCGGGCGGGCCCGGGGGCGGCCACGCGATCTCGAGCGCGCTGTTCCCCGACGCGGAGACCTTCGTCCACAGCACCGAGACGATCGTCAGGTACACCCTCGACGGCAGGCAGGGCTCCGCGGTCCTGGTCGCGGGAAGCCCGACGCTGCGTGTCGGCGAGCGCCAGGCTTCGCAGCAGATCGGGGAGTTCTTCCTTCTCGGCGCCGAGCACCTGGTGTTCGGGCTCGACCACGTCCTCTTCCTGCTCGCCCTGCTCATCGGCGCGCGCCGGCTGCGCGACGTCGTCGTCACGGCCTCCGCCTTCACGGCCGCCCACAGCATCACGTTCCTGCTGGCGGCGATGGGCGTCGTGGACGTTCCAGGGGAGATCGTCGAGCCGGTCATCGCGGCGTCGATCGTGGTCGTGGCGGTCGCGAACCTCCTGGGCCGCGAGGACGACCGGCTGGGCCGCTGGCGGCTGCCGATCGTCTTCGCGTTCGGCCTGATGCACGGGCTGGGCTTCGCGGGCGCGCTGGACATCGACGAGAGCGGGTCGTGGGAGCTGCTCCTGTCGCTGCTGAGCTTCAACGTGGGCATCGAGGCGGCGCAACTCGCGATCGTCGCCGTGCTGTTCCCCCTGCTGGTGCTACTGCGCCGGACGCCTGCGGCCCGCTGGGCGCCGGCCGCGATCACGGTCCCCATCGTGGCGGTCAGCCTCTACTGGTTCTTCGACCGCGTCCCGCTGCCGCTCTGAGCTCCCCGCTCACCTCCCACGCGTTCCCCGCTGGTCCTCGCCGGGCACGTCCACGATCGGGCGTACCTCGACTGCGGCGAACCGGGCGTCGGGGATGCTCGCCGCGATCTCCGCCGCCCGTCGCGGGTCGTCGCAGTCCACCACGAGGTAGCCGGCCAACTGCTCCTTGGCCTCGACGTAGGGGCCGTCGGTGGTGACCGGGGTCCCGCCCCGCACCCGTACGGTCCTGGCACGTGCCGGATCGGCCAGCGCCACACCCACGACCAGCTCACCTGACTCGATGATCTCCCGGTGCAGGGCGTCGGCCCGCCTGGTCAGCTCGTCCCGCTCGGCCGCCGGCAGTGCCAGGAACCGCGGATCGCGCAGGAACAGCGGGTGCTCCCAGTTCTTCGGATTGCCGTAGATCAGCAGCAGATACTTCATCTCGGCCTCCTCCTCGAGACGAGCCGGAGGGCGTCCGCTACGCCGATGGACCGGCGACGCCGACGACGTTGCCCTCGGGGTCGGCGAACCGGCCGACGGCGAAGTCGCCGGACTCCGGCTCCGGGCCCATCAGGCGCCTCCCGCCGAGGCTCTCGGCCTCTCTGAGCGCGGCCTCCACGTCGGGAACGGCCACGTAGAACAGGACCTGGGCCTGGCGCCCCGGGCCGCCGCCGACGCCGCCGTTGATGCCGTCACCGTCGCCGGTCGTGCTTCCGTCCACGAATCCGTACATGCCCGGCTGCGAGACCTTCTCGCTGGTCGCGTCGCCGGTGTGGAACTCCCAGCCGAACAGCCCCCCGTAGTAGCCGCGGAGCTTCGCGGGGTCGTTTCCGATGATCTCGAAGTGCACCACAGGCTGTCCCATGATCAGTCCTCTCTCTGTGCTGATGTACCCGAGCAGGGCTTTCACCACAGAGGTCGGAGCGGCAGGCCGGGTTCTCGACATCCCACCCCGAACAGTTCCCCCGCCGAGGCAGGCGCGGGATGTCCAGGGCAGTGCGTCCTCACTTAACCGCATTTGTCGATGAATCTCCCTGTGTTAGCGGCGAACCCGCCGCTTGTGGTCTCCTGATCGACGGGGAGAGGCGAGTGAGCATACGGTCGGGCCGATCGCTGCGGACGCGGCTGGCGCTGTTCGCCGGCATCGCCATGGTGCTCCTCAACACGGTGGTCAGCGCGTTCGTGCTGTACGGCATCCGGGGCGAGGTCGTCGACATCCGGGCGCACGACGTGACCGGCATGGCAATGAAGGTGCTCCTCATGGTCAAGCGGAACCGGTTGTCCCCGGTGGTGCGCTTCAACGAGCTCGACGGCATCCAGGTGGTCGACCCGGCCGGGCGCGTGGTGTCCTCGACACCGAACCTGGCCGGCCTGCCCAGGCTGACGACCGCGATCCCCCACCGGGACCAGCCGAACGGCGTCGCGGAGCTCTGCGACCTGCCCGGGTTTCCCGGCCGGTGCCAGATCGTGGTCGCCCTGACCGCGTTCGAGCCGGACGGCGAGTGGATCGTCTACGCCTTCGATCCGGCGGTGCCCTGGTACGTCAGCGCAGGCGTGATCATCTTCCAGCTCTGCATATCGGCGATACTCGCCACGGTGGCCTGGTTCGGGGTGTCACGCGTCGTGGCCAGGACGCTCGCGCCCGTCGACGGCATCACCAGGAGGCTGGCCGAGATCTCCGCGGGGGGCGGCGGGATGCGCGTCCCCGTGCCCGAGAGCGACAACGAGATCAAGGCCCTGGCCGAGACCGGCAACAAGACGCTGGAGCGGCTGGAGGCGGCGATGGAGCAGCAGAGGGCCGCGATGGAGCAGCAGCGCAGGTTCGCCGCCGACGCCTCACACGACCTGCGCAGCCCGATCACCGCCATGCGAACCGAGGTCGAGGACGCCACGCTCCACCCCGAGGACGCCGACTGGGGGCAGGTGGGCGACGTGGTGCTCGCCAACCTGGACCGGCTCCAGGCCATCGTCACCGACCTGCTCACACTGACCAAGCTGGACGCGGGCGCCCCGGTCCGCCACGCGCCCGTCGACCTGAGCGAACTGGTCACCACGGAGACCGGCAGGCCGCGCGCCAAGCGGGTCGTCACCGACGTGCGAGAGGGCGTGGTCGTCACGGGCGACCGCCTGCAACTGGCCCGCCTGCTGACGAACCTGCTGGACAACGCCGAGCGGCACGCCGAGACCCGGATCGCGGTGACCGTACGGCGGGAGGACGGGCAGGCCGTGCTCGAAGTCCTGGACGACGGCGCGGGCATCGCGCCCGACCAGCGCGAAATCGTCTTCCAGCGGTTCACCCGCCTGGACGCCGCCCGCAACCGCGACGCCGGCGGCACCGGCCTCGGCCTGCCCATAGCCCGCGAGATCGCGAGAGCCCACGGCGGCACGCTGACCATCGAGGACTCCGGCACCGGCGCCCGCTTCGTCCTCCGAATCCGAACCCACAGCACTGAGAACCCCTCCCCGGAGTGCTGAGGATCCCGAACCTGGTAGCCCCGGGCGAGGCGCGCGCGTAGCCGGTTATCGGAGGATCGAGAACCAGACGATCTTGCCGCCGGTGGCGGGGCTCACTCCCCAGTCGTCGGCGATCGCCGCGACGATCTGCAGGCCCCGGCCCGACAGCGCGTTGACGTCGGGTGAGCACGGGCGGGGCACGCCTTCGCCGGGATCGAAGACCTCGCCGTACAGGTGGCCCTCGCGGTCTTCCAGGCGGAGCGCGTACGCCGACCCGCCGTAGCGGACGGCGTTGGTGACGAGTTCGCTCACGATGATCAGGCAGTCGTCGATCGCCTCATCGAGGCCCCACTTGGTCAGCTCGGCCCGGACCAGGGAGCGGGCCTCGCCGACGCCGGCCGCCACTGACGGCAGCAGGCACTCCACCGTGCGGATCGGTGTGGAGGTCAAGGATCCGGGGTGGGGGGCCATGTCATCACGTCTCTCGTTTTGGGAGCGCTCCCAATCCCACGATAAGCGCTTGTGCTCACTTTTGGGAATCCGGCGCGGACAAGATTGTTGTGATTCCATGTCGCGGGCTCGTTCAGAGACCCCCTCAGGGGAGATGGGCCACGGCGCCGTAGTTGCCCGACGCGCTCGGCTGGTCGGCGCAGGCGAGGTCGCCCGCGCCTGGACGCCACCGCGGCACCCACACCAGTCCTGGCTCCACCAGGTCGAGCCCCTCCAGCAGGGCTTCGACCTCGTCCCGGGTACGGATCGCCAGCCGGGGCAGAGTCATGGCGAGCAGGTCGCGGATGGACGGCAGCAGTTCCGGCGGTACGGCGTCGAACGTCGTGTGCAACAGGGTGAGGAAGCTGCCCGGCGGCGCGGTGTGCCGGAGTCGCTTGATGACGTAGTGGGCGTACTCGTCGTCGTCGAGGCTGTGCGTCGACAGCAGCAGGATGGCGAGGGGCCGGTCCCAGTCGAGGAACGTCTGGACGACCTGATCCCTGAGCAGCTCGTCGATCTCCCGCACGTCACCGTCGACCACGCGGATGAGGTCGTTGAACGGCTCGATGGTGGCCTGCGCCATGGTCACGGTCATCGGGTCGCTCTCCACGTACACGACGCGCAGGTCCGGGTCGGTGGAGGCGCGGCCGGCGATGTCATGCAACCGGTGCCCGGCGGAAAGGCCGCTGGAGACGCCGCTTCCCACGATCATGAACTGGTTGACGCCTTCGACGGCGGCCAGGTGGCGTACCACCCGGGACAGGAACTGGAGCACGGCGCGGGCCGCGGTCGTCATGGCGGGGGTCACTTGATCGAAATGGCGAACCGTGTCCTGGTCTGCGAGGAAGTTGTTCTTCCCGCCGGCCGCGGCGTCGAATATTCGCGTGATCCTGGCTTGCGTCGTATCGAGCTTGGCCAGGTTTCGGACAGCTCGTTGGTGCATGAGCGTTGCCCCTTTCCCCTCGCCGCTACCTTCTTGCGGTAAGCGATCTATGGACCTCACTCGATGACTCAGACCATATGTTCCAACAATTCCAGTCAATGGCAATACGATAGACCGGTTATTTCGGGAAATGTTTGTTACCAGAATGCGGTGATCCGGCGCCCATGATCGCATCCGTGCGGGTCCGGATGGGTCTCCGCAGTGCGGAGGCCGCGTTCTCAACGTCGGAAACCGACTGTGTGAAGGCCCTCCACCGGCGGGCCGATGAATCTTGGCCTGACCCTCGGTATCAACACGGCGGCACTGCGGTTGTGCTCGGCGGGTGTCCGATTCGGGAGTGCCGGTACAGAATGATGCCGGCGCGTCGGCCGCTCACTTTTGAGTGCGCCGCCGGTCTGACCGTAGGGAGGCCTTAAGAGATCCGTAAACGGGATCCGCCAGGCTGAAGGCACATCGGCAGGAGCGGGACCGTACGGACCCCGCCAGTGAGAGAAGGAGCGTCGGATGGCGAGCAAGCTGGTGGTTTCGACCTTCGTGTCGTTGGACGGCGTCATGCAGGCTCCCGGCGGGCCAGGCGAGGACGAGTCCAACGGCTTCGAGCACGGCGGCTGGCTGCCGCCGCACGTGGACGAGGGGTTCAACCGCATCATGGGCCCGCAGTTCGAGCGCGCGGACGGCATGCTGCTGGGCCGCAGGTCGTACGACATCCTCGCGTCACACTGGCCCAACGTGTCCGACGAGGACGGCGGCGCCAAGATCAACAGCATGGCGAAGTACGTGGCCACGAGGTCGCCGATGAAGGCCGAGTGGCGCAACACCGAGGTCCTGGTGGGCGAGGCCGCCCAGACGGTCGCCGATGTCAAGCGGCGTACCGACGGCGAGATCCTGGTCCAGGGCAGCAGCGACCTCATCCGTACGCTGCAGTTGGCCGAACTGGTCGACGAGTATCGCCTGCTGGTCTTCCCCGTCGTCCTCGGCAAGGGTAAGCGGCTCTTCGCGGAGGGCACCACGCCGGCCGGCCTGAAGCTCACCAGCACCACCACGACCGACGCCGGCGTCGTGTACGTCACCTACGAGTGGGCGGGCAAGCCGTCCTACGGCTCCGTCGTCTGACCAACCAGGCACGCGACTGCGTCTGACCGTCCAGGCACGCGACTGCGTCTGACCAATAAGGCACGCGATCGGCTCCGCCGCCCGTACGGGCCGCGGAGCCGTCGTGGTTCTAACGCACGCCCCTCACCTGCGAGAGCGTGTACTCCTCAAGGGCGTGGGCGATCCAGCCGGCGCTGCGGGCCAGCACGAAGACGGCCTCGCCTGCGCCGTTGGCCATGCCGTGGGCGAAGCACAGCGCCCCGAGCGCGAACTCCACGTTCGGCTGCAACTGCCGTCGCTCGATCACGAGGTCCACGGCGGCCCTGACGATCTCCAGCCGCTCCGGCCTGGCCGACGACGCGGGGAGCATGGCCAGCAGCATCGCGCCGCGCGGATCGGGGCCTCGGTAACGGGGCTGCCCGAATCCCGACAGGCCGTCACCGCGTTGCAGCCGTTGTCCCAGCACCCTGGCGACCTGGTCCGGGGAGTCGATCTCCGCCAGCCAGGCCTGCACCGCCAGCGAGGAGCCGCCCCCGTGCAGCAGCCCGCTGGCCATGCTCGTGCCCGCCAGCACCACGGAGTAAGGGTCGGCGGCGGTGGCCGCGGCGTCGCGCGCCGCCCGCGTCGACGGCCCGAGGCCGTGGTCGGCGCACAGGACCAGCGCGGCCGACATGAGTTCGAGGTCGGCGGGCAGCGGCGGGCCGGGCGACAGGGCCGACCAGAGCCGTTCGGCCGTCGACCGTCCGGACGGCGCGGGCGCGGCGGCCGGGGGGAGCGACTCGATGAACGCGGGGGCCAGCGTGCGCGCCACCGAGGTGACCGACGGCGTGGACAGGTCGTAGCGGAACGGGTCGAGCGCGCCGAGCACCATGGTCGTGGCCTTGATCCGGTCCAGCGGCAGGCTAGAGGCGGGCATCGCCGCCTGCAGCCGGCGTACGGCCTCGACGGTCTTGGCGTCGATCACCCATGCGGTCGCGTTCGCGCGCCCGCCCCACAACAGCTCGGCCACCGACTCGAACGAATGCGTGCGCGCCAGCTCCGTGGCCGGTCGTCCCCGGTAGAAGAGCTGGTCGTCGACGATGTGCGCGACGCGGGTGGTGACGTCGCCAGGCCCCGAGCCGCCGGGCGACGGCTCAGGCGGGGTGCCCTTGCGCAGGCTGAACCGCTCCACGGCGGCGCGGGACAACCAGCTGCGGCCCCGGGACCGCTCGCTCTGGAGCAGGCCGCGGCTGATGTAGGCGTACACGGTGCTGGGCTTCACCTGGAGGATCCGTGCGGCCTCCGCCACCGACAGGGTGTCGGCTTGTGCGCTCTCACCTGGCACCAGTCCGTCACCCTCCATATTGGTTTCTATGTTGATTTCTATGTTGATTCGTCAACTGTAGTGCATTCCCCCTGCGGCGCGCCGCAAATCGAGTGTTGACACCCGCGATCGGACCCGCCTAGTGTCAACACACTATCAATATGTCGTCAATATTGATGGCAGGTTAATCAATATTTCGGGGTCGGAGAGACGAGGGACGACGGTGCCGGCGTACCCGCCAACCCCTCACCCCACCGAGAGGAACCGCATGACCACGATCACCCGGCAGCAGCTGCACGACCTCGCGGCCGCCGCGCTGTGCACGGCCGGGCTACCGGCGGACGACGCCGGCCAGGTGGCCGACGTGCTGGTGCTCGCCGAGCTGTTCGGGATCAGGACCCACGGCGTCCAGCGCATCCCCCAGTACCTGGAACGGGCCCATCTCGGCGGCATCGACCTGACCGCCGAGATCACCACGGACATGGTGGCCCCGGCAATGGCCAGGGTCGACGGCGCGAACGGGATCGGCCCGCTCATCGGAGCCCGGGCCCTGCGGGCCGCCATGGCGGGAGCGCGGGCCACCGGGATCGGCGCGGCCTTCGCCCGCCACAGCAACCACTTCGGCCCGATCATGCCGTACCTGTTCCTGGCCGCCCAGGAGGGGTTCGCGACGATCATCGCCAGCAACGCCACGACCACCATCGCGCCCTGGGGCGGCCAGGAGGCCAGGCTCGGGAACAACCCCATCGGCCTGGGCGTGCCCCGCCCCGGCGGCGATCCGCTGCTGCTGGACATCGCGATGAGCGTGGTGGCCCGCGCCAAGATCCGCGGCGCCGCCAAAGCCGGTACGGAGATCCCCGGCACCTGGGCGACCGACCGGGACGGGCGCCCGACCACGGACCCCGCCGAGGCCCTGGAGGGCTTCCTCCAGCCGATCGGCGGCCACAAGGGCTACGGCCTCTCCCTCATGATCGACCTGTTCGCGGGCCTTCTGTCGGGAGCCGCCTACCTGGACCGGGTGAGCTCCTGGAGCACCGATCCCGAGCGGGCGCAGGACCTCGGCCACCTGTTCATCCTGGTCGACACCGCCCCTCTCATGGGCGGGTCCGAGCTCACCGAGCGGATGACCGACTTCGTCCGCATCCTGCACGACACCCCCGCCACCGACCCAGCCGTCCCGGTACGCGTCCCCGGCGAGAGCGAGATGGCCGCCTACCACCGCCAGGTACGCGACGGCGTCGAGGTCCCCGACGAGGACCTGCACGCCCTGCGGACCCTGGCCTCACTCAGCGAACACTCCTAGCCAAGGAGCACCCCTCACATGAAGCACACAACCCGTTCCCGAGCCCTCGCCGGCGCCTTCGCCCTGCTGCTGTCGATCACCGCGTGCGGTACGACCGCGGGCGAGGACACGGCATCCCCCGCCCGCAACATGCACGTCGTGGTCGGGAACTCGCCCGGCGGCGGCTACGACACGATGGCCCGCCAGATCGCCAAGACCCTGTCCGACACCAAGATCGTGAACCGTACGGACGTCATCAACAAACCGGGCGCGGACGGCACTGTGGCGCTCCAGCAACTGGTGAACCAGAAGGGCCAGGCGGACACGCTGATGACCACCGGCCTGGCCGTCACCGGAGCCGTGCTGGCCAACAAGGCGCCCGTGACACTGAAGGACGTCACGCCGATCGCCCGGGTGCTGGAGGAGCCGAGCATCATCGCGGTGTCCGCCTCATCGCCGTACAAGACGCTGGACCAGCTGCTCGAGGCGTGGAAGGAGAACCCGGGCAAGGTGCCCGGCGGCGGGGGCGCGGTCGGCGGGCCCGACTACACGTACATCATGCTTCTCGCCAAGGCCGCCGGGATCGATCCCAAGGAGGTCAACTTCGTCCAGTACGACGGCGGCGGCGAACTGCTGCCCGCGGTCCTGGGGAACAAGGTGGCGTTCGCGGCCTCCGGATACGCCGAGTGGGCCGACCAGATCGAGTCCGGAGAGCTGCGGGTGCTCGCGGTCTCCAGCGCCGAGCGCCTGGCCGAGGTGAACGCGCCGACGCTGAAGGAGCAGGGCGTCGACCTGGTCTTCTCCAACTGGCGCGGCTTCATCGCGCCGCCGGGGATCAGCGAGGACGACAAGAACAAGCTGATCGACGTGTTCCGCCGGCTGCGCGACAAGCCGGAGTGGAAGCAGACGCTGCAGAAGAACGGGCAGTACGACGCGTTCCTGGCCGGACCCGAGTTCGGCACGTTCATGGCGACCGAGCAGGACCGCATCGGCCAGATACTCAAGGAGGCGGGTGCCCTGTGAGCGGGCCGGGCAAGCCGCTGACCGACATCGGCGTGGTGGCCCTGCTGCTCGGCGTGGCCGCCCTCGTCGCCTGGGACCTCACCCACCTGTCCGGCGCCTACGCGCAACGGGGACCCGTCGGCCCGGCCGCCATCCCCAGCGTCGTGGTCGGCCTCCTGGTCCTCTGCGCGGCGCTGCTCACCGTGGAGATCATCCGCGGACGAGCCCAGAGCCGGGCCGGGGAAGGCGGCGAGAGCGGGACGCAGGACGGTGGCGAGAGCGGGACGCAGGACGGTGGGACCCACGACGGTGACGGTAGCGGGACCCACGAGAGCGACGACGAGGAGCGCGACAGGAGCGGCGGCTGGAAGACCGCGGTCGTGCTGGCCGGCGCACTGGTCCTCACGATCGCGCTGATCGAGCCGGCCGGCTGGGTGATCGCCGGCGGGCTGCTGTTCTGGTTGTCCTGCTACGCGCTGGGCAGCCGCCACCAACTGCGTGACCTCGCCGTGGCAGCCGGACTGGCGCTCGGCTCGTTCTACCTGTTCGACGCGGGACTCGGCATCCACCTGCCCGCGGGAGTCCTGCAGGGGATCCTGTGATGGACACGCTGGCACAACTCGCCGCGGGGTTCGGCACCGCGCTCACCCCGATGAACCTGCTCTACGCGGCGATCGGCGTCATCCTCGGCACCGCCGTGGGCGTCCTGCCTGGGCTCGGCACGTCGATGAGCATCGCGTTGCTGCTGCCGCTGACGTACGCGCTGGAGCCGACGAGCGCGTTCATCATGTTCGCCGGCATCTTCTACGGCGGCGCGTACGGCGGGTCGACCACCTCGATCCTGCTCAACACCCCGGGGGAGAGCTCCACGGTGGTGACCGCCATCGAAGGCCACCTGATGGCCAGGACGGGCAGGGCCGCGCAGGCGCTGGCCACGGCCGCCATCGGCTCCTTCATCGCGGGCACCATCGGCTCCGCGCTGCTGGTGTTCCTGGCCACGCCGATCGCCCGCCTCGCGGTCGAACTCGGCGCGCCGGAGTACTTCGCCATCATGGTGCTGGCGTTCGTGGCCGTGACCGCGACCCTCGGCGCGTCGCGCGTACGCGGGTTCGCCTCCCTGGCGCTCGGACTCACGATCGGACTGGTCGGCCTCGATCCGCAGACCGGCCAGCAACGCCTCACCTTCGGCGTCCCGCAGCTCATCGACGGGATCGACATCGTGCTCGTCGCCGTGGCGGTGTTCGCGGTGGGGGAGGCGCTGTGGATCGCCATCCACCGGGACGGCGGCGCGGACCGGCCCATGGCGCCCGGCCGGCCCTGGATGAGCCGGTCCGACTGGCGGCGGTCATGGAAGCCCTGGCTGCGCGGCACCGCCCTGGGTTACCCCTTCGGCGCCCTGCCCGCCGGCGGTGCGGAGATCCCGACGATCCTGTCCTACACGGTCGAGAAGCGGCTGACGAAGAGGCCGGAGGAGTTCGGGCGCGGGGCGATCGAAGGGGTCGCCGGGCCTGAGGCGGCCAACAACGCCTCCGCCGCGGGGTCGATGACCTCCCTGCTCACGCTCGGCCTGCCGGCGAGCGCGACGACCGCGGTCATGCTGGCCGCCTTCACCACGTACGGCATCCAGCCAGGCCCCCAGCTCATGTCCAACGAGCCCGAACTCGTGTGGGCCCTGATCGCCAGCCTCTTCATCGGCAACGCGCTCCTGCTGGTCATCAACCTGCCGCTGGCGCCGGCCTGGGCGAAGTTGCTGCGCATTCCGCGTCCGTACCTGTACAGCGGGATTCTCTTCTTCGCCGTGCTGGGGGCGTACTCGCTGAACGCCCAGCCGTTCGACCTGGTCACGCTGCTGGTCCTCGGCGGCCTCGGGCTCGCCATGCGCCGCTACGACCTGCCGGTGCTCCCGCTCATCGTGGGCGTGGTGCTCGGACCGCGCGCGGAGACGCAACTGCGCAGGGCGCTGCAGATCAGCGACGGCAGTCTCAGTGTGCTCACGTCCAGCGCCCTGGCGGTGCTGATCTACGCCGTCGTGGCGATCGTCGTGCTCTGGCCGCTCATCCGCCTCGGCCTCCGGCTGATCAGGCGCACGTCGGAGCCGCCGGGCGGCGACGGCTCGCCGCCTTCCGCGGCGGCGACGCGGGAGTCCCCCGTCAACGCCCGTAACGGCTCCTGACCCGCCCGGACGCCCCGCCGCGTGCCGCGTGCCGCGGGAGACGGCACGCGGCAGGGCGGGAGGCGGCGGCGCCCGTCACGTCGGCAGGCGCACCGACAGGGCGTGGTGGAAGACGTCGCGCGGGTCCCAGCGGGCCTTGACCCGCTGCAGGCGGGCGTAGTTGGCGCCGTAGTAGATCGTGGACCACGGCACGCCGGAGGTGTTCCACGCGGGGTCGGCGTGGTCGGTGTCCGGGTAGTTGATGTAGGCGCCGCCGCAGTTGCCCCCTGGCACGGGCACGCCTCCGGTCGCCTCGAACGTCCCCTGGTGGAGCCGGCGCACCCACTCCAGATGTGCCGCGCCGTCCTGGCCCTCCTCCCAGGTGACCAGGTGGATCATCTTCATGATCGACTCGCGTTCCACCGTGGCGGTGGCCGCCGGCGGGACCGTGTTGACCTGGCCGCCGTACCCCAGGAGCCAGAGCAGGCCGCTCTTCGAGACGTCCCCGGCGGTGCCGAGGTGGTCGAAGGCCACGTCCGCCTGCGCGTCGGTGAACGGCTCGCGCAGGTAGGCGGACTTGCCCTTGTAACGGCCCGCCTCCGACACCCCGCCGGTCGAGGCCGTATGCATGTGCTGGTACCAGGGAGCGCGCTGGAACGGAGTGACGAACACGTCGGGGGTGACACCCTCGCCCACGGCGGCGAAGTGGTCGCGCAGAAGCGTCTCGGCGCCGGGGACGGCGGCGTCGATCTCGGCGGGCAGGACGATGCCGCCGGGGTCGGCGGCAGGCTGGCGGCCGCCGACGAGCAGGGAGCCGAACAGCGACGCCTCGGGACCTCCCGGGGAGTTGTGGCGCTGGTGCCATTCCGCGTAGTTGCGCAGCAGTCTGCGGAACGACTCCTTCGTCATGCCGTCCCACGACCAGAGACCCACGCCGGACAGCATGGTGGCGGGCGGTCTGGGCAGCAGCTCGGCCGGGTCGCCTCCCCTGACGTCCGGGTCGCGCATCCAGTAGCGCGTGACGATGCCGAAGTTGCCGCCACCGCCGCCCGTGTGCGCCCACCACAGGTCGTGGTTCGGGTCGTCCGGGTCCCTGGTCGCCACCACCGCGCGGGCCCGGCCGGAGCGGTCGGCCACCACGACCTCCACGGCGTGCAGGTAGTCCACCGTGAGGCCGTGGCGGCGCGACAGCGGGCCGTACCCGCCGCCGGCGATGTGACCCCCGGCGGCCACGCCCCCGCATTGGCCGCCGGGAATGGTGACGCCCCAGCCCAGGTAGAGCCTGCGGTACGCCTGCAGCAGCGTGGCGCCGGCCTCGACGCAGAACGCACCGCGCCGCCGGTCGAAGGAGACCTCCGACATCCCACACATGTCGATCACGACCTGCGCGCCGTCGCCGACGAAGTTCTCGTAGCAGTGGCCGCCGCTGCGTACGGTGACGCGGCGGTTCTCCCGGACCGCCGCGTTGACCGCCGCGACCACCTGCTCGGTGGAGCCGACCACGTGGAAGTAGTCGGGTCGCGGACGGAAGCGGTGGTTCGCCCGATGTTCCGCCAGGTCCTCGTAGCGGGGGTCGGCGGGGCGTACGACGATGGGGCCGAACCGCGGCTCGGCGGAGGCCGCCGCGCTCGGGGCGACTCCCGCCGTCATCGCCGCGCAGCCGAGCGCCGCCGTACCGCCGAGCAATCCACGGCGTGTGACCTTGTCCATGATCTACTCCTTCTGCCGCCCGCCCGGAACGGCTGACTTTGACACTAGGAGCGCGGTCATCGCCGGAGAATGCAGCCAGATGCACGCCTGGGTGGAGGTAGCTGCACCCGCCATGTGGTGACATGGGCGCATGGAGCTGCGTGAGCTGCGGATGTTCGTCACGGTGGCCGAGAAAGGCGGTATGTCGGCGGCCGCGCGCGTGCTGCACATCAGCCAGCCCGCGCTGTCACAGACGATCAACGCGCTGGAGCGCGAGCTCGGGGTCAGGCTGCTGGTCCGCAGCAGCACCGGAGTGACGCCCACGGAGGAGGGCAGGACGCTGCTGGCCGAGGCGCGTGCCGTGCTGGCCCGCTACGACCAGGCGCTGCGGACGATGGCCGCCCACACCGGCGACGGGGGCGGGGTGCTGCGGCTGGGGATCCCCCTGGAACTGCCGTCCGGCCTGCTCGGGCCACCGCTGGAGCAGCTCTCCCTGACCTCTCCCGCGACCCGGGTGCAGGTACGTCACCTCTCGACGGCCGCCCAGCTGGCCGCGTTGCGGGCCGGTGAGCTCGACGCCGGCCTGTTGCGTGAGCGTCCCGCCGGGCCGGAGTTCGACGCGATGCTGGTGGTCAGGGAGCACCTCGGCGTGCTGCTCGCCGCCGAGCAGGCCGCCGAGCTGGCCGGCCCTGAGGGCGTACGGCTGGACGCGCTCGGCGGGCTCGAGTGGGTCTCCTTCCCCCGCTCCGGCAGCCCGGCCTGGTACGACGAGCTCACCGCCATCCTGCGCGGCCACGGCCTCGATCTCGGCCCGGCCGCCCCCGAGGGCCAGGAGCTGATCGCGGAGGTGAAACTGGCCGCCGTGGGCTCCGGGCGGGCCTTCGCGCTGGCGCCGCCGAACTGGTCGCAGCCCCTTCCCGAGAGCATCACCTGGTCGCCGCTGGTGGGGCACCCGTTGGTCCGCCGTACGTGGGTGGTGTGGCCGGCCGGTTCGCGCCGCCGCGATCTGGCCAGGTTCGTCGGCGGCTTCAGGGATCCGGACGACGCCTTATCGGGGTCATAAGGCATCGCTATGAACCGGCTGGAAGCGGCTTTAGCGGTGACGGCTTTATAACCCCGTACGGGTGGAATGCAGTACGAGGGGGTCGATGACCAGGGGGGCGTCGATCGTACCGATACGGGGGAGAGCCATGAGTAACGAGATCCACGCCGATCTGCTCGTCATCGGCTTCGGGAAGGGCGGCAAGACGGTGGCCGCCGCGATGGGCCGGCGCGGCAAGCGCGTCGTGATGGTGGAGCAGTCCGACCAGATGTACGGCGGCACGTGTCCCAACGTCGGATGCGTGCCGTCGAAGGCGCTCGTCCACCACTCCGGCCAACGCCGGCCGGACGACCCGCCACAGGAATGGTACGAACGCTCCATCAGGCAGGTGCAGGCGATCACCGGCTTCATGCGCGGCGCCAACTACGACTCGCTCAACGGCGCCGACACGGTCACGGTCCTCACCGGCCGGGCCACGTTCACCGATCCGCACACCGCCGAGGTCGTGACCGGCGACGATCGCGTCACCGTGACCGCCGGCCACATCCTGATCAACACCGGCTCCGAGCCGATCATCCCGGACATTCCCGGCCTGCGCGGCAACAAGCGCGTCGTCACCAGCACCGACCTCATCCACGCCACCGTCCTGCCCCGACGACTCACCATCATCGGCGCCGGCTACCTCGGCATCGAGTTCGCCTCCATCTACAACCGCTTCGGCTCCGAGGTCACCGTGCTCGAAGAGGCTCCGGAGATCCTCGGCCGGCTGGACGGCGACGTCGCCGGCGCGGCCCTGGACATCCTCACCGGCGAGGGCACGGACTTCGTCACGAGTGCCGAGGTCACCGAGCTCCGCGACGGCGGCGACCACGCCACCGTCGTCTACGGCAAGGACGGCGCGCGGCACACCGTGGACGCGGACGCGGTCCTCGTCGCCACCGGCCGGGCGGCCGTCACCCACGACCTCGGGCTGGAGGCGGCGGGCGTCAGGACGACCCGGTACGGGGCGGTCGAGGTCGACGAGCACCTGCGGACCAGCCGGCCGCACATCTTCGCGCTCGGCGACGTCAACGGCGGGCCGCAGTTCACCTACATGTCGCTGGACGACAGCAGGATCGTGCTCGACCAGCTCCTGGGCGACGACGGCCGGTCGATCACGGACCGGGTCGCGATCCCGGCCACCCTGTTCATGACCCCGCCGCTGGCCACCGTCGGCCTCACCGAGAGGGAGGCCCGCGCGGCCGGATGCCGGATCAAGATCGCGTGGCAGCGGGTGGCGGACATCGCGGCGATGCCGCGCGCGTACGTCGTGGAGGAGACGCGCGGGGTGATGAAGTTCGTGATCGACGTGGAGACCGACGAGATCCTCGGCGCCGCGCTGCTGAGCGTCGACGCGCAGGAGATCATCAACGTGGTGGCGCTGGCCATGCGGCACGGCGTCACGGCGGCCGAACTCCGCGAGGCCGTCTACACCCATCCAAGCTCGACCGAGGCGCTGAACGACATCCTCGGCACGATCGTGCGATCCGACGAGCCCACACGCATCGCCGAACCGGCCGCCCCCCGGGCGGGCCGCTAGGCCGGGTTGTGCCTCAGGCAGGCTGGTAGTCGCGGATGTAGCGGGAGACCTTGGTGGTGTAGTCACGCCATCGTGCGGGGATGCCGCCTGCCCGCTTCAGCGGGTCGACGCCGCTGCGGTAGAGGGCGGCGAGCTTCAGCGCGGGCTGGCCGGGCAGGTCGTTCACCCGCGGGCCGAGCCCGCACATGAACCGGCCCATGGACAGGATCGACAACTCGGCGCTGAACGGCGGCGTGGGTTCCGGGCGCTTCAGACCGCCCGGCTGCCAGTGCCACAGCACGTCCGGAGTCCACCTGGCGATGCCGTACTCGTCCTGTTGCGGATCGGAGAGGCGCGGGTTGTAGCCCGACTCCGCCTTGAGCATCGCGGCGATCAGCGCGGGGCTCAGGCCGGGCTGCTCGCAGTACGTGCCCGCCTGCACGATCAGCCCGCGGTACTCCTCTGGGATGTCGGAGTCCTCGCGCAGCCAGCGGCTCGTGTCGCCGTCCGTGGGCGCCGGGTTCGTCGTCGTGCCGGTGCCGCCCGGCGGGTCGGGGGGCTGGGACGTGCTGACGACCACGGCGGTGACGGCAGCGGCGGCCACAACGGCCGCCGTCCCACCGGCGATCACCCCCCGCC
>NZ_JADOGI010000079.1 GCF_015645445.1 Nonomuraea cypriaca | reverse complement strand
GGCGTACGCCTGGGCCTCGCCCAGCAGCGACTCCCCCGGGACCGCCCGGTTGACCAGCCCCAGCTCGTACGCCTCCCGCCCGGTGAACACCCGCCCCGACAGCAGGACGTCCATGGCCCGCTGCTGCCCCATGATCCGCGGCAGCACCCAGGACAGCCCGTACTCGGCGACCAGCCCGCGGCGGGCGAACGCCGTGGTCCACTTGGCGTCCTCGGCCGTGAAGACCAGGTCGCAGACGAGGGCGTGCACCATGCCGAGCCCGGCGCAGGCCCCGTTGACGGCGGCGATGACGGGCTTGCCGATGCTCGCGGGGAACGTGTTGGGCCGTGGATCCGGCTTCTCGTCGTACGATCCGGTCTGGATGGCGTTCAGTGTCTTGAAGTCGGCTCCCGAGCAGAATCCCTTGCCCGCGCCGGTGACCACCACGGCCCGCACGCCCGGATCCTGCTCGGCCTGCGCCAGCAGGTCGAAGTAGCGCCGGCCCATCGCGTCCGTCCAGGCGTTGAGCGTGTCGGGACGGTTGAAGGTCAGCGTGAGGACGCCCTGGTCGACCGTGGAGAGAACGAGTTCCGCCATGGGCCTAACAGAATCATGTTCTGGGCCGGGAAGGCAAGGATACGACTGGTGACGAGAGATCTCGCGTGGGACGGCTGCCACAACGTACGCGACCTGGGCGGCCTGCCCGCAGCCGGCGGACGCCTGACCCGGTGGGGCGCCGTGGTGCGCTCCGACACCCCCGACCGGCTGACCGAGGCGGGATGGGCGGCGCTCCAGGCCCACGGCGTACGCACGATCGTGGACCTGCGCACCCCCGGCGAGCACCAGGTGGGCACCGGCCACCGGCCGCCCGGCGTGAGCGTCGTCAGCGTGCCGCTGGACCAGCCCGACGACCCCGGCCGCCTCCCGTACGGCGGGACGCCGCTCTACCTCCAGCCGTTCATGGAGCGGCGGCCTGACCGGTGCGCCCGCGCCCTGCGCGCGATCGCGCAGGCGCCCCCGGGCGGGGTGCTCGTGCACTGCGTGGCCGGCCGCGACCGCACCGGGCTGGTCACGCTGCTGCTGCTCGCGCTCGCCGGGGTCGCCGAGCACGACATCCTGGCCGACTACGCGCTGTCGGCGGACCGCCTGCGCCCGCTCTACGCGAAGCTCGGCCAGGCCGACGACGACCTGCGCGTCCAGGCCCGCCTGACCGGCGCGGGCACGACCACGTCCGAGGTGATCCTGTCGCTGCTGGCCGGCCTCGACGCCGAGGACTACCTGCGCGTGGCAGGCCTGACCACCGCCGAACTCGCCGCCCTCCGTGAGCGGCTGACCGTCGCGAACGAAGACGGGGGCGAGCAGGCGCGTACCAGCGGTGGTGGATGAAGACGGGGGCGGGCAGGCGGGTGCTAGCGGTGGTGGACGAAGGCGGGGGTGAGTGAGCGGGTGTCGTAGTACCGGTGGAAGACCGGGGTGGCGCTGCCCGACAGCGGTGGCACGATCCACGACCAGTCGGCGGGGCAGACGCGACCGGCCTTCTCCTCCCGCGACAGGTGGGTGAGGAAGCGCCGCGACTCCGTGTGGTGGTCGGTGATCGTGACCCCCGCCCGCTCGAACGAGTGCAGCACGGCCACGTTCAGCTCCACCAGCGCGTGGTCGCGCCACAGCGAGCGCTCGGTGGAGGTGTCCAGGCCGAGCCGCCCGGCCACCAACGCGAGCTGGTCGTACCTGTCGGTGTCCGCGAGGTTGCGCGCGCCGATCTCGGTGCCCATGTACCAGCCGTTGAAGGGTGCGCACGGGTAGCAGATGCCGCCGATCTCCAGGCACATGTCAGAGATGGCCGGTACGGCGTGCCAGCGCAGCCCCAGGTTCGCGAACCATGAGTACTCGGGATGGGTCAGCGGCACCTCCAGCACGGCGTCGCCTGGCAGGTTGCACAGCAGCGGCTCCCCGACGCCCGCCTGCACGATCAGGGGCAGCACGTCGAACCGGCCGCCCCGGCCGCGCCAGCCCATGGCCTCGGCCGTGTCCGTGAGTGCGACGTTCCTGGGGTCGCCGACGACGGGGCCGCCGCGGGTGCGGTGGCCTGCGTACCGGATGAGCTGCTCGTTGAGCACCCGGGGGGCCGGCAGGGTGGGCGTGTCGGGGGCCAGCACGGTGACGGTGGGCCTGATCTTGCCGGCGCCGGTGGCCTCGCGGAGGTGGGCGACGCATTCGAGCGCCACGCCCTCGGCCGTGCTCACCTGCCTGCGGTCGCGTACTTTCAGCGAACGCCAGTAGAGCCGTCCGATGCACCGGCTGCTGTTGCGCCAGGCCACCCTGGCACCGAACTCGAGCTCCTCGAACGTGTGCGTGTAGGTGCCGTAGCGGGCCACGTCTCTGGCGATGTCGCGCAGGCGGGCGTACATCCCTCCGGCGGAGGGGTTCTCGGCGTGGAACAGCTTGATGAAGCGCTCCGCCTCGCGCAGGTCGGCGGTTCGCTCGACCAGGGTGGGGAACGCGTCGAAGGGACGCAGGGACCTGAACCAGGTAGACACGCGACAACCAGCACTCTTCGGTCATCGGATCGCCCCGCCGCCTTCCGGGTGCGGCGGCACGTCCTGGTGGCGGCGCCCTTTCCGCGCCCCCGTCAAGACTGCCCGCGGCTTCCGGCCCGGGGGCCGGTCGCCCCATCTTCCCCGGCCGAACCCCGCCTTGTCCCGGCAAACAGAAAAATGTGTGACCGTCGCACTACAACCCGCTACAAAGCGCGAAACCGCCCGCGACGCGAACAAACGAGGCCCCCTCCAGGAACTCCGGAGGGGGCCTCGTGCGTTGGCTCCCGCGATAGGACTCGAACCTATAACCTGCCGGTTAACAGCCGGCTGCTCTGCCGTTGAGCTACGCGGGATCGACCGTTTGCGCTGATCGTGGGGGCGCTGGGCCCTTCCGTCAGGCGCAGGAATAGATTAGCGCACTCCGGGAGTGCGTGTCGCATCATGAGTGGGGTAGGCCCGGAGACAGCGGAGGTGCGAAATGCGTTATCGGATGACATTCGCTGTGGGTCTGGCGGTCGGCTACGTGCTGGGCAGCCGGGCCGGACGCGAGCGGTACGAACAGATCAGGCGGACGGCGCAACGCGTGGCCGACAACCCCAGGGTCCAGGAGGTGGCCGGGGTGGTCGGCGCTCAGGCGTCGAAGTACGCCGGGATGGCCAGGACGAGGATGGGCGACACGCTGCAGCATCGGATCCCGTTCCTGAGCCGCGACGAGCACCGGGGGCCCGACACCGGCACGGGCTGGCCCGAGGAGGAGGACACCGTCGACAGGAAGGCCCGCGAGAGCGGCATCCCGTACTGAGGGCCTCACACGCCCATGCTGCGCCGCACTCCCTCCAGGACCTGCTCGGCCTGCGCGCGCAGGCCGGGGTCCTCGGGGTCGAGCCCGTCGTCGAAGACGAAGGTCCAGCCGAGCACCTCACCGCCGGGCGGGCGCCTGGCCACCAGCCGCACGCCGCCGCGCCCGGGCAGGTTGACGTGCTTGTTGAAGACGATCGTGGAGTTGACGCGCTCCCGAACGGTCTCGGGCAGCAGCCGCGGCTGCGCGATCGGCTCGAAGCGCTGGGCGCCGTCCATGGTCAGGAGCCGCAGGCCGGTGTCGTCCCAGGACGCCTTGTCGATCTCCTCGTACGGCACCCGCGTCCCGTCTGGCAGGTGCAGCGCGAGATTGGTGGCCACCACGTGGCCGTCGCCGGACTCGGCGAACGTCAGCACCCGCTCCCCCGGCTCGATGTCCAGCGATTTGCGCACGTCGGCGGGCAGGCGGCGGAAGAAGCTCATTCCACCACGGTATCGGCGAGCAGATCGAGAGTGAGCGCGGCGCTCCACGAGAAGTCCCTGCACCCGCGTCCGCTGCCGTCGAACGGGTCGAAGCACTCGCGGAAGCCGGCCTGCCGCACCAGCCGCAGGGTGCCGTTGGTGAGCTGCTGGCCGAGGTGGTCGAGCGAGTGCACGGCCGCGGCGCGGCGGAGCAGCCAGTTGGTGTTCACCCACGAGGGCCCGCGCCAGTAGCGGGTGCGGTCGAACTGGGCGGCGCGGATCTCGCAGCTCGGCACGGGATAGCCGGTGGCGCCCATGAACCTGGCCGACTCCAGCATCTCCACGGCGGCGTGCAACTGGTCGCTGGGCAGCCCGGGATCCAGCAGCGGCCCGAACGCGCCCACCGTGCACACCCTGATCAGCCGGTCGGTGCGCAGGTCCCTGGCGTAGAAGCAGCCGTCCCAGAGGCGGTCGAGCATGGCCCGTCTGATGCGCTCGGCCTGCTCGCTGTGGGGCTTGGGGTCGGCGCCGGCGAGCGGGGCCAGCTCGGCCATGGCCTGGCAGGAGGCCAGCCAGATCCCGTTGAACATCGGGTCCTCGATGGCGAACGGGTGCTCGTCGCGCAGGTAGCCCGCGCCGTAGCCGGCGTCGCGGTAGCGCATGGCCAGCCAGACGTAGCGGTCGTGGTCGCTGTCGGGGTGGCGCTCGTCGAGGTCGACGCCACGGTAGACGCTGCGGTAGCCGTACCTGATGACGGGGAGTGCGGCGAGCGGCTGGTCCCAGGCCGGGCTGTCGTCCATGCCCGACTCCCAGGGGTGCACGATCGCGGCCAGGCCCGCGCCGCCGAGATCGCGGGAAGCGGTGAGGTAGGCGTGCTGGCGTACCAGCTTCGGATACATCTGCCTGACGAACGCGGCGTCGCCGGTGTGCCGGTAGAGCCACCACAGGGCCAGGCCGTGCAGCGGCGGCGCGGTGAGCCCGGAGGTGAGCACGTCGTGCGGCGCGGCCCGGTTGTCCCCCGAACGCCACACGGAGGGCCCGGGGAAGTACGCCTCGCGGGTGTGGAAGACGATGTGCGGCACCATCCCGGTCGCCCACTGCCCGCGCAGCAGGCTGACCAGCTCGTCGCGGGCCCGGTCCGGCCGGTGCCTGGCCAGGCCGATGACGACGAAGGCGGAGTCCCAGCTCCATTGGTGCGGGTAGAGACCCGGGGCGGGCACGGTGCCTGTGCCCGTCCAGTTCGCCTCGAGCACGGCCAGTGCCTCGCGCCCGAGCGCGGCATCGTCGACCGCCGGCCGCGCCTCCATCACCTCACTATGACTGGGGAAGCGCCAGGAAGCTATGTCCTCTTGACCCACTTCGACACGAGCATGACGCCGAACGCCACCACGCCGATGATGAGACCCCACTTGAGCAGCGTGAGGGCGAAGCCCACGAGGGGGCCGAGGAGTACGAGGGCGGCGACGATCGCCGCGATGATCAGAAGTATGCGTCCCATGTCTGAAACGGTACGAGATCGTTTAAGCGGATTGCAGGTGGAACAGGGTTGAATCAGGGACAAGTCAGGGTCACCCCTAGCCGTGGAACCAACCGGTCGGTCCTCCCGTTGTGCCGGTAGGACCACGGGGCTGCGGGGGCCCGCGTCACGGGGAGCGTGATGAGTCTGGGACCACCCATGAGCAGGGAAGGCGTCGAGCACGCGCTGCGCGCTCGGGCCGACGAACGCGACCGCATCTCCGGCGACCTGCTCGATCTCGAATCCCACACCACCTACCAGCTGCTCAGGGGCACGTCCTTACGCGGGGAGACCGAGCGGCGCTGGGCCGCCGCGCAGTCGTCGCTGGCCACGCTGTGGCGGCTGAACGACGCCTATCGGGCGGTGCTGCGCGACGCGGAGAACATCCGCGCGGCGCGCGCCAGGCCGGGCGCCGAGCAGCTCACCGAGCTGACCGAGCTGCTCGCGGGCGCGTCCGTCCTGCTGCCCGCCCCCGCCAAGCCCGTCGAGCAGCGCTCGCTGCTCCCCCAGGCCGAGGAGCGCCTGACGCTCGACCAGACCGTGGCGCGGATGGACGCCGCCTTCCAGGAGGTCACGGCCGCGCTCAACGACATCGATGCCGTGTGGACCGCCGAGCTGCCCCGCCTCGACGCCGCGGAGGCCGACCTGCGCGAGATCCGCGCCCTCGAACGCGAGCTCGGCGAGAGCGCCGGCCTGGCCACGCAGGAGGCCGAGCTGCGGCGGACGCGGGCCCACCTGCTCGAAGACCCGCTGGACGGGACCGTCGAGCCGGAGCTCGACCGGCTCGCCGGGCTCCTCGCCGCCTCCCGGGCTGAGCTGGGCCTGGCGATCGTGGTCAAACGCGAGTTCGCCGCGCGCAGAGAGGACCTGCTGGCCGCCCTGGATCGGGTACGCGCGGCCGAGAGCGAGGCCAGGCTGGCCCACGGCGCGGTCGTCGTCAAGATCACCCTGCCGCCGCAGGCGCAGCCGCGCAGCCGGGTCGAGGCGCTGGCCGGTGAGCTGGCCGCGCTCGACGCCTCGGCCGACACCTGGGTGCTGCGGGCCAAACGGCTGGCGGCGCTGGAGGACGACGCCCGCAGGACCGCCGACGAGGCGCGGGTCACCGCGAAGGCGCTGTACGGCCTGGTCGGCCGGCGTGACGAGCTACGCGGCCGGCTGGGGGCCTGCCAGGCGATGGCCGTACGCAAGGGCCTGGCGGAGGACCCGGCCGCGACCGGGCTGTTCGAGCGGGCGCGAGTGCTGCTGTGGAGCGCCCCCTGCGACCTGACGAAGGCGGCGGCGGCCGTCGAGACCTACCAGCGCGCGATACACGGAGGTACACCATGACCCGCTGCGCGCAGCCCGGTTGCACGGGCACGATCGAGGAGGGCTACTGCGACCTGTGCGGTTCCGCGGCGAACTCCCCACCGCTCCCGGTCTCGGCGCCGGTCTCGGCCCCGGCCTCGGCGCCCGTCACGCAGCCGGTGGGCCGGAGCAGGCCGGTGAGCGGGCCGGTGGGCAGCAGCGGCAGGTCGCGGGCCGGGGTCCTCGGCACCATCGCCGACCTGCCGTCGGTGCCGCCGCGCGACCCGGTCGGCGCGGTGATGACCGATCCGGAGGTGCCGGAGGAGAAGCGGTTCTGCGCCAATCCGGCGTGCGCCCAGGCCGTGGGGCGTTCCAGGGAGGGGCGGGCCGGGCTGACGGACGGGTTCTGCCCGCACTGCCGTACGCAGTTCTCCTTCACCCCGAAGCTGAGCAAGGGCGATCTGGTGGCGGGCCAGTACCGCGTGCTGGGGTGTCTGGCGCACGGCGGGCTCGGCTGGGTCTACCTGGCCGCCGACGAGAACCTCGACGGCATGTGGGTGGTGCTCAAGGGCCTGCTCAACACCAACGACGCCGAGGCGCTGGCGGCGGCGGAGGCCGAGCGCAAGTTCCTCACCACGGTCGACCACCCCAACATCGTCAAGATCCTCAACTTCCAGCGCTCCGAGGGCCTCGGCTACATCGTCATGGAGTACGTCGGCGGCAAGTCGCTCCACGAGCTGCGCCGCCAGGGCCCGCTGCCGCTGCGCGAGACCCTGATGTACGGCCGCGAGATCCTGCACGCGTTCGGCTACCTGCACGAGCAGGGCCTGGTCTACTGCGACCTCAAACCGGCCAACGTCATCCGGGTCGGCAAGCGGCTCAAGCTCATCGACCTGGGCGCGGTGCAGCACATCGGCTCGCCCCCGGGCACGTCGTGGGCCACGGTCGGCTACCACGCCCCCGAACTGGACACCCGGCCGTCGTCGGTGACCTCCGACCTCTACACCGTGGCCAGGACGCTGGCGGTGCTGGCGATCTCGTCGTACAGCCCGGCCAGGGGCGGCACGGCCACGCCGCTGCCGCAGGACTGCGGGCACGAGTCGTTCACCCGGCTGCTGCGCAGGGCGACCGCGGCCGATCCCGCCGACCGGTTCCAGAGCGCGTGGGAGATGGAGGACCAGCTCGTCGGGGTGCTGCGGGAGATCAGCGCGCTGGAGGACGGGGTGCCGTACCCGGCTCCCTCGACGCTGTTCGGGCCCGAGCGGACGGCGGTGGGGACAGCGCTGTCGGAGGCGGGCGACCAGGTGTTCGGGCCGCTCGATCCGGCGCTCGCCGCGCGCGGGCTGCCGGTGCCGCTGGTCGACCCCGCCGATCCCGCGGCGGGGTCGCTGGCCGGGCTGCTCGGCCGCGACGGCAAGGAGCTGATCGAGCAGCTCGCCGCGATGCCGCAGACCACGGAGACGAAGCTGATGCGGGCCAGGCTGCTGGCCGAGGGCGCCGCGGCGGAGACGCCCGTCGCGCTCAACGAGCTGTCCACGGCGCTGCCCGGCGACTGGCGGGTGACGTGGTATCGCGGGGTGCTGGCGCTGGCCACCGGGCAGGCGGACCAGGCCGTGTCGATGTTCGACTCGTGCCTGTCGATGTTGCCCGGCGAGCTCGCGCCCAAGCTGGCGCTCGCGTACGCGCTGGAGTGCGCGGGACGGCAGGCCGGCCCCTGGTACGAAGCCGTCTGGCGCACCGACCACTCCTACGTGAGCGCCGCGTTCGGGCTGGCCAGGACCGGCCGGATGAGCGTGCTCGACCAGGTTCCCGCCACGTCGAGTTACCGGGTGGCCGCCCAGGTGGCGCTGGCGGCCTCCGTGGTGCGACGGTCCGATCTGAGCGGCGTCGCGCCCGGCGACCTGGTGGGCGCCGCGGACCGCCTGACCGGCCTGGACGACCTCGATCCACGCCGCCGTGACCTGCTCGTCGCCGAGTTGCTGGCCGGTGCGCTGGCCTGGCTCGAAACCGGCTCACCACCGAAGGGAAAAACGCTGGCCGGCGCGCCGTTCACCGAGCCCGGGCTGCGCAGGCGGCTGGAGTCCATCTTCCGCAAGCTCGCCGTGGCGGCGGACTCGCGTCAGGAGCGCCACGCGCTCATCGATCAGGCGAACGCCGTACGACCGAGGACGTGGCTGTGATGACCGACGCCCAGCGAGGAGGCGCGGTGGTGTGCCCGGTGTGCGAGGCGCCCGTACTGGCCGGAGACACCTACTGCGAGGCGTGCGGCCACGCGCTGGGCTCCCCGGCCTGCGTGTCCTGCGGCGCCGCCGCGGTCGACGCCGACGGCTACTGCGAGCGGTGCGGCGTACGCCAGCCCACCGGACGGGATCACGCGGAGACCGTGCTCGACGGCGGCGCGGCCGCGGTGACGGACAGAGGGCTGCGGCGCAGCCGCAACGAGGACGCGATGGCCCTGCTCGCCACCGGCGACACGATCGTGACCGTGGTCTGCGACGGCGTGGGCAGCTCGCCCAGGGCGGACGAGGCGTCCGCGGTCGCCGTGGAGATCGCGGCCGCCGCGCTGGCCGGCGGGCTGTCGCAGGAGGAGGCGTTCGAGCGGGCGGGGCGGGCCGTGAGCAAGCTCGCGACCTCGGTGCACGACGCCCCCGCCTGCACCTACGTCGCCGCCGTCGTCGAGCCGGAGCTGGTGACGCTCGCCTGGGCCGGCGACAGCCGCGCGTACTGGCTGGGACCCGACGGTCAGGCACGGGCGCCCGGGGAGGGTCCCGCGGTCATCCGCGGCACCCTGCTGACCGAGGACGACGCGGTCGAGACCGGCGAGATCACCGCCTGGCTCGGCGCCGACGCCGGCGACGTCGCGCCGCACGTACGCCGGCTGATCCCACGCGCGCCCGGCCTGCTGCTCATCTGCAGCGACGGCCTGTGGCGCTATCTGGACGGCTACACCTTCCCCGGCACGGGAACCCCGATCGAGATGGCCCGCGAGCTGCTGCGCCACGCGCTGGACTCCGGCGGGCAGGACAACGTGACCATCGCCTTGATCCCCTTGGGAGAACCACATGAGTGACCAGCCCTCTTTCACCTTGCACATCGACCAGAACAAGTACCTCCCCCTTGACGGCCGCGAGGTGCACGCCATCCTCTCGGTCGCCGCCACCGGCGGTGTCACCACGCAGGCGGCAGCGACGCAGGCGGCCGAAGTGATCATCGTTGACACGTCGGGCTCGATGAGCGGTGGCAAGATCCGTGAGGCCAGGCAGGCCGCCGTGACCGCCGTGCGTACCCTGCGCGACGGCGTCTACTTCGCGGTGATCTCCGGTACGTCGTCCGCCAAGGTGGTCTATCCCGGCGGCCAGCCCCGCCTGGTCCAAGCGAACCCCGCCACCAGGGCCGAGGCCGAGCGCGCGGTCGGCCAGTTGAGCGCGCACGGCGGCACCGCCATCGGCGAGTGGCTGAAGCTGGCCGGCCACCTGCTGACCGCGCACCCGTCGGCGATCAGGCACGCGCTGCTGATGACCGACGGCCAGAACAACGAGCGCGCCGAGGTGTTCGACTCGGTGTTGTCGGCCTGGAGCGGCACGTTCGTGTGCGACGCCCTGGGCGTGGGGGACGACTGGGTGCCCGCCGAGCTGCGCAAGGTGGCCGAGGCGATGCTGGGCTCGTTCGACTTCGTACGCAACCAGGGGGACCTGTCGGAGTTCTTCCGCAGGCTGACGCAGGCGTCGATGAGCAAGACGGTGGCCGAGCTGTCGCTGCGGGTGTGGGTGCCCCAGACGGCGCGGCTGATGTTCGTCAAACAGGTCTCCCCCACGCTGCTCGACCTGACCGGCAAGCGCGCCGACGTCAACCCGCTGACCGGCGACTACCCGACCGGCTCCTGGGGCGCCGAGGAGCGCGAATACCACGTGTGCGTGGAGGTGCCGCCAGGGCAGATCGGGCAGGAGATCAGGGCGGGCTGGGTCAAGCTCGTACGCCCGGACACGCAGGAGGTCCTGGCCAGCGGCAACGTGCTGGCCCAGTGGACCGACGACCTGGCGCAGTCGACCCGGATCAACAACAAGGTCGCCCACTACACCGGCCAGGCCGAGCTGCACGAGCTCATCCAGGACGGCCTCAGCGCGCGGGCGGTGGGCGACGTCGACACCGCGACCGCCCGCCTGGCCAGGGCGCGGGAGCTGGCCGCCGAGTCGGGCCGCGAGGACACCGCCAGGCTGCTGGAGCGGGTGGTCGAGGTCGATGCGGCCACCGGTACGGCCAGGCTGCGCAGGGACGTCGACAAGGCCGACGAGATCGAGCTGGACACCGGCTCCGTCCGTACCAGCCGGCTGCGGAAGGAGGGAAGCTGATGGCGACCTGTCCGCAGGGGCACGCGTCGGGCGCCGACGACTACTGCGACGTGTGCGGCACGCAGATGGCCGCCTCCGTGACCGGCGCTCCGCCGCGGCCCGCCACCGACTCCACCCCCGTCGCCGAGAGCTGCCCGATCTGCCGGACGCCGCGCGCCGGGCAGTTCTGCGAGGTGTGCGGTCACGACTACAGCGGCAACGCCCTGCCCGTCGCCGCCCCCGCGAGCGGGCCCCAGGGAGGGGCCGCCGCACAGGGAGGGTCGCGCTGGGAGGCCGTCACCGCCGCCGACCGCACCTACTACGAGAAGGTGATCGCCGAGGGCGGTCCCGACGCGGGCGCGATCTCGTTCCCGCCGTACTGCCCCGAGCGCTCGTTCGGCCTGTACGGCGACCAGGTACGCATCGGCAGGCGCAGCAAGGCCAGGCAGCTGGCGCCGGAGATCGACCTGACCGGCCCGCCGGAGGACCCGGGCGTCTCGCACCTGCACGCCGTGCTGCTGGCCCAGCCGGACGGCTCGTGGCAGCTCGTTGACCCGGGCTCGGCCAACGGCACCCAGGTCAACGGCAGGCCCGTCAAGGTCAACGTGCCCGTCAGGATCGCCCCAGGCGACCGGATCCACCTGGGCGCGTGGACCGTCATCACCCTCAGGGAGGGCACACCGTGACCCTGGTACAGACTCGGGCCGCCCCGTTACCGGTACGCCAGAACGTGCCCGGCAGGATCCGGGTCATCTCGGGCGTCACCGTCGCCTCGCTGGCGCTGCTGTTCGTGGCGCTGGCGGTCGGCGGTTCGAGCGCCCGCGACGGCCTGGAGGTCATCGGACGCGACGCGGGGCCGCAGGTCGTCGCGACCGCCGGGCTCTACCTGGCGCTGAGCGACATGGACGCGCAGGTGGCCAACGCGCTGGTGATGGGCGACCAGTACACCGAGCAACGCCAGGAGGCCGTCGCCCGCTACGAGCGGCGGCGCTCGGAGGCCAACCAGGCGCTGCTGAAGGCGTTCGAGCTGGCGGGCGACAACGCGGCCGAGCGCAGGACCATGCAGTCCGTGCTCGACGGGCTCGGCCGCTACGAGCGGCTGGCCGGGCAGGCGCTGCTGCTCGGCGAGCGCGCCGGGCACGCGCCGGGGCCGCCGCCCGCCGAGGTGGTGCGGACCTACCGCGCCGCCACCGACCTGATGCGGCTCGTGCTGCTGCCGCAGGCCTACAACCTGACGCTGGAGACCGGCACGATCGTCCGCCGCACCTACGACGAGAAGGCGCTCCTCGTGCCCCTCAGCCAGGGCGCGGTGGCAGTGGCCGGGCTGCTCGCGCTGGCCTGCCTGATCTGGTTGCAGGTGTTCCTGGCCCGGCGCTTCCGCCGGTTGTTCGGCCCCGCGCTGCTGGCCGCGACGCTGGTGACCGCGGTGACGCTGGTGTTCGGGGTGAACGTGCTCGGCCAGGACCAGCAGGCGTTGCGCACGGCCAAGTCGGCCGGGTTCGACTCGTTGCTGACGCTGGCCAAGGCGCGCGCGATCAGCAACAGCATGCAGGGCGACCAGAGCCGCTACCTGCTGGACAAGGAGCGGGCCGACACGTACGAGCACACGTTCCTGGACAAGTCGCTGTCGGTGCTCTACATCGAGGCGGGCAACCTGGACGCCTACCACGACGCGGTGAACAGGAACTCGAACGACTTCCTCGGCCTGCTCGGCCCCGAACTCGTCGGCGTGGAGGGCCGGACGGTGCAGAACACGTACGAGGAGTTCCAGCACACCGACGAGAGCTATCGCGAGCTGGTGACGAGCGGGCGGACCAACGAGGCGGTGGACTATCGGCTGGAGTCGGTCGCCGAGGCGTTCGACGACTACGACCAGGCGCTGCTGGAGATGTCCGAGGAGAAGCAGGAAGTGTTCGAGCAGGCGATCGGCAGAGGTGAGGGCGCGCTCGAGACCCTGTGGCGGCTGCTCCCGTACGCGATCGGCGTGATCGGGCTGCTGATGATCGCCGGAGTGTGGCCACGACTCAAGGAGTACCGGTGAAACGTGTGCTGGCGGTGGTGCTGGCCCTGGCCGCGGCGGTCGCCGCCGGCTGCGGGACCGGCGCCGAGGCGTCGGTCGTCGACAAGGAGAGCCTGGTCATCGGGGTACGCCCCGACCTGCCGTCGGTGGGGTTCCGGCTGCCCGGCGGCGGCTTCGAGGGCTTCGACGTGGACGTGGCCAGATACGTCGCGGGCAAGCTCGGCAAGAAGTTCACCTTCCTGCCCGTGCTGGCCGCCGACCGGGAGAAGGTGCTGGTCGACGCGAAGGCGGATCTGGTGCTGGCGACGTACACGATCAGCCAGGACCGCAAGGAGAAGGTGTTGTTCGCGGGGCCGTACCACATCTCCTACCAGGACATCCTCACGCGGCCTGGAGAGACGATCAAGAACGTGCGCGATCTCGAGGGGCGCAGGATCTGCGAGGTCACGGGCTCCAACGCGGCCCAGCGGGTCATCGACGAGCGCGGCGTCGCGGCGCGGGTGGTGCCGTTCGCCGACTACGAGGCGTGCCTGACGGCGCTGAAGAACCGCCAGGTGGACGCGGTCACCACCAACGACGTCATCCTGGCGGGCCTGGCCGACCAGGACGGCTCCGGGCTGCGGCTGGCCAACGCGCAGTTCAACGAGCAGCGTACGGGGGTGGGGATGCGCAAGGACGACGTGGCGGGGTGCGAGGCGGTCAACCGGGCGATCACCGACATGTACCAGGACGGCACGGCCGCGCGGCTCCTGCACAAGTGGTTCGGCAAGTCGGGGCTGGACATCAGCACGATCGCCGTGCCGCAGTTCGAGGGCTGCTCCTGAACATGGGACCGGGCCTCGGTTCGAGGGCTGCTCCTGCGGCATGGGACCGGGCCCGGTTCGAGGGCTGCTCCTGAGCGTGGGACGGGGCCCGGGCGGTCGTCGCGCCCGGGCCCGATATGCCCGCGGATCAGTCCAGGTAGTCCCTGAGCATCTGGGCGCGCGTCGGGTGGCGGAGCTTGGCCAGGGTCTTCGACTCGATCTGCCGGATGCGCTCCCGCGTGACGCCGAACTCCCTGCCCACCTCCTCCAGCGTGCGCGGATGCCCGTCGGCCAGGCCGAAGCGGAGCTGGATGATGCGCTGCTCGCGGTCCGACAGCGTGGCCAGGATGTCGTCGAGCTGGTCCTGCAGCATGATGAAGGCCGCGGCCTCCATGGGCACGACGGCGTCGGCGTCCTCGATGAAGTCGCCGAGGTCGGAGTCCTCCTCGCCGATCGGCGACTGCAGTGACACGGGCTCCTGGGCGATGCGCTGAATCTCCACCACACGATCGACCGGGAGGTCCATCTCCTTGGCGATCTCCTCGGGGATCGGCTCGCGGCCGAGGTCCTGGTGGAGCTGACGCTGGACGCGTACGAGCTTGTTGATGGTCTCCACCATGTGCACCGGGATGCGGATCGTCCGCGCCTGGTCGGCGATGGCCCTGGTGATGGCCTGTCTGATCCACCAGGTCGCGTAGGTGGAGAACTTGTAACCCTTCGTGTAGTCGAACTTCTCGACGGCCCGGATGAGACCGAGGTTGCCCTCCTGGATCAGGTCCAGGAACAGCATGCCGCGGCCGACGTAGCGCTTGGCGATCGACACCACGAGCCTGAGGTTGGCCTCGATGAGCCGCTGTTTGGCCCGGGTGCCCTGCCAGACGAGCTCCCTGAACTCCGGGAAGGCCAGACGCGAGACCCCGTTGGCCAGCTTGTCCTCGGCGAACAGGCCGGCTTCGATCGACTTGGCGAGCTCCACCTCCTCCTCAGCGGTCAGCAGCGGCACGCGGCCGATCTCCCGTAGATAGATACGGACCAGATCGCTGGTCGGCGCCCGCTTGCCTACGTCTTCCTCATCGGCGCGGGTGGTCTCCTCGTCGCCCTGGGGCTCGAGGACCTCCACGCCGTTCTCGGCGAGCATCCGCACGACGCGTTCCAGCGCGTCGGACGGCAGCTCGGATCGGTCAAGCGCGGCTGCGACGTCATCGACGGTTACGCTTCCGCGCTCCCTTCCCTTCGCGACGAGGTCCGCCACCTGATCTACCGATGGCGGTCCGCTTGGCAGCACCGATGCACCCACGGGAGACAGTCTGCAGTATTGGTTCCATCAAATGGCAGACCCATTTTTGTCACCGAAGGTAAGACGATCGTGCTTACCGAATTGAGATCGCCTTTAGGTTTAGCCCGAGTTTGATCAGGAAAGTAAAGTCAATTACGCGGTCTGGTTACCCGCGTCCGGCCAGACCCCTCCGGCCGGACGCAACTCTTTCGCTGCCCGGATGGTGTTGTCCACGCTCCTTGGACCGCGCCAGATTCCCCAGCCAGCAGGTGGGGAATGCCGCCTGCGATCGCGGCCGAACTGTTACCAACCGCCCCCGCCGCTCAGCTCCCCGCGGCCCGGTCGCGCAGCACCCGGCGCTGCTGCTCCAGCGCCACCAACTCCCCGAACAGCTTGTTGTACTCCTGCTGCTCATCCACCGGGTTGAGCCGCTGGATCCGCGACTTGACCTGCGCGATCGCCCGATCGACCGCGATCGCCTCGATGGCCGCCAGCATGGCCGCCGCGTAGCGCTCCTCGGCGTGCGCGTCGGCCTGGAGCGCCTCCACCGCGAACCGGGTCACCAGCGCCCTGGCGCCCTCCTCGTGGGCGTGCTCCAGCAACCGGTCCACCCACTCCCGGCCGCCGTGCCCGGCCGTCGCGAGCCCCCCCGCGGCGGTGATGACCTTGTGGAGGACCACGTGGTCCTGAGCCGTGAACGCCTGCGGGTCGAGCGCGTCGAAGCGCGGCCCGAGCAACGCCGGCCGCTGCACGGCCAGCTTGAGCAACTCCCCCTCGACCCGCACGCTCGGATCGACGGGCGCAGCCCTGGGAGCCCGCCTGGGGCGGCCCTGCTGGGCGTTGGAGACCTCGCCGATGCGCTGCATGACGAACCGCTCGTCCATGAACCCGAGCCATCGGTCGAGGTCGATGGCGTAGCGCTTGCGCAGCCCGACGTCCTTGATCCCGGCCACGATCGGCGCGGCGGCGTCCAGCGCCGCGATCTTGCCTTCGTTGCTGCGCAGGTCGTAACGCGAGATCGTGCTCCTGATCGCGAACTGGAACAGCGGCTCGCGGCTCGCGATCAGGTCCCGCACGGCCGCGTCGCCCTGCTTGATCCGCAGGTCGCACGGGTCGAGCCCCTCGCCCTGGATCGCGACGTAGGTCTGGGTGACGAACTTCTGCTCGTCGGCGAACGCCCGCAGGGCCGCCTTCTGCCCCGCCGCGTCGCCGTCGAAGGTGAAGATCACCTCGCCGCGGAACTCGGCCTGGTCGAGCAGGAACCGCCGCAGGATCTTGATGTGCTCCTCGCCGAACGACGTCCCGCACGTGGCCACGGCGGTCGGCACGCCGGCGAGATGGCACGCCATCACATCGGTGTAGCCCTCGACGATCACCGCCTGGGACCGCTTGGAGATCTCCCGCTTGGCAAGATCGATCCCATAAAGAACCTGGCTCTTCTTGTAAAGCGGGGAGTCAGGGGTATTCAGGTATTTCGGGCCGTCGTCGGAGTCGAGCAACTTCCGCGCCCCGAAACCGATCACGTCGCCCGTGGCGTCCCTGATCGGCCAGATCAGCCGACCGCGGAACCGGTCGATCGGCCCCCGCCGCCCCTCCTTGGCCAGCCCGCCCTTGACCAGCTCGTCGGCGCTGAACCCGCGCCCGAGGAGATGCCGGGTCAGCGCCTCCCACTCGGCGGGCGCGTAGCCCACCCCGAACAGCTCGGCATCCGCCCGCTCGAACCCCCGCTCCGACAGGAACCGCCGCCCGGGAGCGGCGTCGGGCCCGAACAGCTTGTCCGCGTAGAACTCGGCCGCCGCCTTGTGCGCCTCGATCAGCCTGGCCCGCTCGCCGTGGTCGCGCCTGGGGACATAGCCGCCCTGCTCGTACTGCAGGTGGATCCCGGCCCGCTGCGCCAGCCGCTCGACCGCCTCACCGAACGACAGGTGCTCGATCTTCTCGACGAACGTGATCACGTCGCCACCTTCGGTACAACCGAAGCAGTTCCCCGTCAAAATATTGTCTTCCAGGACAAACGCATGTCCATGGTCGACCGTGGCGCAGAACACCTCTTCTACCCGGTCGGTCTCCTCGACCGACTGCACGACCCAACCGCGCCGGGCGAACGCCTTCGCCGCGCCGGCGAACCTCAGGCGATGATCGTCGATCAGGAAGAAGTCTTCGGTCAGGTCTTCGTTGACGAAGTGCACCCGGAAGATCGAGCTCGGCTCTCTCCCCGGAAAACCAACTCTGACCTGCTCCGTGACGCCGTACGTGCCGATCCCCAGTCGCATGCAGACGGCGCGGACGAACTCGAGCGTCGCCTTGTCCGCGCAGTTGAGCATGATCGTGCCGTCCTTGGCGACATGCCCGTCCGCGGCCAGGTAGCCCGCGAGCCAGCCGTAGAGGTAGGGGACGGACTCGTCGAGCGGGGGCAACTCCTTGAAGAACCGCGGCAGATGATGGACCAGCAACTGCCTGCTCTTGCCCGAGGTCCCTCCCATGGATTCCGTCACGTAGCTGAGGGGGAACCACTTGAGCAGTTGCGCGTCCTCGTCACTGTCGAGCGTCGCCCGGCTGCCCGTGGCCGCACGGGTGCCGTCGCCGAAGGTGATCCCGTGTGCAATGCCGAAGGGCGACGGAGTGGTGCGCTTGATGCGGGTGCCCGGGAACACCGTGACCAGCCGGTGGCGCGGCTTCAAGTCCTTGGTGATGACTTCGGCGCGTTTGTCCTGGAGCCGCCCGGATCGCACGAACCAGCGATGCTCGGGAGTCGCGAAGATCTCCTTCCGCTCCCCGTTGCGGCTCACCACGATCTTCATCAGCGGCTGGACCCCGAAGGACATGAACGGTGCGTCCACCCACCTGCCGTCGGATGCGAGCACTCGGTGCACGCCACCCGCGAGCTCGGCGATGGGACGCACGCCCTCCCACGTCATGACCCGGGTTTCCGCCGCCAGGCAGTAATACATCCCGCGCTCGGGGGTGACGTTGAAGGATGGGCTCTTCTCGTCGTGGAACGGGCACAAGCCCTTGAGGTTGCCGCCTCCGGCGTTGCGCAACTGGATGTGCTCGCCGATCACGTCGGCGATGGGTGAACGCTCGCGTACGAGCGCGATGTCGACATCACGGATCCGGCCAGCCACGCCGGTGAGTCTATTCCGCCCCACCGACGTAACGGCCCGCACGGGTGCCTCCAGGCCGGGGGAAGGCTCGCATTACCTGTGGGTTGCTAAAGGAGGAAAGCCACTGTGCGGGGGTCCCCGGTCGGCTACAAAGGTAAAGGTTGTCGGGAAGCGGTGACGTGGGTGGAGATCATGCGATCGGGGCTTGTCGGACGATGGGCGGCCGTCACGGGCGCCGTGCTGCTGACCACCGCCTGCACCCAGGCCAGCGGAATGGCCGGCGCGCAGCCGCCCGCCACCGGCACGCCGGAGACGCCGGAGACCACGGCCACGACTCCCGCGGCCACCCCGTCGGCGGAGCAGCAGGCCGCCGAGCAGCCGCCCAAGGGCGACGCCCCGGTGAAGGTCCCGCCGCCGAAGCTGTCGAAGTACACCTACACGTTCCCCGTCAAGGGGTGTGAGACGACCTACCAGCGCAAGCTGCTCGTGCTGCCCAAGACGACGATCTGGGCGCCGCAGGGGTGCGCGTTCGTGGCGCCCGTCGGCGGTGTGGTCGACGAGGTGAACGCCAAGAACCGGTGGCGGCCGTCCACCGACGAGGGGCCCCACCGCGAGGGCAGGTTCGTCACGATCATCGGCGACGACGGCGTGCGTTACCTCGGCGGCCACCTCGACACGATCGCCGACGGCATCAGACCGGGGGTTCGCGTCAAGGCGGGCCGGCTCCTCGGCCGGGTCGGCCGGTCGGGCAACGCCCGCGACACCGGTTCCAACCTGTACTTCGCGATCTCGTGGAAGACCGGCCCGGCGTTCTGGTGGGTACGCAGGGGCATGGTCGAGCCGTGGGACTACCTCGACGCCTGGCGCACGGGCAACCGCTCCCTCTCGCCCCGCGAGGAGACGCTGGCCCTGCGCGGCCGGCTCGGCGAGACGCCGCGCTGCGCCGTCCAGTGCGAGGCGAAGAAGGTGCCGCAGACCCGGCGCACCAGGCCGGCCGAGGAGCCCCGGGTCGACGACGACAACGGCCCGGTGCTCACCGTCAACCCGTCGACAGCTCCTTTTGGTCGACAATGACGCCTGACCTGATGAGCTCCTGGATGTCGTCGACGACGTCCCAGGTGTTGACGTTCATGCCGGCGATCACGCGGCCTTCGCGCAGCCAGTAGGCGATGAACTCCAGGCTCTCCGGGTCGCCGCGGTAGACGACCTCGTCGTAGCCCTCGATGTCGCCGGAGAACTCCATGCCCAGCTCGTACTGGTCGGTGTAGAAGTACGGCACGGGGTCGTGGACCACGTCCTGGCCGAGCATGGACCTGGCCGCGGCGGGGCCGCCGTGCAGGGCGTTGGCCCAGTGCTCGACGCGCAGGTGGCGGCCGTACAGCGGGTGGAACGACTCGGCCACGTCGCCCGCGGCGAACACGTCGGGGTGCGACGTGCGCAGCGCGGCGTCCGTGAGGATGCCCTGGCCGACGTCGAGCCCGGCGTCGCGGGCGAGCTCGATCTCGGGCACGGCGCCGATGCCGACCACGACGAGGTCGGCGGTCAGGCGCTCACCCGAGCTGAGCCGCACGCCGGTCGCGGTGATCTCGGCGGCGGTGGTGCCGAAGCGCAGGTTCACGCCCTTTCGCTGGTGCAGGCCGGCGAACAGGTCGCCCAGTTCGTGGCCGAGCGCCCGGTTCAGCGCGGTCGGCTCTGGCTCGACGACGGTGACCTCGCAGCCCGCCGTACGAGCCGCCGCGGCGGTCTCCAGCCCGATCCAGGACGCGCCGACGACGAGGACGCTGCCGCCGGCCGCGAAACGCTCCTTGAGCGCCTCGCTGTCCTCGACGGTACGCAGGTAGCGGCCGGCGCCTGGCAGGCGCCGCGGCGTGGCGCCGGTCGCGATGAGCAGTTTGTCGTACGGCCGGCGCGACCCGTCGCCGAGCCTGACCACGTGGTTGCCGAGCTCGATCCTGGTGACCGGCAGGCCGGTGCGCAGGTCCACGCCGTTCTCCGCGTACCACTCGGGCGTGTGGACGAAGATCTTCTCTCGTTCGCTCCTGCCCTGGAGGAACTCCTTGGACAGCGGCGGTCTCTCGTAGGGCCTTTCGTTCTCCGCGCCGATCAGCACGAGCTCGCCGTCGAAGCCTCTCTCGCGCAGCGTCTGCGCCGCCTTGGCTCCGGCCAGCCCGGCACCGACGATCACATATGTGGCCATGGGCGCAGTATCCGCCCCCAGAGCGCGGTGGGAAAGCGGCTTTCACCATAAGGAAGCTTGATCATCGGGAAAGCCGCCTGTGCCAGGCCACCGCCGAGGTGTCGGTGAGTGAGGCGATCTGGTCGATCACCACGCGAACCCGCGCCGCGTCGTCGCGGGCCGCCGTGAACGCGGGCCGGAACGCGGGCTCCAGCGTGCCAGGCGCGCCCAGCGTGATCAGCGAGGCCAGCTCGGTGATCAGCTCGCGCTGCCTGATCTGGTTGGCGTTGTGGTCCTCGGTGGCCATCACGTAGTGCGCGGTGACGCCTTTGAGCAGGGCGCACTCCAGCAGGGTGGCCCGGGGCACGACCAGGTCGGCGCGGTGGCGGGAGCCGTACACCTCCTTGGTGGCGGTCTGGGCGGAGCGGCAGAAGCGTCCGATGAGGCCGCTCGTGAGGGCTTTGAGCCCGGCGAGGTCGGCGAGGGTGGCCTCGAAGCGGCGCGGCCAGAGCGGGTCGGCGATCAGCCTGGCGAAGACCTCCTCCAGCTCGCCGGGGTCGGCGCCGGGGGCGTACCAGGTGCGGGTGATCTCGCACACCTGCCGGCGCTCGACGGGTGACATGAGCGCCTCGGGGGTGACGTGGCCGGAGTGGAGCGCGTCCTCCAGGTCGTGTACGGAGTAGGCGACGTCGTCGGCCCAGTCCATGATCTGCGCCTCGAAGCTCACCCGTCCTTCGGGCGCGCCCTCCCTGATCCAGGCGAACACGGGCAAGTCATCGTCATATACGCCGAATTTTGGTGACTTGTCGCAGGTCCAGGGATATTTGATGGAAGCGTCGAGCGCCGCCCGCGTCAGGTTGAGCCCGGCGCTGCGGCCGTCCTCGGTGAGGACCTTGGCCTCCAGTCTGGTGAGCAGGCGCAGGCTCTGCGCGTTCCCCTCGAACCCGCCGCACGACGCCGACAGCGCGTTGAGCGCGATCTCCCCGTTGTGCCCGAACGGCGGATGCCCCAGGTCATGGGCCAGGCAGGCGGTCTCGACCAGGTCGGGGTCGACGCCGAGCGTGGCGCCCATCTCCCTGCCGACCTGCGCGCATTCGAGCGAGTGTGTCAGCCGGGTGCGCGGGATGTGCTGGCCGCCGCCGAGCGTCTCTCCAGGGCCCACGACCTGCGTCTTCGCGGCCAGTCTGCGCAGCGCGGCGCTGTGCAGCACGCGGGCGCGGTCGCGTTCGAACGCGGAACGTTCCGGATTGCCGGAAGGTTCCGGAACCCAGCGCTCCTGGTCATGCTCGTCGTAGTACGGCATCGGTGCAGTGATTTTATCCAGTTTCCCGGGTCCGCTAAGGTCAAGCCTCGCGAGAACCCCTTCCCCGGGAGCACTCCCCCATGACGACTGCGTTCCGAGCAGTGCTGGCCTTCACCCTGCTCGCCGGCTTCTACGTGCTGGTCGCCCTCATCCTGACGGCGGCCATCTTCTTCGATGTGCTGCTCCTCGTCGACTTCCACGTGAACGCCGTCAAGTTCGCGGTCGTGCTCACCCTGGCGGCGGGCGCGCTCGTCCGCGCCCTGTTCATGGTGAGCCGCCGTCAGAGCGGCGAGCAGCCGGGCGTGCCGGTCGCGCGCGAGCACGAGCCGGTGCTGTGGCAGACGGTCGAGGAGCTCGCGCAGCGCGTCCGCACCGCGCCGCCCGACGAGATCCGCCTGGTCGCCGAGGTGAACGCGGCCGTCTCCGAGGACACGCGCCTGCTCGGGCTGCGGGCGACGCGGCGGCGGATGTACATCGGGCTGCCGCTGCTGCAGACGCTCACGGTGGACGAGATGCGCGCGGTGCTCGGCCACGAGCTCGGCCACTACAGCGGCGCCCACACGCGTCTGGGGGCGCCCGTCTACCGGGGGCGGGTGTCCTTGGTCGCCACGGTGCAGGGCCTCGGCAACCACCCGTTCGTCCAGCGCCTGTTCGCCTGGTACGCCAAGCTCTACCTGCGCGTCTCCCAGGCCGTCTCGCGCCGGCAGGAGCTGGAGGCCGACGAGTTCGCCGTCGCGATCAGCGGCCGCCAGGCGATGGCCGGCGCCCTGCGCAAGATCCACAGCACCGCGCTCGGCTGGGACCTGTACGCCGCCGCCTACCTGTCGCTCACGGGCACGGGCGGCGTCAGGCCGGCGTCGGTGTTCGGGGGCTTCCACGCGCTGATGAGCGACCAGGGCCGGCAGGCCGAGATCGCCAAGCTGGGCGAGCAGCCGGAGGAGGTCTCACCCTACGACTCCCATCCCAGCCTGGCCGACCGCCTCACCGCCCTCGAACGCCTGCCGGAGCCGCAGCACGTGCCCGACCCCCGCTCCGCCCTGACCCTGCTGCACGACCCGAACGTGGCGGTGCAGGCGGTCGAGCAGTCCATGTGGACGCCTGAGGCGCTGACCGGGCTGCGTCCGGTCTCCTGGGAGGAACTGGTCGCGCACGGCATGTACACAGGACGCAACGCCGAGGCCCTGCACGACCTGGCGGTGGCGGGCCAGCGGGTGATGGGGGCGGCCCGTCCTTACCTGGACGCCGCCTTCGAGGCGATCGCGCGCGGCCGGCAGGCGGAGCTGGAGGCCCAGCTGCGCGAGCAGGGCTGGAACCCGTCCGGCACGCTGCTCGCCGGGGTGCTCGGGCAGGCCCTGGAAGCGGTGCTGATCCAGCTCGGCGAGGCCCGGTGGACGCTGTCCTGGTCGGGACCCGCGCGGCTGCTGTTCGACGACGGCGAGGAGGTCGCCCTGTCGGAGTACGCCGCCCAGGTGGCGGGCGACCCGGCGGCCGTCCCTGGCCTGCGCCAGTGGCTCGGCGCCCACGGCATGCGCCACGACTACGTCCCCAACCAGGAACTCACCCATAACTAGCGTCCCTGCCGCCTTTCGATGACTCTTTACGCACAAGGCGTTACTCTATGGCACTCGCGACCGGCGGGGTCCCGTCGGTGGAGTGGGGGTGGTGGCGGCTCTTGCCAGATGCGCTCGGTATCCGTACGGTCACGTTGAGCGCTCTGTGAGCCTCCTGAGGAGGACGGGAGAAGTAATGGGGCCGCATGTCGCCTGGCGACTCAACGCCATGATCGATGCGATAACCGACCACCGCCCGCCCGTCACCGGCTCGATCGAGCAGGCCCTGCGGGCCGTCCCCCGCCACTGGTTCGTGCCGCCGCTGGGCCTGGCGCTGGGCAAGGACGGTGCGGTCGTGCTGATCGACCGCGACACCGACCCGCCGGCCTGGTGGGACGCCGTCTACGGCGGGCGGCCGATCGTGACCCAGCTCGACGCGGGCGGCACCGACCTGCGCGCCGGGATCGGCCGGCACACCTGCCGCAACCCCGCCCCCAGCGAGGTCGCCGACCTGCTGGAGCTGCTCGGCGCGGTCGCCGGGCAGCGGCTGCTGGAGATCGGGACGAGCACAGGGTGGACCGCCGGGCTGCTCTGCCGGATGGTCGGCGGATGGGGCAGCGTGACCTCGGTCGAGGCGGATCCCGCGGTGGCCGAGCAGGCCGCCAAGAACCTCGCCGCCGCCGGCGCCCACCCTTACCTGATCGTGGGCGACGGCGCGGGCGGCTGTCCCGAGCGGGCTCCGTACGACGGGGTGAACGTCACCCAGGCCGTGCGCACGGTGCCGTACGCCTGGGTCGAGCAGTCCCGCCCCGGCGCAGTGATCGTCGCGCCGTACGTCTGCGGCTCCGGTCACGCGGTGCGGCTGGAGGTGCTGGCGGACGGGACGGCGCGGGGCCGGTTCATGCGGTACGCGTGCCCCACGACGACCGCGCAGGACGGCCCGCCGGGTGCCACGCTGACCATGGCCATCCTCGCCGAGGAGTGGGCCGGCGCCCGCGCCACATGGGTGAGCTGGGGTGAGCCCGGGCGGGAGCGGTTCGGGATGACGGTCACGGCGGAGGGGCAGCGGGTGTGGCTGGACGACCCGGAACGCGTCGTCGGGTGAACGCGGTCCACCGCCTGTCATACGCTAGTCAAAGTTGAGTAGAAAGGGCGGGGATGTCAGCGATCCGGTTGCTGGTGCTGGGCGCCGTACGCAGGCACGGGCGGGCGCATGGCTACCAGCTGCGCAACGACCTGGAGTTCTGGGGCGCCAACGCGTGGGCCAACACCAAGCCGGGCTCGATCTACCACGCGCTGAAGCAACTGGCCAAGCAGGGGATGCTGCACGCGTACGACATCGCGCCGAGCACGGCGGGCGGCCCGCCGCGCACCGAGTACGAGGTCACCGAGCAGGGCACGGCCGAGTACTTCTCGCTGCTGCGCGAGTCGCTCACCACGCACGACAAGCCGGACATGCTCTCGGCGGGCCTCGGCTTCATCGTCGACCTGCCGCGTGAGGAGGCCGTCGCCCTGCTGAAGCAGCGGGTCGAACGGCTGGAGGAGTGGCGGGAGGCGGTCACCGCGTACTACACGCCGGAGGACGGCCCGGGGCAACTCGGCCACATCGGCGAGATCATGCACCTGTGGGTGAACTCGGCGGAGGTCGGGGTGGAGTGGACGCGCGGGCTGATCGAGCGGATCGAGGGCGGGGCGTACGTGTTCGCCGGCGAGGAGGGCGAACCTTTCGCCGGAGTCCTCGCCGACGACCACCCGCCGAGCTGATCACCACACGTCCGTCCGCCGGCGCCGCACAAACCGCCCGCCAGAACCGGACGACAGCCCGCAGGAACCGGACGACCGTTCACCGAAAACCGGACGGCCGGGGGCGGCCTGGGCGGCAACCGCCATGACCAGCTCGGGCCGGCCGGCGATCAGCCCGAGCCAGATCCCGCACCAGAGCATCGCGAAGCGCAGCAGGAGCAGCAGCCCGGCCGCGGCCGCCGCCGCGCCGAACGAGCCGTGCCAGCGCCACCCGATCGCGAGCCCCGCCCCGATCATGACCAGCAGACCGGCCACGGACTCCAGCATGTCGGCGATGCTCCGGCCGACCAGCACCGCCGAGGGGGCCATCGGCATGGACCTGAAGCGGTCGATGACGCCCTTGTTGATGTCCTGGGCGATCGCCGTCATCGTGGCCTCCAGCCCCCAGGCCATGGTGAGCGCGAGCATGCCGGGGACCAGGAACTCCTTGTAGTCACCACCCCCGGCCACCCGCATGCCGCCGCCGAGCAGGTACACGAACACCACCAGGAACATCACAGGGAACACCAGCCCGATCACCACCTGCCCCGGCCGGCGGGCCCAGCGGGCGAGCTCGCGCCGCGTCATGTTCCAGGAGTCCGCCAGCCACCAACCGGCTCCGAGTGCACCACCACGTCGATGCGGTCCCCGCCGACCTGCGCCTTGAGCTGGTCGGCGGTGCCGTCCGCGATCACCCGGCCGTGGTCGACCAGCGAGATGCGGTCGGCGAGCTGGTCGGCCTCCTCCAGGTACTGCGTGGTGAGCAGCTCGGTGGTGCCGCCTCCGACGAGGGAGCGCACGGCGTTCCACACCTCGGTACGGCCCCGCGGGTCGAGGCCCGCCGTCGGCTCGTCCAGGAACAGGACCTCCGGACGAACGATGAGCGAGGCGGCCAGGTCGAGACGGCGCCGCATGCCGCCGCTGTAGCCCTGGACGGATTTGCGCCCGGTGTCCGCGCGGAGCGTAAACTCCAGCCGCTTCGCTGGTCAAACTTGAATAGCTACGGGCACCGTTCGAGCGGGCGACCGGTTCGAGCCCGGACCGTCGCGGCCAGGCGCGTCGTGATCGGCTGGCCGAGCAGGATGCCGAGCAGCACCAGCGCCATCCCGCCGAACTGCCGCACGGTGAGCGCCTCCGCCGCGACCACCGTGCCGAGCAGCACACCGGTCACCGGGTTCAGCAGGCCGAGCAGGCCGACCGTGCCCGCGGGCAGGTGCCGCAGCCCCGCGAACCAGGCGGCGAAGGCGACGGCCGTGGCCACGACGGCGACGTAACCGAATGCGGCGAGCGCGGGAGCGGACAGGGCCGGCGGCGGGCCCTCCACCGCGACGGCGAACGGCACCAGGACGATCCCGCCGGCGATGAGCTGCCACGAGGTCGACGACAACACATCGGTCTCGTGGCTCCATCGCTTGGACAGGACGTACCCGATCGACGACATCACCATGGCGGCGACGGAGGCCAGCACGCCGAGACCGTCGAGGGCGGCCTCGCCGCCGAGCAGCATCAGGCACACGCCGGCGATGCCGAGCGCGGCGCCGGCCAGGTGCGCGATCCTGGGGCGCTCGGCCAGCATCGACCAGGCCAGGAGCATCATCACGACGGGCGAGGTGGCCATGATCGTCGAGGCGACGCTCGTCGGCAGTGACTGCGCCGCCAGGTAGATGAGCGCGAAGAACGCGCTCATGTTGAGCGTCCCCAGGACCAGGGACTTCCACCACCACGCGCCCCGTGGCAGCTTCCTGCTGACCAGCAGGAGCAGCAGCCCGGCGGGCAGCGCCCTGATGGCCGCGCCGTAGAGCGGGTGATCGGGCGGGAGGAACTGGTGGGTGACGTAGTAGTTCGTCCCCCACGCCACCGGTGCCACCGCCGTGACCAACGCCCAGCCCATCTTCATGGGCGCCATAGTATCTTCCTCGGAAGCTATCTTTGGGACATGAGCGAACCTCTCGACCACATCGCCCGCATCCAGCGGCAGTGGGCCCGCGAGCGCCCGGACATGGACGTCTCCCCGCAGGGCGTGATCGGCCGCCTCCACCGCCTCGCCGGACACCTCACCGAGCAACTGTGCGTGGTCTACCGGCGGTACGGGCTCGGGGAGGGCGAGTTCGACGTCCTGGCCGCCCTGCGCCGGGCCGGCGAGCCGTACGAGCACGCGCCCGGGGAGCTGGCCTCGTTCACCATGGTGACGACCGGCGCGATGACCAAGCGCATCGATCGCCTCGAACGCGACGGACTGGTCACCCGCCGCGTGAGCGACCGCGACGGCCGCGGCCGCGTCGTCGCCCTCACCCCCGCCGGCAAGGACCTGATCGACCGCGCCTTCACCGAACACATGCGCAACGAACGCCGCCTCCTCGACGACCTCACCCCGGAGCAGGCGGCCCAGCTCGAATCCCTCCTCACCACCTGGCTCGCCCGCTTCGAAACCCCCCTCCAAACCGACTGATCACGTACGGGTCCCACCACGGAGACCGAGCGACCTCAGCCGTACCGTCAAGACGCGACGCCGGAAAGGAGGACTGCGCCGCATGGCGTTACGGGGTCGTGGGCTCGTCCTGCCAGTTCGGCGGGGTCACGGTGCCGGAGAGCCAGTCGCGGCGGAGGATGGCGTAGCCGACCGAGTCGTGGACGCTGCCGTCAGGGGCGGGCCACGCCTCGCGGTAGTGGGACTCCTTCGCGTACCCGCTCTTGCGGAAGACCGCCCGCATCGCGTGGTTGTCCTGCCGCGTATTGCCCTCGATCCGCCTGATGTGCGGGAGCTCCCCGAAGAGGTGGCCGGTCAGCCAGGCGACCGCCCGCGTGCCGACGCCCCGCCCACGCCAGGCCCGCCGGATGCGGAGGTCGAACATGGGGGTGTCGTCGGCGAGATCCAGCAGCTTGATCAGCCCCGCGCGCTCGCCGTCGGCGAGGACCCAGTACGTCCTGGTCTCCTCGTCGTCATAGCGGCCCTCCGCGACGCCGCGCCTGATCGTCTCGGCGTCCTGGATCCACGCGTGGAAGGGCCACTCCTCCCCGGTCAGGAACCCGACGAGAAGGTCCACGTCGCCGGGCGAGAATCTCGAGAACTCGATGCTCACCAGCCGCATCGTTCCCGTCCGCCGCGCATCGGTCAAACACTTTTCCACGTGGCTACAGGACGCGCCGGATGAGATAGCTGTTGCCGGGACATGGCGTACCAGCGGGCGTAGGTCTCTTGGACGACATCCTCAGCGTCGACCAGAGTGCCGAGCAGCCGGTAGGCGAGGTTGATCAGCTGACGCCGCTCGCTCATGGCCGCGTTCAGGCTCGGATCGGGCGGGACGTGTCCTGGCTCGGATGGGGTGGTCATGGTGTCCCGGCTCCCTTGTTCGCAGCTACAGCCTGGTGCAACTCCGCGCCGGGCAGATCGTCGGCAGCACGTACCACACCGTCCGGCAAACCGGCCTCCTCCGCAAGGCCGGGGAGACAGAGGAGCGCATCACCGCCGTGGCATCCTGGCAGGACGCGCCCTACCTCACCGACGCCGAACGGGTCGCACTGGAGCTCGTGGAAGCCGTACTCACCCCGAGCCCGTCCGGGGAGCGCGTCCCCGACGAGCTGTACGCCAGGGCATCCGCCCACTACGACGACAAGGGGCTCTGGACGCTCACCCTGGCGATCAGCCAGATCTGCTTCTTCATCCCTGTCGCTCTCATCGCCAAGCCGATCCCTGGTAAGCCCCCCGGGAAGAACTACAGCAAGTAACCCCCTGCAGGCTCAGGGCAGCTGACGGACGACCGGCTGCACCACGGTGGCGCGTACGCGGGCGGCGTCGCGGCCGGGTGGGGCGCCGAAGAGGCGGCGGTACTCGCGGGTGAACTGGGAGGGGTTGTCGTAGCCGACCAGGTGGCCGACGCCGGCGACGTCACCCGGCCTGGCCAGCAACAGGGCGCGGGCCTCCTGAAGGCGGATGCGTTTCTGGAACTGCAGCGGGCTCAGCGCCGTGACGGCACGGAAGTGGCGGTGGAACGCGGAGGTGCTCATCGCGGCCAGCCGCGCGAGGTCCTCGATGCGCAGGGGTTCGGCGTAGTTGTCGCGGATCCAGTGGATCGCCCGGTTGATGTGGGTGAGATGGCTGTCCGCCGTACCGATCTGCCGGATCATGCCGCCGTACGGGCCGGTGAGCAGCCGCCAGAGGATCTCGCGTTCGATCAGCGGCGCCAGGACGGGCGCGTCGGCGGGGCGGTCGAGCAGGCGCAACATCCGGACCACGGCGTCGAGCAGGTCCGGCCCCGCTTCGCCGGTGGCGATCGCGGGCAGTCCTGCCGTCGTACGCGGCCACCGGCTCGCCGGGGCTTCGAGCAGCAGCGGGGCTATGGCGGCCGGGCGCAGCACGAGTCCCAGGCCCAGAGCGGGGGCCTGGGGCGTGGCGTCGATGAAGTTTCCGGTGACGGGCAGGTCGGCCGTGACCACGAGGCACTCGCCGGCCCGGTATTCGTACACCTGGTCGCCGAGCAGCAGACGTTTGCCGCCCTGGGCCATGACGACCAGGAGCGGCTCGGTCAGCGAGTAGTCCGGTGCTGAGGTGCCGACCTTGGACAGCAGCAGCCCGCCGATCGGCGTCGTCAAGTCCGGGCGCGCGTGAGCCGCGACGAGCGTACGGATCTCGTCGAGGAGGTGCTGGGTGGAAGGGCGCACGGTTCTCACGGAAGCATCCGGGGCGGCGTACGGCAAGTCAGATCGGGGCGAAGTCGAGAGGATCGTGCAAGAGCGCGAGCCGATCGGACTACCCCCGCATAGGTGCGGCGGGTTTGCATGGTGGGGACGATTCCGACGCAGAAAAGGTGGGCTCATGCCGCTCGATCACTATGTCACCCTCGGCCGCTCGGGGCTGCGGGTCAGCCCGTTCGCGCTCGGTGCGATGACCTTCGGGGAGGATCCCGGCGGCGCCGAGTGCGACGTGGCGGAGTCGGAGAAGATCCTGGCCGCTTACCTGGATCGGGGCGGGAACTTCATCGACACCGCCAACTTCTACACCAACGGGCACTCCGAGAGGATCCTCGGCGACTTCTTCGCCGCGCGTCCAGGACGGCGTGAGCGCGTGGTGCTGGCCTCGAAGTTCTTCGCGAACCTCTTCCCCGGCGACCCCAACGGCGGAGGAGCGGGCCGCTCGTCGATCATCGCCCAGCTCGACGAGACCCTGCGCCGCATGCGCACCGACTACCTCGACCTGTACTGGCTGCACAACTGGGACCGCCACACCCCCATCGAGGAAACCCTGCGCACCCTGGACGACCTGGTCCGGGCCGGCAAGATCCGCTACGTCGGGTTCTCGAACACGCCCGCCTGGGTCACCGCCCAGGCCCAGACCACGGCGCTGCTGAGGGGCTGGACCCCGCTGGTCGCGCTGCAGGTCGAGTACTCGCTGCTCGCCCGTACCGTCGAGGGCGAACTCGCGCCGCTGGCCCTCGACCAGGGCATGGCGCTGGTCCCCTGGAGCCCGCTGAAGAACGGTTTCCTGTCCGGCAAGTACCGTCGCGGCGCGCAGGTCGCCGACTCCGTCCGTACGGCGTTCGTGGGCGGCCCCAGCGAGGACGAGTTCACCGTCATCGACGCCGTCGCCGCGATCGCCGGCGAACTCGGCACCACCTCGGCGGCCGTGTCGCTGGCCTGGCTGCGCGCCCGGCAGGGCACCGTCGTGCCCATACTCGGCGCTCGGCGCGTCGAACACCTGGAGGGCAATCTCGCGGCTCTGGAGGTGACCCTCGGCCCTGGACAACTGCGGGCACTCGACGAGGTCTCGGCACCGGCCCTCGGCTATCCCGCTCCGATGCACGGTTCGCTCCGGGCGATGCTCCAGTTCGCCGGGACGACCGTCGACGGTGAAACATCCACGGTGTATCCCCCGCTGCTGCAGAGCGCCGTCCGCTACTGAACAACGGCACCTGACTCCCGCAGAGCGGCGCCCCGGATGCGGGCCCTAGCGGACGGAAAGTGGCAGCCGGACGGCCGGCGGAAGGGGCGTCGGGACAGGGTTCGCCCGGAACGATTGGATCATCAGGGCGGCGAAGCGGCGCGACGCCGCCACTCTCATCTCACGTGACTCGGCGCGGATGCCGTCGTTCGCCATGATTGCCAGAATGATGTCCTCCAGGACGAAATCCGCCCGCAGGTCGCCCGCTTCCTTCGCGCGTCGGACGAGTTGGAGCAGCAGACGCAGCGCGCGGTCGCGGTCCGCGGTGAAGTAGTCGACCGCCGGGGGAAGCTGCGAGGTGAATGCGCGGGAGAAGCCCCGGTCGAGGGCGTGCAACTCCATGAGCTTCTCGATCACCAGGCAGAACCCGCGCCACGGGTCGTCCGCCGCCAGGCCCTCCTCGACGACCGCCGAGCACATGGCCATCTGCTCGGCGAAGGCCTCGGTGAACAGCGCTTCCTTGGTCGGGAAGTGCCGGTAGACGGTCGCGACGCCCACCTGTGCGCGCCGGGCGATCTCCCGGATCGGCACGTCGAGGCCCTCGGCGGCGAAGGCCGCGCGGGCGACCGCGAGGATGCGCACGCGGTTGTCGCGGGCGTCCGAGCGCAGCTTTTGCATCACTTCGGCCGTCACCGCTCTCACTTTAGCCAAACGGACGGGGTGCTCCGTTACGGTTTCGGCGCATGAGAGCTGTTCAGTTTTCCGAGTACGGCCCGCCCAGCGTTGTGCATGTCGCCGAGGTCGGCGAGCCACATGCCGGACCGGGGAAGATCCGCATCGCCGTACGGGCGTCCGGAATCTCGGCAGGGGAGACGTACATCCGCTCCGGGATGCTGCGTGACAAGGTGGCCACGACGTTCCCGTACCGGACCGGGTTCGACGCCGCGGGCGTGGTGGACGAGGTCGGCGACGGCGTGACGGGCGTCGGCATCGGCGACGAGGTGTTCGGCTTCACGACCATGGCCGCGCGCGGCGCCAACGCCGATCACGCGGTCCTGGCCGCCTGGGCACCCAAACCGGCCGCGTGGAGCTGGGAGGAGGCCGGCGGCGCCGCGGGCAGCGTCGAGACGTCCACCCGGGTCCTCGACCGGCTGGCGGTCGGCGCCGGGCACACCGTGCTGGTGCAGGGCGCGGCCGGTGGGGTGGGCACGATCGCCGTCCAGCTGGCGGTCGCACGCGGCGCCACCGTCATCGGTACGGCCGGCGCGCACAACCACGACTTCCTGCGTTCCCTCGGCGCGGAGCCGACGACGTACGGGACGGGGCTGGTCGAACGGGTTCGCGCGCTGGCACCGGACGGGGTGGACGCAGTGTTCGACTGCGCCGGAGGGGCGCTACCCGACCTGATCGCCATCGCCGGGGACCCGGCGCGCGTGGTGACGATCGCCGACTTCACCGCGGCGGCCCACGGCGTACACATGTCGCACAGCGCGCCGGTCGACGACACGGGCGCGGCCCTCGGCGCCGCCGACCCGCTGGCACTGCACGGCCTCGACATCGCGATCAAGCTCGCCGAGGAAGGGCGACTGCGGGTGCCTGTCGCGGCGGCGTTCCCGCTGGCCGAGGCCGAGGCCGCGCACGAGCTTAGCGAGAGCCGCCACGCCCGCGGAAAAATCGTGCTGGTGAGCTGATCGAGCGCCCCGGAGCGCATGCAGATGATCTGAGCAGGCGATGCCCCAATCCTCGGCACTGCGACGCGCATTCTTGAAGGGCGCAGCAGCCCTGGCCCTAGCGGAGCTGCTGCGCCAACTCGGCAGCGACAACCACGCTGGGCTCCAGATCGCCGATCTACTTGCAACTACCCTGGTATTCCCTATGGCGGCATGGGCATATTGCCCTCGGCGGCCTGGAAATCCTCATTCGTCAGGGCTCTACGCCAACGTGCAAGCAGACTTCGGCGCCCGACTCCGAAGTCTGCAGTATCGCTACCGTGACGAGACGGGGAAGTGGCGTGGAGGTCTCGTCGTCAGCGATCCCGTGTCCAAGCAGCCCGGCTCCCGGCTCTTCGAAGCTTGATAGCGCCAGCGGTGCCGGCCCGGCCCAGCCCGCAGCCGCAACCGGGGGCGGCTTCGGCGTCGTCGGCGAGTTCGCACGCCAGCACCCGGCCGAACATCTCTGGATCCACGGTCTTTCGCCTGGCCGGCCAAGCGTCCGAGTGCCCGGATTTCTCGCCGAACGCCGACCGGACGGCAACGGGTGGGGGCGGCAGTCCCCTGGGGGGCGCTGCGCGAGCAGTCGCATGGCGCGCAGCGCCCCTAACGCGAGCGGCCTTGGGTGGGGTGGTCAGCGGGTGTCGGAGTCGGATTGGGTGAGGGCGGCTCGGGCGGCTTCCAGGCGGGCCACCGGGATGCGGAACGGGGAGCAGGAGACGTAGTCCATGCCGGCCTCGTGGCAGAAGTGGACCGAGTCCGGGTCGCCGCCGTGTTCGCCGCAGATGCCGATGTGCAGGTCCGGCCGGGCGGCGCGGCCCTCCTCGACCGCTGTCTTGATGAGCCTGCCGACCCCGTCCCTGTCGATGGTCTCGAACGGGGAGACGCCGAAGATGCCCAGGTCCAGGTAGCGGGAGAAGAAGGCGGCCTCGACGTCGTCCCGCGAGAAGCCCCACGCCATCTGGGTCAGGTCGTTGGTGCCGAAGGAGAAGAACTCGGCCGCCTCGGCTATCTGGCCGGCGGTGAGGGCCGCCCTGGGGACCTCGATCATGGTGCCGATCTGGGCCTCCACGCCGACGTCCGCGAGGATCTTGACGGCCTCCTCGCGTACCTCCTCCAACTCCTGTACGGCGGCCACCAGCGGAATCATGATCTCCGGCCGCGCCCCCTGGACCTCCTTGGCCGCCCTGGCGATCGCCCTCACCTGCATGGCGAACAGGCCCGGGATCACCAGGCCCAGGCGTACGCCTCTGAGGCCGAGCATCGGGTTCTGCTCGTGGAGGCGTTTGACGGCCGTCAGGAGCTTGCGGTCCTGCTCGGTGGCCTCGCCCGTGGCGACCTTGACCGAGAGGTCGACGATGTCGGGGAGGAACTCGTGCAGCGGCGGGTCGATCAGGCGAATTGTCACGGGATCGCCACCCATTGCCTGAAAAATCTGGATGAAGTCGGCTTGCTGGAGGGGCTCCAGCGCGTCCAGCGCCGCCTGACGGTCCTCGTCCGTCGACGCCAGGACCAGGTCCTCCACCAGTTGCCTGCGCTCCCCCAGGAACATGTGCTCCGTACGGCACAGCCCGATCCCCTGCGCCCCGAAGCGCCGGGCCCGAGCCGCGTCGTCCGGCGTGTCGGCGTTCGCCCGCACGCCCAGCCCGCGTACGCCGTCCGCGTGCCGCATGATGCGGTCCACCGCCCTGACGAGGTCGTCGGCGGGCTCCGCGCCCTCGAAGAACTCGACGACCTCCGAGGCCACCACGGGCACCTCCCCGAGGAACACCTCACCGGTCGTCCCGTCGATGGAGATGACGTCGCCCTCGGAGACGACCACGTCGCCGGGCGCGGTGAACCTGTGCTCGCCGTTCACCACCTCCAGCGTGTCCGCGCCGCACACGCACGCCTTGCCCATGCCGCGGGCGACCACGGCCGCGTGCGAGGTCTTGCCGCCGCGGCTGGTCAGGATGCCCTTGGCGGCGATCATGCCGGCCAGGTCGTCGGGGTTGGTCTCGCGGCGGACCAGGATGACGTCCTCCCCCTGCGCGGCCAGTTCCACGGCGCGCTCCGAGGTGAACACGGCCTTGCCGACGGCCGCGCCCGGCGACGCCTTCACGCCGTCGGCGACCTTCCTCCTGTCGGCGCCGGCGTCGAAGCGGGGGAACATCAGCCGCGCGAGCTGGTCGCCCGTGACCCGCGTGACGGCCTCGTCGAGCGTGATGAGGCCCTGGTCCACGAGCTGGGTGGCGATGCGGAACGCGGCCGCCGCTGTACGCTTGCCGACCCGCGTCTGCAGCATCCACAGCTTGCCGCGCTCGATCGTGAACTCGATGTCGCACAGGTCCTTGTAGTGGTGCTCCAGGGTCTCCATGATCCCGAGCAGCTCGTCGTACGAGCGCTTGTCGATGCGCTCGAGCTCCTCCAGCGGGATCGTGTTGCGGATGCCGGCCACCACGTCCTCGCCCTGGGCGTTCTGCAGGTAGTCGCCGTAGATGCCCTGGTTCCCGGAGCCGGGGTCGCGGGTGAAGGCGACGCCGGTGCCCGAGTCGTCGCCGTAGTTGCCGAAGACCATGGCCATGATGTTCACGGCGGTGCCGAGGTCGGCGGGGATGCGTTCCTGGCGGCGGTAGAGGATGGCGCGCGGAGCGTTCCAGGAGTCGAAGACGGCCATGACGGCCAGGCGCATCTGCTCGCGCGGGTCGGTCGGGAAGTCCCTGCCGGTCTGCTCGCGTACGATGCCCTTGAACGTCTCCACCAGCCGCTGCAGCTCACCCGCGTCCAGGCCGGTGTCCTGCCGCCGCCCCTTGACCCCGTCGAGCGCGTGCTCGAACAGTTCGCCGTCGATCCCGAGCACGGTCTTGCCGAACATCTGGATGAGCCGGCGGTAGGAGTCCCAGGCGAAGCGCTCGTTGCCGCCCGCCTGCTTGGCCAGGCCGTGCACGGACTGGTCGTTGAGCCCGATGTTGAGAACGGTCTCCATCATGCCCGGCATGGAGAACTTCGCTCCCGATCGCACGCTGACCAGCAGCGGGTCGTCGGCCTGCCCGAGCCGCCTGCCCATCTGGGCCTCCAGCGCGTCGAGGTGTCCGGCGACCTCCCGGTCCAGGCCGTCCGGCACGGCGCCGGCCGCCAGGTAGTGGCGGCACGCGTCGGTGGTGATCGTGAATCCGGGAGGAACGGGGAGATCCAGGTTGGTCATTTCGGCGAGGTTCGCACCCTTGCCGCCGAGAAGATCCTTGAGATTCCTGTTGCCCTCGGTGAAATCGTAAACGTACTTGGCCACCACAGCTCCAATCGAACGCCTCTGCCCCGGACTCTACCGGCGAAATTGATGATGAAACTGCACTCCTCCGTTATGTCAGCATTTGTGCTGGTGAAGGGCCTACAAGAGGTCTAATCCAATTATACGTCCATTGACCGAAAATTGGTTTATACCAATTGGTTTAAACCAATTCTTGTGAAAGAGGGAGGGTTAGGTGGAGAATCGAGGCACACCCCCATCAGGAGGCGCCCATGGCCACTCCTACCCGGCCCGCGCGGCGTACGCGTGTCGTCGCGGGTTCCGCCAAGTTCGGGCGGGATTCGGCGATCTACCTCGACGAGAGGCTGCCCTTCGCCCGCTGGCTCCGGCCGCAGTTGCGCAAGCTGTTCCCGAGCCACTGGTCGTTCCTGCTCGGCGAACTGGCGCTCTACTCGTTCGTGTTCCTGGTGCTGACCGGCACGTTCCTGACGCTGTTCTACAAGCCGAACCCCGACGTGGCCTTCGAGTCGGTCAGGGAGATCAGCCTTGAGGTGCGCGGCGGGCTGCTGATGCGCCAGCTGCACCACTGGTCGGCGACGGTGTTCGTGCTGTCGATCGTGGCGCACCTGTGCCGTGTGTTCTTCACCGGCGCGTTCCGCAGGCCGCGCGAGCTGACCTGGATGCTCGGCGTGCTGTTGTTCGGGCTCGTGCTGTTCGAGTCGTTCCTGGGGGTCTCGCTGGCCGCCGACCAGCTCGGGATGACGGGGCTGCGGCAGGCGCAGGGGGTGCTGCTGTCGGTCCCGCTGGTGGGCACGTACCTGTCGGCGTTCGTGTTCGACGGGGAGTTCCCCGGTCAGGTGATCCCGCGCCTGTTCGCCCTGCACGTGCTGCTGGTGCCGGGCATCCTGCTGGCGGTGGTGCCGCTGCACGCGCTGATCCTCACGTGGCGGCAGAAGCACACCGAGCGCCGGGCCACGGCCGCCGCCGAGTCCCAGGTCACCGGTGGGCCGTTCTTCCCCTACTTCGCGGTCAAGAACGCCGCCACGGCGCTGTTCACGCTGGGGGTCATCACGCTGCTGGCCACGTTCGCGCGGGTCAGCCCGGTGTGGGAGCGCGGGCCGTACAGTCCGGGCGCGCAGCCGCCGTCGGCGCAGCCGTTCTGGTACTACGGGGTGCTGGACGGCGCGCAGCGGCTCGTCCCCGCGTGGGAGATCCCGATCGGCGGGTACGTCCTCCAGCCCGGCCTCTGGATACCGCCGCTCATCCTGACGGCGTTCTTCTGCGTGCTGTTCTGCTGGCCGTTCATCGAGCGGCGCTTCACCGGCGACGGCGACCACCACCACCTGCTCGACCGGCCCGCGCGGGCCCCGGTGCGCACGGCGCTGGGCGTTGCGGTGATCACGCTCTTCACGGTGCTGTGGGCGGGGACGTGGGTGTCGGCGGCCCCGCCGGACATGCACGCCCCACCCGGCTTCCCGCAGCCGCCGCCCGCTCCGCCCGCGCTGCTGACGGTGCCGGCCGGCGTCTACGAAGCGGTCGTGCTGGGACTGCGCGTCGCGGTGTTCGTGTTGCCTGTCGCCGCCTTCCTGGTGACCAGGGCCATCTGCCGGCGCAGGTCTTAGGCGAGGGGGTCGTCGTCGGGTGGTGTGCCTGGCACGCCGTCGCGCGGTTGCAGCCACAGCACGAACGTGGCCCCCTCCCCGAGCCTGGAGAACACCGCCACCCGGCCCCCGTGCGACTCCACGATCTGCCGGACGATGGCCAGGCCCAGGCCCGTGTGCCGGTCGCGGCGGCTCGACTCGCCGCGCCAGAAGCGGTCGAACACCCGCTCCTGGTCCGCCTCGCCCAGCCCGGGGCCGTCGTCGTGGACCGCCACCCACAGCCAGCCCTCCGACCGGCCGGCGGCGACGCGGATGGCGCCGCCCTGGGGTGACAGGCGCACGGCGTTGGAGAGCAGGTTGGCCACGGCTCGCCGGAGCGCGTCGGAGTCGCCGGTCATCTCCAGGCCCCGCCCGAGATTACGCGTGATCGTCACGTCCTTGGCGGCGGCCGGGGCCGCGTACTCCTCGCACGCCTCCCCCACCACCCTGGCCAGGTCGAGGTCGGCGTCGGCGAACGCGCCGCCCTGACGCCTGGCGCTGGCCAGCAGGTCCTCGACCAGCGTGGTCATGCGGGTCGTCGCGCGGTCCACGATGGCCACGGCCCTGGTCCGCTCCTCGTCGCTGGCGTCGGGGGCGGCCAGCACGGCGTCCACGTTCGCCCTGATGATGGTCAGCGGGCTGCGCAGCTCGTGGGAGGCGTCGTCGATGAGCTGGCGTTGCGCGCTGAACGCCTCCTCCAGCCGGTCCAGCATCGTGTCGATGGTGTCGGCCAGGTCCTTGAGCTCGTCGCGCGGCCCGTTCAGCTTGATGCGCCGGTTCAGGTCGGTGGCCTGGATCTCCTCCGTGGTACGGGTGATCGACCTGACCGGCCGCAGCACCCGGCCCGCGAGCACCCAGCCGATGCCCAGACTGGCCAGGAAGAGCCCGACCAGCGTGACCAGCGAGTAGTCGCGCAACGTGGCGAGCGTCTTGACGTTGACCGCGTTCTCGACCTGCTCGACGAAGACCACCTCGCGCTTGTTCACGTACTGGTTGCCCGAGTAGACCTTGGCGTACTCGGTGGTGTACGGGCGCTGGTCGGTGGTCTCGGAGACCGCGTAGTAGATGCCCCCGAGCACGAGCGCGGCCAGGACGAACAGCAGGCCGGAGTAGAGCACGGTGATCCGGAAGCGGATGGTGTGGATCATGCGGGTTCCTTGAGCCGGTATCCCCGGCTGATCACGGTCTCGATCAGGCCGTCCTCCTGCAGCTTGCGGCGCAGATTGCCGACCGTGACGCGTACGGTGCTGGTGAACGGGTCGGTGTGCTCGTCCCAGACGTGTTCGAGCAGCTCTTCACTGGACACGACGTGGCCGGGCCTGGTCATCAGGTAGTGCAGGACGCCGTACTCCTTGGGCGTGAGGGCCAGCGACCTGCCGTCCAGCGTCACCTCCATCCTGGCCGTGTCGATCCGCAGACCGCCCACCTCGATCACGGACGTGCCGCCGCCGGCCTCCCTGCGCAGCAGCGCCCGCACCCTGGCCAGCAGCTCGGGGAACGCGAACGGCTTGACCAGGTAGTCGTCGGCGCCCTCGTCGAGCCCGCGGACGCGGTCGTCCAGCCGGTCCCTGGCCGTCACCATGATGATCCGCACCCCCTGCCCCGCCGAGCGCACGGTGCGGCACAGCTGGAAGCCGTCGCCGCCCGGCAGGTTCAGGTCGAGCAGCACCAGGTCGTACGTGTTCACCGCCAGCTTCTCGTGCGCGGCCGGCGCGTCGTAAGCCACGTCGACCGCGTATCCCGCGCGGACGAGGCCGACGCGCAGGGCGTCGACCAGGTCCTCCTCGTCCTCGACCACCAGCAACCGCATGCCTTGGACCCTAGTTTCGGATGATGCGTTCCGCGATGGGCGCGGCGCGGTCGATCGGGATGGCGAATCCGATGCCGATGTTGCCGCCGCCACGCGAGGCCGCGATCGCGGTGTTCACCCCTACGACCTCGCCCCGGGCGTTCACCAGCGGGCCGCCCGAGTTGCCGGGGTTGATGGACGCGTCCGTCTGCACCGCCGTACGCCTGGAGCCACCCAGCCGTACCTCCCGGTCCAGGGCGCTGACGATGCCGGAGGTCACCGTGCCCGACAGGCCCAGCGGCGAGCCGATCGCCAGCACCTGGTCACCGACGGCCAGGTCGGAGGAGCGGCCCAGCGTGGCCGGCGTCAGGTCCGCGGGGAAGGCCACCTCCAGGACGGCCAGGTCCTCGTCGTCGTCCTCGCCGATCACCCGCGCGGACACCCGGCGGCCGTCGCTCAGCACCACGATCACCTCGCCGGTGCCCCTGATCACGTGCGCGTTGGTCAGGATGTGGCCGCCGTCGTCCACCACGAACCCCGAGCCGCCCAGCGAGCCGGCCTCCACGGAGACCACGCTGGGCAGCACGCGGGCCGCCGTCGCGCTCAGCCCGGTCAGGGCCGCCGAGGGGTCGGGGGCCACCCTGGGGAGGGCCGCGGCGGGGGCCGGCTCAGACCCTTCGTAGAGCCGGGCCCCCGCCACGCCCGCCACCGCGCCGGTGAGCGCCGCGACGAGCGCGGCTGTCACCAGCACACGCCCTCCGTACGGCTTGGGCGCGGTCCGCGGCGGTGTCGTGGGGGTGCTCCGCGGTGGTGTCGTGGGTGTGCTCTGCGGCGGTGCCGGGCCGAACACCGGTCGCGCCGGGGCGGGCGCAGCACCGTTGACCTGCCCGTGGCGGGCGCCGAGCGGCAACGTAAGGAACTCGGGGCCGCGCGGCCTGCCCATGCCTCTCATGGCAGCCTCGAGAACCACAGCATCGACGTCACCGCCGCGAACAGCGCGAAGATCAGCCCCGCGGCCACGAACCACTGCCAGACCTCCTGACGCTCGGTCCGGTAGCCGACCGACGTGCCGATGTCCTCGTAGACGGCCTGCAACTCGTCGCCGCTGGCCGCCTCGTAGAAGCCGCCGCCGGCCGTCTCGGCCAGCCCCTGCAGCGCGGGCCCGTCCACCGGCACCGGGGTCTCGCGACCCCCGAGTACGACCGTGCCGTCGGGGGTGCCGTACGCGATGGTCGTCACGGGCACGCCCCTGGACTGCGCCTCCCCGGCCGCGTCAGACACCGTGCGGCCGGTCGTGTTGGAGCCGTCGGACAGCAGCACGATGTGCGCGGGCGGCGCCTGCTCCTCCGAGTCGAGCGCGGCGATGGCCTCCAGCGAGGAGAAGACCGCCTCGCCGATGGCCGTGCCGGAGTCCGTGTTCAGCCGGTCGAGCGCGCTCAGCACGGCCTGCCGGTCCGTGGTGGGCGGCACCGCGACGGAGGCCGACGACGAGAACGACACCAGGCCCAGGTTGAACCGCTCCGGCAGCCCTCGGACGAACTGCCTGGCCGCCTGCAGGGCCGCCTCGAACCGGTTCGGGGCGACGTCGGTGGCGTCCATGGACGCGGACACGTCGAACGCCACCATGATGGTCGCTCGTTCCCTCGGCACCTGCACCTCGGCCGTCGGCCGGGCGAAGCCCACCACCAGCAACACGAACATGAGCAGCAGCGCCGCCGCGGGAACGTGCCTGCGCCAGCCAGGCCGACGCGGGGCCACCTTGTCGAGCAGGTCGAGGTTGGTGAAGCGGACGGCGTACGAGCTGCGGCGCAGGGCCATGAGCAGGTACGCGAGGGCGAGCAGGGCCACCGGGACGAGCAGCAGCAGCCAGACGGGCGCGATCAGCGTCACGCCGCATCACCTCCTCCACCGCCACCCACGCCCCCATCCGGGGCCGCGCCGCCTTCACGGGAACCGGGAGCCGCGCCCCCGGACGGTCCGCCTCCGCGGTAGCCAGGGGCCGCGCCTCCGGACGGGCCTCCCGCTGCGGAGCCGGGCGCGGCGCCCCCGGACGGGCCGGATCCGGGGGCGCCGCCGGGGGTGGCTGCCGGGTAGACCGGGGCGGCGGCCAGCTGGGCCAGGCGGCGCTGCCGCATGACGTGCTGGACCAGGTCGCGCACCCAGTCCCGGTCGGTACGCAGCCGCAGGTGCGTCACCCCGGCCCTGCGCAGCGCCTGCGCGATGGCGTCCCGCTGCCCCGCCGCCGCCTCGGCGTACCTGCGGCGTAGGCGGGCGCTGCCGGTGGCGACCTCGCGCCGCCGCCCGGACTCCGGGTCGATCAGCGTCAGGATCCCCACGTCCGGCAGGGTCAGCTCACGCGGGTCGACCACCTCCACGCCCAAAACCTGGTGCCTGGCGGTGAGCCGGCGCAGCGGCGGTTCCCACGTCTCCGGCTCGTCGAGGAAGTCCGACACGACGACGACCAGGCCCCGGCGGCTGACGACTCGGCCGAGTTGCTCGGCCGCGACGCCGAGCAGCGGCTCGGCCACCCCGGGCGGGGTCCGGGGCAGCCCGAACGCCGCCTGCAGCAGCGCCATCAGATGCGGCCGTCCCGTCCTGGCGGGCAACGTCCTGACGCCGCCGCCGTGCAGCAGATGGGTGCCGATCCTGTTGCCGGTCCGCTGGGTCAGGAATCCGACCGCCGCCAGAGCGGACAGCGCCAGTTCGCGCTTCTCCATCGCCGCGGTGCCGAAGTCCATGCTGGCCGTGGCGTCGAGCAACGCCCAGATCTCCAGCTCCCGGTCGGCGACCAGGTCGCGCACGTGGGGCTCGTTCGTGCGCGCGGTGACGTTCCAGTCCATCCGCCGCACGTCGTCTCCCGCCTGGTACGGCCTGGTCTCCGCCGGTTCGCTCCCCGGACCTGGCAACAGGCCCAGGTGCTCGCCCTGGAGCAGCCCATCCAGCCTCCTGGTGATCGTCAGCTCGAGCCTGCGCAACGCCGGCTCTGCCATCAGGTACGGCTTCATGCCACGGCTTCCCTGGTCTCCTGCTGCGGGGCAATGATCGGCAGCGGCACGGCCGCCAGCACCCGGTCCACGATCTGCCGGGGCGCCACCCCGTCGGCCAGCGCGTCGAAGGACAACACCAGCCGGTGCGCCATGACGTCGTGCGCCAGGTCCCGTACGTCCTCGGGCAGCACGTAGTCACGCCCGCGCATGAGGGCCAGCGCCCGGCCCGCCGCCAGCAGGCCGAGCGTGGCCCTGGGGCTCGCGCCGAAGGCCAGCAGCCGCCTCACGTCCTGGACGCCGTACCTGTCGGGGTCGCGGGTGGCGTAGACGAGACGGACGGCGTACTCGGCGACCGCGTGGTGCACGAAGACCTCCTCGGCCCGGCGCTGCAACGCGACGACCTGCGCCGGGCCGAGGATGTTCTGGGGTACGGGCGGGTCCACGCTCATGCGGTAGACGATCGCCAGCTCCTCCGATTCGCTGGGATAGCCCACGTCGATCTTCATGAGGAAGCGGTCCCGCTGCGCCTCGGGCAGGTGGTAGACGCCCTCGGACTCGATCGGGTTCTGGGTGGCCAGCACCAGGAACGGCCGCGGCACCTCATGGGTGACGCCGCCGATGCTGACCTGGTGCTCGGCCATGATCTCCAGCAGGGCGGACTGCACCTTCGCGGGCGCCCGGTTGATCTCGTCGGCCAGCAGCAGGTTCGCCATGACCGGGCCGAGCTCGATGTCGAACGTCTCCGTCGACGGCCGGTAGATCCTGGTGCCGACGATGTCGGCGGGCACCAGGTCGGGCGTGAACTGGATGCGGGCGAACGTACCGCCCACCACGGCGGCCAAGGTCTCGGCGGCCAGCGTCTTCGCGATGCCCGGCACGCCCTCCAGCAGGCAGTGACCCTTGGCGAGCACCGCCACGAGCAGCCGCTCGACCATGTGGTCCTGGCCGACGATGACCCGCTTCACCTCGAACAGCGCGCGTTCGAGCAGCGCCGGGTCGGTCATGGCTGCACCTTGGCGGGGCAGTCGTCCACGACGAGCCGCAGCTCCATGGCGCTCGGCTCGGGATCGGCGAACGCCGCGCTCCCGGTCATGAGCAGGGCTCCGGCGGCCAGCAACACAAGAGCGAAACGTGATGTACGCATTGATGTCCCTTGTCCCTCGTATGGCCGTTCATCGGCTTACCAGAGATGTCATCAGGCGACCGCGAAAACCCGCGTAACTGCCTCCTTTACACGATTTTTCGGTCGGTGGGATTACATCTCCGGCATGACGCCCATCCAGCGCTATCTCGCAGAAGAGGTGGCCCACGACCACGTGGACGGCCTGATCCCCCGCCGTGAAGCACTGCGCAGGCTCGCCCTGCTCGGCCTGGGCCTTCCCGCGGCCACCGCCC
>NZ_JADOGI010000078.1 GCF_015645445.1 Nonomuraea cypriaca | reverse complement strand
GGGGTCGGCTGGGCGGGGTGGGAGGGCCAGGACGTAGGCGCCTACTCGCTGGCCCGGTGTGGCGAGTTCGGCCAGGCGGGACAGGCGGGCGGCGTCGGTGGAGGGGTCGCCCCAGCAGTTGGCCACCAGCACGTCGGCTCCCGGCTCGCCTGAGGGGAGTGCGGCGAAGGCGCCGACCGCCCAGGGGTCCGGGTTGGCGTGCAGGGTGATCGGAACGTTGGCGGCGGTTCTTCCGGCGACGGCGATCAGGCGCTGGCGTAGGGAGGTGGAGAGATCGACCCGTACGGCGCGCACCTCGTCGGCGAGGGAGCCCAACGCCTCGTCGATGGTGCCGGCGAGGGTGGGGGTGGTGCGGTCTATGGTCGCGCGGACTGTGGCTCTGGTGGGGGTGGGGTAGCGGGAGGCGCAGTGCGCGCAGAAGCACAGGGACAGGAGGTCGGCGTCCACCGGGGTCCAGTCGGCGCCGGAGGTCTTCTCGTGGATGCTCTGGTGGGCGAAGCCCATGGGGCCGCAGGCTTCCAGGATCAGGCCGTCCGGGTCGCCGACCGTGAGGATCTCCTGCACCAGGCGCTCGCAGTAGTCGACGACGTCCTCGTGGGCAGGGCAGAGCGCATAGGGGTACGGGTCTCCGAACGCGTTGCGTACGACGACGTCGGGGTTGGCGACGCCCAACTGGGAATTGTGGGTCAGGACGGTCCAGGCGTGGACATTGAGGCCGGCGGCCTTCAGGGTGTCGCGGGCCTGGAGGTAGGCGTCGGCGGGTGTCCACGTGGGGCTCGCCGGGACCAGACGGGACCAGGCCGAGGGGCGTACCGGGAGGTAAAAGGCAGAGTAGGGGACGTCGAGGACGCGGTGCGCGGGGTGGTAGGGCGTCGCCGCTCTCGTCGAGTGGTAGCTCGCCGCCAGCGCGACCGTTTCCACGCCCAGGCTCGCCAGGCGGTCGGGCGCCGACGGGTCGCCGACGATGTCCCAGGGGTAGACATAGGCCACGTTCACCAGCGCGGTCTCCTCGCCGAGTAGGAGGGCTCGAAACGCTGCATGTACGTCGTGTCGTCGCGGGCCAGGATGCCGCACTTGTCGTATGCCTCGTTCATGGCCGCCAGCGCGTCGCGGTCCAGTTCGACGCCCAGGCCGGGCCCGGCGGGGACCGGGACGGCGCCGTCGGTGAAGCGCAGGGCGCCGGGCAGGACCACGTCCTGGCCGTCCTGCCAGGGAGTGTGCGTGTCGCACGCGAACGTGAGGTTCGGGGTGGCGGCGGCCAGATGGGTCATCGCGGCCAGGCTGATGCCGAGATGGGAGTTGGAGTGCATCGACAGGGACAGGCCGAAAGTGTCGCAGAGCGCGGCGATGTGCGACGAACGTACGAGGCCGCCCCAATAGTGGTGGTCGAGGAGGAGCACGCCGATCGCGCTGGAGGCGATGGCGGGCGGCAGGTGTTCGGGGGTGACCACGCACATGTTCGTGGCCAGGGGCATGGGGACGGCGGCGGCTACTTCCGCCATGCCGGGAATGCCGGGGGTGGGGTCCTCCAGGTACTGGAGGGTGCCTTCCAGTTCGCGGCCCACGCGGATGGAGGTTTCGACTGTCCAGGCGGCGTTCGGGTCCAGGCGCAAGGGGACTCCGGGGAACGCCTCGTGCAGGGCCCTGATCGCGTCGATCTCCTGGTCGGGAGGGAAGACGCCGCCCTTGAGCTTGATCGACTTGAAGCCGTATTCCTTGATCAGGAGTGCGGCCTGCTCGACCACGCCTGCCTCGTCCAGCGCCTCGCCGAACCGGTCGGGTTCCCCACCGGGGTGGCCGGCCCACTTGTAGAAGAGGTACGCGCTGTACGGCACCGCGTCCCGCACCTTGCCGCCCAGCAGATCGGCGACCGGGACACCTGCCGCCTTGCCGCGAATGTCCAGGCAGGCCACCTCAAAGGGGGAGAAGATGCGGTCGATACTCTTCTCCTTCGTGGCGACACCGGTCAACCCGTGCATGTCGCTCACCACGTCGCCGACGATCGCGCTGATCCGCGCGTACATCGTGTTCGTGGCGTGGACGTCGAGCCCGATCAACGCCGGGGCGCACTCGCGCATCTTCTCGAGGTGTTTGATATCCCCATAGGTCTCACCCAACCCGGTCAGACCTTCGTCGGTGACGACCTCGACAATGGTACGGAGGGCCCACGGCTCGTGGACCCCGGCGGCGTTCAACAGGGGCGGATCCCGGAAAGCGACTGGGGTTACGTGGATCTGCCTGATGATCATTTCGACCGCCGTCCATATATGTGAACAATTGCCAGATTTGTGGACAAGTTTCCGCAACTGTAAGAATCAGGATGAACAAGTGTCAAGACTCCGAAGGGCCATTCGATGATCTACGGATACGACCCCAGGACCGGCCAGACCGTGGGCGCCGCCCTGGAGGAGACCGACAGCGCCGGGGTCGGCTTGATCGTTTCGGCGGCGGCCGCCGCCGGTGCGGCTTGGCGGGCGACTCCGGCGGCCGAGCGGGCGCTGGCGCTCGAGGCGGTCTCCGACGCGCTGACCGCGCACGTGGACGAGCTGTGGCGGATCGCCGACGAGGAGACGGCGCTCGGGGAGGTACGGCTGCGCGGCGAGGTGGCGCGTACGGCGGGGCAGTTCAGGCTGTTCGCGGAGGTGATCAGGGATGGCGGCTACCTGGAGGCCATCATCGATCATGCCGACGCCTCGCTCGCGCCGCCCAGGCCGGACGTGCGGCGGATGAAGCACCCGCTGCAGGGCGTCGTCGCGGTGTTCGCGGCGAGTAACTTCCCGTTCGCGTTCTCGGTGGCAGGGGGCGACACCGCCTCGGCGCTGGCCGCCGGCTGCCCGGTGGTCGTCAAGGCGCATCCCGGACATCCGAACACCTCCGAGCGGGTGGCGAAGATCGTACGCGAGGCGCTGCCGTACCCTGACCTGCTGGGTCTGGTGCAGGGCATGCAGGCGGGGATCGATCTGGTGCAGCACCCGGGCGTGGTCGCGGCCGGGTTCACCGGGTCGGTGGCCGGTGGGAAGGCGATCCAGAAGCTGATCGACGAGCGTGAGGCTCCGATCCCGTTCTACGGTGAGCTGGGCAGCGTCAACCCCGTGGTCGTGCTGCCCTCGGCGCCGGTCAAGGAGGTGGCGAGCGGCTTCGCCGGGTCGCTGACGCTGGGCGTCGGGCAGTTCTGCACGAACCCCGGGCTCATGTTCGTCCCCGAGGGTGACGAGCTGCGCGAAGCGCTGGTGGAGGCGGTCGAGGGCACCAGCGGCGGGCCCATGCTGGCCGACCGGATCAGGGACGGCTACCTGGGCGGCGTCGAGCGGCTGGGCGAGCTGCGGCTGCTGGCCGAGGGCAAGCCGGGGGAGGGCGCCTGGGCGGTCACGCCGAAGGTGTTCACCACGGATCTCGGGACGTTCGCGGAGAAGCTGCCGCACATCGGCGAGGAATGCTTCGGGCCGGCATCGATCGTGGTGACGTACCAGGATGTCTCGGATCTGCGGCCGGTGCTGGAGCGGTTGGAGGGGTCGCTGACGGCCACCGTGCACAGCAGCGAGCCCGAGGAGGCCGGCGAGGTCGCCGAGGTGCTGGCCGGCAGGGCCGGGCGGCTCATCTGGAACGGCTGGCCGACCGGCGTGGCCGTGTGCTGGGCGATGCACCACGGCGGACCCTGGCCGGCCGCGACCACGTCGTTCACCTCCGTCGGGGCCACGGCCATCGACCGGTGGCTGGCGCCTACCGCGTACCAGGACTGGCCGGACGCGCTGCTGCCGGACGAACTCAAGGAGGACAACCCGCTGGACATCCCGCGAAGGGTTGACGGCCGTTCACAGATGTGAACGTTGACGTGGACGGGTGATGATCGTACGTTCGCGGCACGTACGGGTGTTTGAGCGCGCCCGCCCTCATGAAGGGGGCGGGCCGGACGCGAAGGAACATCAGCATGCACGATCAACGAACTGGAGCTCTACTGAGAAACGAACCGGACCTACGCAAAGAACCAGAGCTCCACTAAGAGTGGCGTCCCGGCACAAGACGAATAAGAGAGGCGGCCCGGTAGCCGGGGCCGCCTCCCGTACAAAAGACGCAGGACAAAGGGCTCAGGACAAAGAGCTCAGGAGAAAGGCTCAGGCCCCGGCGATCTCCAGCCCGGCGGCGATGATCCGCTCCAGCTCGGCCACGTGCTCGGGCGCCGGATCCACCAGCGGCGCCCGCACACCCCCGACATCCAGCCCCCGGAACCGCACTCCCGCCTTGACGAGCGAGACCGCGTATCCGGGCACCTTGTCCCGCAGGTTCACGAGCGGCAGGTAGAAGCCGGTCAGCAACCGCTGCACCAGCACCTCGTCCCCGCCCGTCACACCCTTGTAGAAGGCCAGCGCGATCTCGGGCGCGAAGGCGAACACCGCGCTGGAGTAGAGGGTCACCCCGAGCCCGCGATAGCCGGGAACCGTCAACTCGGCGGTGGGCAGCCCGTTGAAGAACGTGAACTCACGGTCGGTAGTCCGCCGCACGGTCAGGATGATCCGCTGGAGCAGGTCGAGGTCCCCCAGCCCGTCCTTGAACCCGATCACGTTGGGCACCCGGGTCAGCTCGGCCACGGCCTCCGGAGTGAAGCGGGCGTTGCCGCGCTGGTAGATGATGACCGGCAGGTCGCCGGCGTCCGCCACCTCGCGTACGTACCGCACCAGACCGGACGGAGGGCCGCTGACCAGGTAGGGAGGCAGCATCAGGAGCCCGTCGGCCCCCTGGGCGGCGGCCGCCCGGGCCACGGCCTTGGCGGCGGGCAGCGCGCCGCCCGCGCCGGCGAAGACCGGCACGCGTCTCTCGGCGGCGGCGACGGACACCGCCACCGTCCGGGTGTATTCGTCGAGGTCGAGGGCGTTGAACTCACCGGTGCCGCACGCGGTGAACACTCCTCCCGCCCCGGCCGCGACCCCCTCCGAGACGTGCCGGGCCAGCGCTGGTTCGGCGAGGTCGCCATCGGCCCCGAAGGGAGTCACCGGAAAGAAGAGAACACCATCTAGCCGCATCAACAGTCCTTTCTAGCGGATGCCCTCCCGGCGGAGAGTGGCAGCCAGCTTGCGGGTGTGTTTGATCACCGCTTCGGTGATCCTCTCGACCTCAGCGGGACCGAGTCCCGCCGGCATCGAGCAGCTGATCGCGTCCGTGGCCGGGATGCGGTAGTCGACCGCCACGGCCACGCAGGACACGCCGTACGTGCCTTGCTCGCGTTCGTAGGACCAGCCCCGGGTGCGTACCTGGTCGAGCTCGCCGGTCAGCTTGGTCAGATCGGTGACCGTGTGCTCGGTCAGGGCCGCCAGCGGGTCGGGCAGCAGCGCCACGACCTCGTCGTCGGTGAGCTGGGCGAGCAGCACCTGGCCGAGCGCCGTGACGTGGGCGGGCAGCCGCCTGCCCACCCTGGGGATCACGTGGTCGGCCTCGCGCGACTCCCTGGTCGCCAGGTAGAGCACGTGCGCGCCGTCCCTGCGGGCGAAGTGCACGGTCTGCCCGATCTCGTCCCGCAGGTCCTCCAAGCTCTCCTGAGCGAACGGCAGCGCCGGATCCTTGTCCAGGTACGCGGTGCCGGTCAGCAACGCGTGCGGCCCCACGCCGAACGCCGACCTCGCCGAGTCGGTCTCGACCCAGTTGAGCTCGACCAGCGTCCGCATGAGGGCGTGCAGGCTGCTGCGCGGGAACCCGGTGCGCTGCTGGAGCTCCGACAGCGTCAGGTTGTCGTGCGACGAGGCCAGGGCTTCCAGGATGCGCACAGTCCGCTCGGCGGATTTGACCAGCTGGGGCTCCATACTCATCCCATCTCGTATCCCTCGGCGGCTCAGGACATCCAGGATATTGGATAGCGTCCAGATACATGGACAGCTACCCCTTGACTGCGCCGCTTGTCAGACCGCGCATGAACTGCCGCTGGAAGGCCAGGAACGCGATGATCGACGGCAGCAGCGCCAGCAGCGACGCCGCGAGCAGCACGCCGATCCCGACCTCCTCGTCCGAGCGGAGCGAGCGCAGCGCGATGGGCAGCGTCCACATGGTCGACTCCGTCGCGACGATCAGCGGCAGCAGGTACTGGTCCCAGATCATCGTGAAGCCGAAGACGCCGATCACGCCGAGCGCGGGCCGGCACAGCGGCACGATGATCGTGGCGAAGATCCGCAGCTCGCCCGCGCCGTCGATGCGCGCGGCCTCCTCCAACTCGACCGGCACCTCCTTCATGAACTCCGTCATGACGAGGATCGAGAAGCCCCAGGCGCCGACGGGCAGGATCATGCCGGCGTACGTGCCGATGAGGTTCACGTTCAGCAGCGGCATGTCCGCCAGGACGAGGGAGAGGGGGATCGCGATGATCTCCTCGGGGAGCATCATCGTGGTGAGCATGATCAGCATGACGATCGACATGCCGCGGAACTTCTTGCGGGCCAGCGAATAGGCGGCGAAAACGCTCACCAGCATCTGCAGCAGCAGTCCGAAGCCCACGACCACGAACGAGTTGAGCAGGTAGAGGTAGACGTTCTTGTCCATGGCCTGGACGAAGTTCTCCAGCGTGAACTCGTCGGGCCACAGCGAGAAGGACGTCGGATCGAGGGTCTTGCTGAAGGAGCTCATCAGCAGCCCGACCAGCGGCCCGGTGAAAACCACCACCATAAGGCCATAAATCAGGACTTTTCCGGCTACAGCCAGCGGCCCCCTACGCGACTCCAGCCCCAGAGCGCTGTCGAACCTCATGTCGCCTGCCTCCTGCGCAGCATCTGGACGATCACGGTGAGCGCCAGCGTGGCCAGGAACAGCACGATCCCGCCCGCCGAGGCGACACCCAGCTCGTTCTTCTGGAACCCGAGCTTGTAGATCAACGTCATCAGCACCTCGGAGGAGCCGTTCGGGCCGCCGTTCGTCAGCACGTAGACCTCGACGAAGACCCGCAGGCCGCGGATGGCGGCCAGCGTGAACAGGATCCAGAACACCGGCCGCAGAGCGGGCAGCGTGATGTGCCGCAGCCGCCGCCAGGTGGACGCGCCGTCCACGGCCGCCGCCTCGTAGAGCGTGCGGTCCACGCCGACCAGCCCGGCCAGGAAGATCATCATGTCGTACGGCGTCCCGCGCCAGATGCTCATCAGCATGATCGACCACAGCGAGGAGTCCTCACTGGCCAGCCACGGCTGCGTGTCGATGCCCACCCAGCCGATGACGATGTTGAGCATCCCGCTGTCGGCGGGGTGGAACATGATCCGCCACACCTCGGCCACGGCCGCCATCGTGGTGACCACCGGGAGGAACGCCGCCGTCCGGACGAACCACAGATACCGGGCCGGCCCCTCGATGAGCAGCGCGAACCCCAGCCCCAGCACGAGCGAGCCGACCGTGGTGCCCAGCGCCAGCACGATGCTGTGCCAGATCGCCGCGGCGAACTCGCTGTCGGAGATGATCGTCTGGTAGTTCTGCCAGCCGACCCACTCGTCACCCAGGAACGTCTGGACCTTGAAGAAGCTCTTCCACAGGCCCACGAACATCGGGATGAACTTGAAGTACAGGAACAGGATCAGAGCCGGCGCCAGGAACGCCCAGGCGATCAGCGACCCCCGCCACCGCACCGTCCTGGTGCGGCGGCCGGGGGGCGCCGTCCGGTCGCGCGCCGGGGTGAGTGTGGAGGTCATGAGGCTTTCTGGCTCTGCAGTTCCTGGGTGAGCTTGGTGTTCAGCTCCTCCATCTTGGCCTTGACGTCGGCGGAGCAGTCGGCCCAGACGGCGTTGATGGCGTCGGCGGAGTCCTGGCGGATCGGCGTCCAACTCGGCACCGGCGGGGCGTAGACGGCGTTGGCGTACGACTCCTGGAAGACCTTCCAGCGCGGGTCCTGCCGCTCGGCGGCCATGTCGACCTGGTTGTTGACCGGCAGGCGGACGATGGCGCCGTTGGCGTCCTTGTTCATGCCGATCTTCTGGCCCTCGGCGGAGACCGCGAACTCGGCGAACTTCTTCTGCGCGTCCTGCTGCTCTGAGCCGGCCATCATGTAGACGTTCTCGCCCTCACCGAGGGTGCCAGGGCCGCCGGTCGGGCCCTTGGGCACGGGCAGGACCTCGATCTTGTCGGTCCCGATGCTCGTCACGAACCTGGCGAGCACGTACGGGCCGACCAGGTAGATGCCGCCCTGGCCCTTCTCGAACACCTCGTGGCTGATGGTCGTGTCGTTGCTGACGGCGCCCGGGTTGACGGTCTTGGTCTTGCAGAACTGGTCCTGCAGGTACTGGACGGCCTCGACGGTCTTGGGGTCGTTCACGGTGGCGACGTACTTGCCAGGGGCGCCGGGCTTGATGAAGTCGCCGCCGTTGGCGTAGATCAGCGAGGAGGCGTACCAGGAGGCGTAGCCGCGCTTGGTGCCGGCGGGAGCGACGAAGCCCGCGGTGTCGGCCTGGCCGTTGCCGTCGGGGTCCTGCTCGGTGAACGCCGTGGCCAGCTTGGCCAGGTCCTCCCAGGTCTCCGGCGGCTCCATGTCCACCTTCTCCCGCCAGTCCTTGCGGACGATCAAGGCGAACGCCTGGGCGGAGAACGGGGCCCCGTAGAACTTGCCGTCACTGCCCGTCGCGGCCTTCCACGCCAGGTCCGACAACTGGTCGCCGCCGGCCAGCGTGGCCTTGTCCACCTCCTGCAGCCAGCCCTGCGACTGCATGGTGCCCAACTGGGCGGTGTCGTTGATGACAATGTCAGGAAGCTGCTTCTGCGCCGCCTGCTGGTTCAGCTTGGTCTCGAAGTCGTCGAAAAGCGCGACGACCTTCGTCGGCACCCCGCTGGCCTTGGTGAATGCGTCGCCGAGCTTCTTCGCTGTCTTGGCGGAGTCGGAATCGGGCGCCTGCCTGATCCAGATCTCCAAAGTGTTGTCCGAACTACCAGATCCCCCGGAACCGCAGCCTGTCAGCGTAACGGCCAGGGCCGCCGTGATTGCGACCCCAAGCAGACGACGTGACATCAGACCGCCTCCCGTTCACATACGTGGACATGAGTCTGTCACTTGGATACGTGCCTGTGAACGTAACTACTCGTACCGCTAACGGTCAATATTCAAGGATGTGAATTTCGACCAGAATCGTGTACATCATGGATGCATGCGCATTCTCATGACAGGAGCCGCGGGGAAAGTCGGCACGCTGCTTCGACCCCGGCTCGCCCGCGACGGCCGTACGCTGCGGCTTTCCGACATCACCCCGGTCGAGGCGGGCCCGGGGGAGGAGTGGGTGGCGGCCGACCTCGCCGACCCGGCCGCGATGGCCGGGGCCATGAAGGGCGTGGACGCGGTGCTCCACCTCGGCGGCCAGAGCAGGGAGCATCCCTGGGCCGACATCGTCGAGGCCAACATCAACGGCACGCAGGTCCTGCTCGAGGCGGCGCACAACGAAGGCGTCGAGCACGTCGTACTCATGGGGAGCCACCACGCGGCCGGCTTCCAGACCAGGCCCGCCGACGGCGAGGACCTGCCCGACTACGCCTTCCCCCGGCCCGACACCTACTACGGGGTCAGCAAGGTCGTCACGGAGGCGCTCGGCAGCCTCTTCCACGACCGGTTCGGCATGAACGTGACCGTGATCAGGCTCGGCACCTGCAACGAGGGCTCGGTCGACACGCGCGGCCTGGCCACCTGGATCTCGCCAGGCGACCTGACCAGGCTGGTGGAGGCGGCGCTGGTCGCGCCGGGATACCACGTGGTGTGGGGCGTCTCGGACAACGCGCGCCGCTGGTGGTCCCTGCGCGAGGCCGAGTCCATCGGGTACGTCTCCCGCGACTCCTCGGAGTCGCATGCCGCCGCGCTCATCGCCGAGCACGGCGAGCCGGACCTGTCGGAGCCGCTGCACCACCGCGCCGGCGGCGTCTTCACCCTCAAGGAGCTCGGCGGCTCCTGGTGAGCGGGCCTCAGCAAACGGTTGCAAGAACCTTGACGACATCAGGCGTGAAGGTCAAGGTTTAGTCTGGCAACCGTTTGCAAGGAAGGACGGCGATGGCGGCGACGATCAAGGATGTGGCGCGCGCCTGCGGCGTACACGTCTCCACCGTGTCCCGTACCTTCTCCGCGCCGCACCTGGTCAATCCTGGCACCAGGAGCAAGGTGCTGGCCGCCGCCGACGAGCTGGGCTACCGGCCGAACCGGGCGGCCAGGGCGCTCACCACGGGCCGCACGTTCAACATGGGCCTCATCGTGGCCGACATCGCCAACCCGTTCTTCCCGCCGATCATCAAGGCCGCGCAGGCGCAGGCCAGGAGCCGTGACTACCACGTGTTCGTGGCCGACACCGACGAGGACCCGAGGGTGGAGGAGGAGCTGATCAGGACGTTCGCGAAGCAGGTGGACGGCGTCCTGCTGTGCAGTCCCCGTCTGTCGAACCGGATGATCGAGCGTCTGGCCGAGGACGTGCCTTTCGTGGTGGTGAACCGGCGGATCAAAGGCATGCCCGCCGTGCTGATGAACGTCGCCCAGGGCGCCAAGCTCGCACTGGACCACCTGGCCGGGCTCGGCCACCGCAGGATCGCGCTCGTGTCCGGCCCGATCGGCTCGTGGACCAGCAACGAGATGCAGGGCGTCGCCGCCGAGGCCACGGGACTCGACCTCGTCTTCTTCGGCCCCAACCAGCCCACCGAGTCAGGCGGCCTGGCCGTGGCCGCCGACGTGGCGGCCTGCGGGGCGAGCGCCGTGCTCGCGTACAACGACCTCGTGGCGCTCGGCGTCATCGAGGGGCTGTCGGCGATGGAGATCGGGGTACCGGACCAGGTGAGCGTCGTCGGGTTCGACGACATACTGCCCGGACGGCTCAACCGGCCCAAGCTGACCACGGTGGCGATGCCCGCGGTGGCGGCTGGCAGGATGGCCGTCGATCTACTGCTGCAGTCGGGGGGAGAGGGCGCGACAGTGACCCTCGACACCGCCCTCATCGTCCGCGAGTCCACGGGAAGGGCCCAATCATGATCTTCGGAACGCTGCCGTCAGGCGAGCGGGTAGAGCGCGTGGAGCTGTCATCGGGACGGCTGCGGGTCGAGGTGCTCACGTACGGCGCCATCGTCCGCTCGCTGGAGGTCTCGGGCGTCAATGTCGTGCTCGGCCTGGACACGCTGGAGGACTACCTCACCCGCAGCCGCTACTTCGGCGCGGTCGTCGGCAGGTACGGCAACCGCATCGCCGGCGCCCGCTTCACCCTGGACGGCGTCGAGCACCGGCTACCGGCGAACAACGGCCCCAACAGCCTGCACGGCGGCACCGACGGCTTCGACCGCAGGGTGTGGACCATCGCCGCGCGCACGGACACGTCGGTGACGCTCACGCTGACGAGCCCCGACGGCGACCAGGGCTACCCGGGCACGCTGAGCGCCTCGGTCACGTACACGGCCGAGGACGACGCGCTGCGCCTCGACTACGCGGCCGAGACCGACGCGCCGACCGTGGTCAACCTCACCAACCACTCCTACTTCAACCTCAAGGGCGGCGGCGACGTGCTCGACCACGTCATCAGGCTCGACGCCGGGCACTACCTCCCGGTGGACGAGGACAAGATCCCGACGGGCGAGGCGGCGCCGGTCAAGGGCACGCCGTTCGACTTCACCGAGCCGCACGCCGTGGGCGAGAGGTACGAAGGCGCGTACGACCACTGCTTCATCCTCGACGGCGACATGAGCGTGACGGCCGGCGGGCTGACCATGGAGGTCACGACCACCGAGCCCGGCGTGCAGTTCTACACGGGCAGCATGCTCGACGGGGCCGAGACGCCGTACGGGCCGTTCGCCGGGCTGTGCCTGGAGACCCAGCACTTCCCCGACTCGCCCAACCAGCCGCGGTTCCCCTCCACCGTGCTGCGTCCGGGGGAGCGCCGCACCTCCACGACCACGTACCGCTTCATCTGACCGAGCGCAGGGCGGCGGCGGCCTTGATCACCATCAGGGCCACGTCGTCCCGCGACGGCACCGCCGAGAACGTCTCGACCGCGCGTCGCACCCGTTCGGCCACCGCGTGGGCGCTCAGCCCCGCGCAGCCGGACAGCAGCTTCGACAGGCCGTCGCCGTCGTCCAGCAGGACGTCGCCTGCGCGCCGCTCGGTGACGCCGTCCGTCACGCACAGCAGCACCTCCTCCGGCGCCAGCTCGAACGTCTCCACGAAGAACCTCGCGCCGACCTCCACGCCCAGCAGCAACTGGGGTGTCGCCACGGGCTCGACCGAGCCGTCCGAACGCAGCAACAGGGGCGGCGGGTGGCCGGCCGAGGCGATCGTGCACAGCGCGCCGCCCTGCGGGAGCGGGGTCAGCTCACCGCACAGCAGGCTGAGGAACCTGCCCTCCCCCTCCTCGTCCTCCTCCAGCAGCGCGCGGTTGAGCCGGTCGAAGATGTCGGCCACGGTGTAACGCTCCTTGGCCAGCAGGCGTACGGCATGACGGGCCAAACCGGTGACCGCGGCGGCCTCAGGACCGCTGCCGCAGACGTCGCCCAGCGCGAAGCACCAGTGGCCGGCCACCGTGAACAGGTCGTAGAAGTCGCCGCCGACGTCCGCGCCCTCCCCGGCAGGCTCGTAGACGACCGCGGACTCCAGGCCGGGCATGGGCGCCACGCGCATGGGCAGCAGGCTGCGCTGCAGCACCTTGGACGTGGTCGCCTGCCTGGTGTAGAGCATGGCCGTGTGCAGGTTGAGCGCCACGAGGCGGCACAGGTCGGCGACCAGGCCGGCCAGCTCCAGCGGCAGGGTCGGCTCGCCCCGGCCGATCACCAGCGCGCCGTACGACCTGCCCTGCGTCAGCAGCGGGAACGACAGCACGCTCTCCGGGCCGACCGGCCAGCTCACCTCGTCGAGCGCGGTGTGCGGGATGGCGGGCAGCGACTTGCGCAACTCGGCGTTGTGGCGCTCCTCGCTGTGCCACACGTGGGCGAGCCTGGTCATGCCGGTCAGATCGGTCAGGTAGACGGCCGCCCAGGTAGCGATCTTGGGTACGACGAGCTGCGCGGTCAGGGCCGCGATCAGCTCCTCGTCGTGCACGCCCGCCAGCAGCTCGCCGGCCTCGGCCAGGAACGACAGCCGGCTCCGGTGCGCCCGCTCCTGCTCGGCCAGCCGCTCGCGCTGCACGGGAACGGCCACCTGGTCGGCGACGTGCTGCAGGCTGACCGTGAGCTCCTGGTCGAAGCGGCCAGGCTGCGCGGCCGTCACCACGATGTAGCCGGTCACCTCGCCGTCCGCCGGGCCCGTCACGAGCAGCGGCGCGCACGCCAGCGACCTGGCCCGCAACTGCTCCGCCAGCGCGACGTCCGCGGCGAGCAGGTCCTCGATCACCGTGGGCGTCCCGCGGCCGGGACCGAACACGCCGGTGGCCAGCAGCACGTACGCGGCGTCGCCCCCGCACGACATCTGGACGATCCGCGCGATCGTGTCGAGCAGCTCGGTGAACGGCATGTCCTGGGCGAGCAGGTCCTTGATGCGGCTGCCCGCCTCCCTGCGCAGCGGCACGGGCGGCGGCGTCAGGACGTAGCCGTGCTCGGCGGCCACCACCATCCAGATCGCCAGGCGATCCTCGGGACGCCCTCTGGTGCGCAGGTGGGAGACGTAGACGGAGATCAGCCTGCCGTCCGCGTGCCGCATCCGCGCCTCGCCGCGCCAGCGGCACAGGCCAAGCGTGTCGGCGAGCGACAGCGCGTACGGGCCGTGGCCGCGCCAGGCGACCAGCCCCTCAAGCGGCAGGCCGACGACCTGCCCGGCCGGCCAGCCGAGCAACCGCTCCGCCTCGGGGTTCCACGACCGTACGATGCCGTCGCGGTCGCACATGACGACGCCCACGTGCAGCGTGCCGACCGGCGCGGCGACGACGACCGGGACCGGCCCGTCCGGCGTCGACCCCTGCGGCTCGGGGCCGTCGGTGAGCTCCATGCGCACCCAGACGCGTTTGGCGGTCCTGGTGTAGGTGACGCCCCAGGCGTCGGCCAGCATGCCCGCGAGCACGAGCCCGCGCCCCGAGGCGCGCAGCTCGTCGGAGGGCGCGTCGTCGGCGGCCAGGACCGTCCTGGCGGGGTGGTGGTCGTCGACTTCGATCTCCAGCCTGGCCGGCTCGGCGTCGGGGTCGAGGCGGCAGGTCAGCTCGATGCCGGTGCCCGCGTGAACGACGGCGTTGGTGACGAGTTCGCTGGTCAGCAGCACCGCGTCCTCCGCGAGATGGCTCAGCCGCCATTCGCCGAGCACCTGGCGGACGAACCTGCGCGCGTGTGCTGGGGCTTGGGGTGTGCCGTCGAAGGCGGTGCTCGACACCCGGGTCGTGTCCACTTCGCGTCCTAGAACATCACTCGATGTAGTAGTTCTGTCACTCTCAGAGTGGCAGACTTTACGCCGTCCATACCTCCAGTTGCGAAGAAGACCGCCCTGGTGGCGCAGCTGGAGCCCCGTTTCACGGGCGGCCGGGCTCCTTCACGGGAGGCCGGGCTCCGCGCCTCCCTCGCGACGTCACCGGTTGATTCACCCGAGATGCCCCTGTCTCCGGCGTGGCTGCGCGCGTTCCACGGCGTCTCCGACGTACCTTTGGCATCATGGCCACCCGTACGCCGAAAAGCGCATCGAAGGGGCCGGCGAAGCGGTCGACCTCGTCTCGCTCGACCCCCGCGAAGCGGACAGGCGCGTCGGCGGGGCGTTCCAGGGCGAAGGGGACCGCTGCTGGCCGCAAACCTTCGGTGACCCACCAGGATCCGATCAGCTGGGTCTTCACGATGATCGGCAAACTGATCGTCGGGCTGTGGATGCTGCTCGCCAACGGCATCGGCAGCGCCGCCCGCGCGCTGGGCAAGAACGCCCGCGAGCTCGATCCCGCGCACCGGCGCGACGGGGTCGGCCTGACGGTGCTGGCGGGCGCGATCGTGGTCGCCGCCATGACGTGGCGCGACTCCGACGGCGCGGTGGCCGGAGTGGTCAACAACGCCGTGCACGGCGTGCTCGGCTCGCTGGCCTGGGCGCTGCCGCTGCTGCTCGGCCTGCTGGCCTGGCGTTACCTGCGCCATCCCGACCAGAACGCCGACACCGGGCGGATGGTGATCGGCTGGGCGGCGTTGCTGGTTGGTGTGCTCGGCGTCATCCACGTGGCCAACGGCACCCCCTACCCGGCCGGTCAGGGCCAGGGCATGGACAAGGTGTCGCAGGCCGGAGGCATGATCGGTTTCATCGTCTCCGCGCCGCCGATGAGCATCCTGCCGCCGTGGATCACGATCCCGCTGCTGCTGCTCCTGTCCGGGTTCGGAGTGCTCGTGATCACCGCGACGCCCGTGCACCGGATTCCCGAACGGCTGGCCGAGCTCAGGCACATGCTGTTCGACCGGGAGGGGGAGCCTGCGCCACGGGAGCCGGGCAAGAAGCGGGTCAGGGCCGCGAAGAAGCCTCCCGGGGGCGAGGGCGGCGAAACGGTCAAGCCGTACGACACGCCCGTCCTGGCCGAGAAGGACAAGCGGACCGACCACTCGCCGGAGATCGTTCCAGGGCTGACGGACGAGGAGGAGGCGGCCGTCCCCGAGGCCGAGCGCAAGCCGGCGCCCCCGGAGCCGACGCCCGCGCCGCGCAAGGTGGAGCAGCTCGTGCTGTCGCCGCAGGCGGGGCCGTACAGTCTGCCCAACCTGCAGTTCCTCAAGCCGGGCACGCTGCCCAAGCCGCAGACCAAGGCCAACACCACCGTCGTGAACGCGCTGACTAGCGTGCTGGAGCAGTTCACCATCGACGCGCAGGTGATCGGGTTCACCCGCGGGCCGACCGTGACGCGTTACGAGATCGAGCTCGGCCCGGCGGTGAAGGTCGAGAAGGTCACTGCCCTCACCAAGAACATCGCGTACGCCGTCAAGTCCGCAGATGTCAGGATTTTGTCGCCCATTCCGGGTAAGTCGGCGATCGGGGTGGAGATCCCGAACGCCGACAAGGACCTCGTGGCGCTCGGCGACGTGCTGCGCGCCCAGGTGGCGCAGGCCGACCACCACCCGATGATCGTCGGCCTGGGCAAGGACGTCGAGGGCCGCACCATCGTCGCCAACCTCGCCAAGATGCCCCACCTGCTCATCGCGGGCGCCACCGGCGCCGGCAAGTCGGTCTGCGTGAACGGTCTCATCACCAGCATCCTCATGCGCGCCACACCCGACGAGGTGCGCATGGTGCTGGTCGACCCGAAGCGCGTCGAACTCAGCGTGTACGAGGGCATCCCCCACCTGATCACGCCGATCATCACGAACCCGAAGAAGGCCGCCGAGGCCCTCGAATGGGTCGTGGGCGAGATGGACCGGCGCTACGACGACCTGGCGGCGTCGGGGTTCCGGCACGTGGACGAGTTCAACAAGGCCGTGCGGGCGGGCAAACTGCAGCCGCCGCCCGGGAGTGAGCGGGTCTACCAGCCGTACCCGTACCTGCTGGTGATCGTGGACGAGCTGTCCGACCTGATGATGGTGGCCCCGCGCGACGTCGAGGACTCGATCGTGCGCATCACGCAGCTCGCCCGCGCGGCGGGCATCCACCTCGTGATCGCCACCCAGCGGCCCAGCGTCGACGTGGTCACCGGCCTGATCAAGGCGAACGTGCCCTCCAGGCTGGCGTTCGCGGTGTCCTCACTCACCGACTCGCGGGTCATCCTCGACCAGCCCGGCGCCGACAAGCTGATCGGGCAGGGCGACGCGCTGTTCCTGCCGATGGGCGCGAGCAAGCCCATCCGGCTCCAGAACGCGTTCGTCTCGGAGAAGGAGATCGCCGAGATCGTCGCGCACTGCAAGGCTCAGATGCAGGTCGAATACCGCGAGGACGTCGCCGCCGCGCCGGTCAAGAAGGAGATCGACGAGGACATCGGCGACGACCTCGACCTGCTCATCCAGGCCGCCGAACTGATCGTGACGACGCAGTTCGGCTCGACCTCGATGTTGCAGCGCAAGCTGCGGGTCGGCTTCGCCAAGGCCGGGCGGCTGATGGACCTGCTCGAAAGCCGCAACGTGGTCGGTCCGAGCGAGGGTTCCAAGGCTCGCGAAGTCATCGTCAAACCGGACGATCTGCCTGGTTTGCTGGCCGACCTGCGTGGCGAATGACCCCGGTGCATCCTCGCCCGACGGTAACTGGTTGAATATGAACCACTACGCAACGTCGTGGTGGGGTAGTTCAGGCGCCGTGGGGAGGCGTTCGCTGTGCAGGAGCAGAGCATCGGGGCCATGCTGGGGGCAGCCAGAGAATCGGCCGGTTTGTCGGTCGCGCAGGTCAGCGCGGCCACCCGGATCCGTGAGGCGATCATCCATCGCATGGAGCAGGACGACTACGGCCAGTGTGGCGGCGCGTTCTACGCCCGGGGCCACGTCAGGGCCGTGGCCAGGGCCGTGGGTCTCGATCCTGAGGCCACGGTTCATCTCTATGACGAACAACACGGGGGCGCGCCCCCGCCGATGCGGGCCGCCGCCGTGTTCCAGGCCGACCGCAAGATCCACCTGCCGGAGCGGCGGGGGCCGAACTGGTCGATGGCGCTGGGGGTGGCGCTCGCGGTCGTGGTGGTGTTCGGCATGATGCGCGTGCTGGGCGGGGCCAGCGACCAGGCGCGCAACGCCGACATGCAGGCGGTCTCGGCCCGGCCGAGCGTGCCGCCGAACACGCCGATCACCGAGTCGCCGTCACCGAGCGCCGCCGCCGAGGACGTGGTGACGCTCAAGATCAGGGCCAAGCGCTCGTCGTACGTGAACGTGCGCGACTCCGAGGGGCGCCGGTTGTTCGCGGGCACGCTCAAGGCGGGCAAGACCTCCACGTGGCGGGCGGTGGACCGGGTCAACGTGCTGCTCGGTGACGCGGGAGCCGTGTCCGTGCAGGTCAACGGCAAGAGAGTGAGGGGGCTCGGCGGTCGCGGCGAGATGGTGCGGCGCTCGTTCACCGCAGCCACACCAACGCCAAAAGCCACACCAACGCCAAAAGCCACTCCAACGCCGGAGCGCCGTCAACGCTGACGCTCCCGCGGGGGGCACGCCCCCCGCGTTCCCCCCGGAAAGGCGAGGAAGAGGCTTCTCCCGCGGGGGGCACGCCCCCCGCGTTCCCCCCGGAAAGGCGAGGAAGAGGCTTCTCCCGCGGGGGGCACGCCCGCCGCGAAAGGCGAGGAAGAGGCGATTTTCCCGCCCTCGAGGAGCACGCTCCTCGAGGGCGGTGCGTCGGGTGGTGGCCAACTCCCGATACCGTAGGGTTCACCATGTCATCCCGCCGAACCGCATCGCTGATCACTCTGGGCTGCGCGCGCAACGAGGTCGACTCCGAGGAGCTGGCCGCGCGACTCGAGGCTGCCGGTTGGCAGCTGGGCGACGACGACCCCGACGTCGTCGTCGTCAACACGTGTGGCTTCATCGACTCGGCCAAGAAAGACTCCATCGACACGCTGCTGGCCGCCGCGGACTCCGGCGCCAAGGTGGTCGCCGCGGGTTGCATGGCCGAGCGTTACGGCAACGAGCTGGCCGAGGCACTGCCCGAGGCCAGCGCGGTCATCTCCTTCGACGACTACGGCGAGATCGGCGGCCGGCTCGACGACGTGCTCGCGGGCAGGCCGCTCAAGCCGCACACGCCACGAGACCGCCGCACCTTGCTGCCCATCTCGCCGGTGGACCGTGCCAGCGCGCCCAAGACGAACATCCCAGGCCACGGCGACCTGCCGACCGGCCTGGCCCCCGCCAGCGGGCCGCGCGTGCTGCGCAAGCGCCTGGACGAGAGCCCGGTGGCCTCGCTCAAGCTGGCCTCCGGCTGCGACCGGCGCTGCACGTTCTGCGCCATCCCGGCCTTCCGCGGCTCCTACGTCTCACGCAGGCCGGAGGAGCTGCTGGCCGAGGCCGACTGGCTGGCCCACCGGGGCGTGCGCGAGCTCGTCCTGGTCAGCGAGAACTCCACGTCCTACGGCAAGGACCTGGGCGACCTGCGGGCCCTGGAGAAGCTGCTCCCAGACCTCGCCGCCGTCGAGGGCGTCGAGCGGGTGCGCGTGAGCTACCTGCAGCCCGCCGAGCTGCGTCCCGGGCTGATCGACGTGCTCACCGGCACCGAGGGCGTCGCGCCCTACTTCGACCTGTCCTTCCAGCACGCCAGCGGGGGTGTGCTGCGCAGGATGCGCCGCTTCGGCGACCCCGACCGGTTCCTCGGGCTGCTGGAGAGCGTGCGCGAGCGCGCCCCAGAGGCCGGTGTGCGCTCCAACTTCATCGTGGGGTTCCCCGGTGAGACCGAGGAGGAGTTCGGCGAGCTGGTCGGCTTCCTGGAGGCGGCAAGACTCGACGTGATCGGCGTGTTCGGCTACTCCGACGAGGACGGCACCGAGGCCGCAGGCCTGCCGGGCAAGCTGGAGCAGGACGTCATCGACGAGCGGGTGCGTGCGCTCACCGAGCTGGCAGAGGAGCTGACCGCCCAGCGCGCGGAGGATCGCATCGGCACCGAGCTCGACGTGCTGATCGACGACGACCTGGGAGACGGCGGCTACGAGGGCCGGGCCGCCCACCAGGGGCCCGAGGTCGACGGCTCGGTCACGGTGCAGGGCATCGGCCTGGTCAGGGGGCAGATCGTGCGGGCGATCGCGGTCGACGCCGAGGGCGTCGACCTGATCGCGCGCATCAAGGCCGGTCCATGACGAGGGACGAGCGCCGGGTGGTGAGCCCGTGGAACATCGCCAACGTCCTCACGGTCCTCCGGTTGGCGCTCGTCCCCTTTTTCGTCGTCTGCCTGTTCCTGCCGGGCACGGGGTGGCGGTTGGCCGCGCTCGCGGTGTTCGGGGTGGCCTCCATCACCGACCACCTCGACGGTGAGCTGGCCAGGCGCTACGGCCTGATCACCGACTTCGGCAAGATCGCCGATCCGATCGCGGACAAGGCACTCACAGGGGCGGCCCTGGTGAGCCTGTCGATCCTCGGCGAGCTGCCGTGGTGGGTGACGGTGGCGATTCTCGTACGCGAGGTGGGCATCACCCTGCTCAGGTTCGTGTTGCTGCGGCACGCGGTCATCCCGGCCAGCTACGGCGGCAAGGTCAAGACCGTGCTGCAGATCGCCGCCATCGTGCTCTACCTCCTGCCGGGTGTGCCCGACCCGGTCCGGTGGGTGGTGATGGGGGCGGCGCTGGTCGTCACCGTGGGCACGGGGCTCGACTACGTCATCCGGGCCGCCAGACTGCGTAAGGTGGCGCGGCGGGCGCGCGGGGAGTGATCGGCGATGGATATCGCGGGGGTTCTGGCCATGCTGGTACGACAGGGCGCCACGGTCGCGGTGGCCGAGTCGCTGACCGGAGGGCTCATCGGGGCCGCGTTCACGTCGGTCTCGGGGTCGTCCAAGGCGTTCAGGGGCGGGGTGATCTCGTACGCCACGGATCTCAAGCGGGAGTTGCTGGGGGTGCCGGAGGAGCTGCTGCGGCGTGAGGGGGTCGTGCACCCCGAGGTGGCGGCCGCGATGGCGACGGGTGTGGCGCGGCTGTGCGGGGCCACGTACGGGCTGGCGGTGACGGGCGTGGCCGGGCCTGAGCCGCAGGACGGCAAGCCCGTCGGCACCGTGTACGCCGCGGTTTCCTGCCCCGGCGGAAAGATCGAGGTCCGTGAGTTGAGCCTTGACGGGACCCGTGAACGTATCAGGGTAGAGACGGTGGACGTGGCAGTCGATCTCCTGTCAGGTGTGCTCAAGGCGAACATAGGGGAACATTCCGGGTGATTACCGTGTTACGTCCCCAGCGAACATGCGATGCACGGTCTGACGCGGTGTCGGTGGATACGGGTACGGTGGAGCTGTGAGTGAGGTCCGTGAGCCAACTGCAAGCACCGAGCGCCCGGCAGGCGGGCCTGATGAGTCGCGCAACGAGGCACGAGCGGCGGTCCAGGGTCGGCGACGCCCAATGATGACGGCGAGGAGTATGTACGAAGCTAAGAAGACCAATGTGCGGCACGAACCGATCGCGCGGGGCGTGGTGAAGACATCCGCGCCGGGGAGGGAGCGACAGATGATTCTGCTGCGTCAGCTGCTCGGTGACGTGCTGAGGCGGTTGCGGGTGCGGCAGGGACGCACGCTACGCGAAGTGTCCACACTTGCCCGTGTTTCGCTCGGCTACTTGTCCGAGGTGGAGCGTGGCCAGAAGGAGGCCTCGTCCGAGCTGCTCGCATCCATTTGCGGCGCGCTTGGAGTGCCGCTTTCGCAGGTGTTGCGTGAGGTTTCCGACCAGTTCGCGCTGGCGGAGCTCCAGGCTGCCCCTGTGCTGGCCGATGTGCCCGAGCACGAGCGACTGCCTCTTTCCGAGACGGTCCCGGGGTCGATCTCCGATTCCGTGTTCCCCGAAGTCAAGGACATGGTGGCCGCCTGACGTCGCTCAACGCGGCTGGCAGCCGGCACACCACAGGATCAGCCGCTCCTGTGGTCCCGCCCCCATCTCCCCGCGGCTGATGCGGGTGCCGCATCGGCGACAGGGCCTCCCCGCCCTGCCATAGACCCAGGTCTGGTTCGCCGGGCGGCGATCACCTGTGGTCACCGTGCCCGCGTGCCCCTTGTTGGCGCCCATGAGCCGCCGCGTCAGCGTCACGAGCCCGTTGAGATCCTCGATCTCCCCGACCTTCTTCCACGGCCAGACACCGCGCAGGAACAGGGTCTCGGCGCGATAGATCGTGCCGATCCCCGCCAGGTTGCGCTGATCGAGCAGCGCTTCCCCGATGGTCCTGTCCGGCGCCGCTCGCAGCCTTCGCACGGCCTCGCCGGGGTCCCAGTCCGGCCCGAGCAGGTCCGGGCCCAGGTGGCCCACCAGCCGTGCCTCGTCGGCGGTCCTGACGAGATCCACCATCCCGAGCCTGACCCCCACAGCCTGCCACGTCTGGTTGGCCAGGATGAGCCTGACCTGGTCGCCGGGTGCGGTGCGCCGTCCCACCGGCATGACCTGCCAGCTCCCGTCCATCCTGAGATGGCTGTGCACGGTCAGGTCGCCCTCCACGCGGGTGAGCAGGTGCTTGCCGCGCGAGGCGGTGGTGATGACCGCGCGGCCGGTGAGGTCGGCGGTGGCGTGCTTGGGGACACGGAAGTCCGACCTCGTGAGCACGTGCCCGTCCAGGGCCCCTCTGAGACGTGCGGCCGTGCGGTAGACGGCGTCTCCTTCAGGCATCCCTCCAGTCTAGGAACGCCCCGGCACCGGCCGTCGTAACCCTCGCACGAGTCAGGGGCGATGACCATAATGACGATCAGCGAATGCCTGGCGAAAGGGGCTGGACGGGGCATGCCGGACATAGAGGATTTACGCGAGGGAGACCCTGCGGAGGTCGGGGGATACACGCTCAGCGGGCGGCTGAGGGCCGGCGTGTTCGCCGGCTGCTCGTCGGCAGAGGAGGCGGTGGTCGTCAGGCTGCTGCCGCCGGAGATCGATCCCGAGCCGTTCCTGAACGCCATCGAGCCCATGCGCGGCCTCACCGCCGTGGGCACGGCGCAGATCCTGGCCGTCGGGGCGCTGGACGGGCGGGCGTACGTCGTCAGCGAGTACGTCGACGGACCCCCGCTGAACGAGGCCGGCGGGGTGCTGGAAGGCGTGGCGCTCTACCGGCTGGCGGCGGGAACGATCACCGCGCTGGTGGCGATCCACCAGGCCGGGCTGGTGCACGGGGACATCAGGCCGGGCAACGTGCTGCTCGGGCCCGACGGGCCGCGGCTCGTCGACGCCGGGCTGGAGCACGCGATGGCCGAAGCGGCCGTCGACACCCGTAAGGTCGCCGTGCCCGCCTACACCGCGCCCGAACGGCTGCGCGGCGCGCCCGCCGGGCCGGCCGCGGACGTGTTCTCCTGGGCGGCGACCATGGTGTTCGCCGCGACCGGGGCCTCTCCGTTCGAGGGCGGGTCGATGGCGGCCACGGTGGACCGCATCGCCAAGGACGAGCCGACGCTGCCCGATCTCGGCGAGCTGCACGCGCTGCTCACCGCGTGCCTGGCCAAGGAGCCCGCGGACCGCCCGGCCGCGAGCGAGGTGTTGTTGCGGCTGGTCGGGCAGACGTCGTTCCTGACCGGACAGGTCACGCCGGGTTCGGCGCCGCGGGTCCGCGGAAGCCTGTTCCCGATGCTGACGGGGGCGTTCCTGGCCGGTGCGCTCGTCTCCGGCATCGGTGTGTACGTCGTGGTCGACGCCGGCGCGCCCGCCCGCTCGGTGGCCGCCGAGTCCACTCCCACCTCCGCTCTCACCCCCAGCCCGACGCTCAGCGCGTCGCAGACGGCGGCGCCGATCGAGACGGTGGCGTGGAAGGCGGCGGCCGACACCGAACTGCCGGCGATCGGCGCCACCTTGCACGAGCACCCGGACGACGGCGTCCGCCTGGCGGCCTATATGGAGACCACGGACAAGTTCGGCAGCTACGTCAGGGACTCGTCCGGCGCGTTCAAACCGGTGGGACTGGGCGAGGAGCCCGCGCTCTCGCCCGGGGGCCCGCCCAGGTGCTGGCCAGCGGGGAGAGCGGCGGCATCCCGTACGTTGTGAGCGAGTACGTCGACGGCCCCTCCCTGGCCCAGGTCCTCCGCGACCGTGGCCCGTTGCGCGGAGCCGAGCTGCGCAGGCTCGCGATCGGCACGCTGACCGCGCTGTCGGCCATCCACCAGGCCGGTGTCGTGCACCGGGACTTCAAGCCGGGCAACGTGCTGCTCAGCAGGGACGGGCCACGAGTGATCGACTTCGGCATCTCGCGGGCGCTGGAGGAGACGGAGCAGACGGGGGAGCACCTGGTCGGCACGCCGCCGTACATGGCGCCCGAGCAGTTCGCCGGACGGGTCGCGGGGCCGCCCGCCGATCTGTTCGCGTGGGGCTCGACCATGGTCTGCGCGGCCACGGGGCAGCCGCCGTTCGGGACGCGCGAGCTGGCTGCGGTGGTCAACCGGATCATGTCCGGCGAGCCCGACCTGGGCGAGCTGGACGGCGAGTTGCGGGAGCTGGTGGCCCGGTGCCTGGCCAAGGACCCTGACGTGCGCCCCTCGGCGACCGAGGCGTTGCTCGCGCTGCTCGGCCACCAGGTGCCGGAACAGCGGTTGCTCGCCGAAGGGCAGCAGGTCGCCGTCCCACCGGCGCGCCGCCGGTGGCCGCTCGTGGCGGGGGCGGTGGTGACGGCGCTCGCGGTCGTGGTGGCGGTCCTGCTGACGCGGCCCCAGCCGGAGCCGCCCGCACGCCCGGCGCCCGTGCCGCCCACTCCGCTCGCGGGTCCGCTGGCGCTCGCCTCGTCGGCCGAACTGAAGCTCCCGGACACCGGGATCACGCTGTACGAGAACCCGGCCGACCCCGTCTGGGTGTCCTCCTACCACGACCAGCGCAGCGGGGGCGGCTTCGAGTCGTACGTACGGGATCCCGCGACTGGGACGTTCGCCCACTTCGGCACGTTGCAGGAGCCGGTCGTCTCGCCGGGCGGCGGGTACGTGGCCTCCCTGTCCGGCACGCGCGTCAGACGGCTCGATTTCGAGACCATCGTGCTGCGCGACCGCGTCACCGGCAGGAACGGGGAGATCCGCACGGTCGACAAGCCGGACTCCCTGTTGCTCCCGAGGTGGTCGCCGGACGGGCGGCGGCTGCTCGCGACCGTGTACGAGGTCGGCGAGTCGTCGAGTGAGGTCACCGGCTTCCTCGTCCTGGACGCGGCCGCCAGGACCACGATGATCACGGAGGCGCCGGGCGAGGGCGAGGGCGGGTTCGAGTGGGGTTCCGATGGGCGCACCGTGCTGCGCGGCAGTGGGGGCGCGGTGCGGAAGCTGGATCTGGGCGGCAGACTGGTGGCGGAGTTTCCTGGGGTAGGGGAATTGGTCGCGGGCGGCGGATCCCGCGGGTCGCTCGGAACGGTCTTCGCCACAATATGTCCCGATAAATCGGGGAACGTCTGCTTATGGGATGAAGGGTCAGGTGGCAAGAGGGGGACCGTGCGGATGCCCGAGGGCAGCCGGTTCCACGGATGGCTCGACGACGGGCATGCCCTGGCCGCCCTGCGCGACGGTGAGCACGCCAAGCTCGTCATGCTGGATCAGGACGGCCGTGACGTGCGCACGCTGGCCGGCGGTCCGGCCGCCGAGCTCGACGCCGTCACACTCTGGTTCACCCGCAGATGAGCCCAGAGATGAGATCAGTCCCAGGCGGCGGGGTCGGCGGCGAGCAGGCGTACGCGCTCGGGCAGCGCTCCGGTGGCGACCTGCTCGAGGGTGACCTCCTCCAGGACGGCCCGCTCGGTGGCCCGCAGGGCGATCCACACCTGCTGCAGCGCCTCCGCCGGGCCCCGGTAGCCCACGTGCTCCGGGCGCTCGCCGCGGACGTTGGCCAGGGGCCCGTCCACGGCCCTGATCACGTCGGCGAGCGAGATGTCGGCGGCGGGCCTGGCCAGCACATAACCGCCCTCCGGCCCCCGCTGCCCGCGCACGAGCCCGGCTCGTCGCATCTGCAGCAGAATGTTCTCCAGATATTTGGGGGGCATGTCCTGCTCTTTGGCGAGCTCGCCCACGGTAGTTGGTCCCGCACCGGCTGCGGCGAGTTCGGCGGCGGCGCGGAGGGCGTAGTCGACACGAGCGGATAGGCGCATGTTCTCGATTATCCCTCCTGGTCAACACTGGTTATGCGCAAGGGCATCAGGAGGGTCAGGCGAACCGAATACGGAGCGCTAAACTTCCAACAACCTTTTCGATATGACGGTGGGATTCAGCGTGGAGCGACGTCCTGGTGTGCCCAGACTTCTCCGGGAGATCAACGACCGGGCCGCACTGGACCTGCTGCTGGCCACCGGGCCCATGACGCGCGGGCAGATCGGTGACCTGACCGGCCTGTCCAAGGTCACGGCCTCGCAGACGCTCGCCAGGCTGGAGGAGCGCGGCCTGGTCGAAGTGGTGGGCACACAGGCCGGCGGGCGCGGTCCCAACGCGGCCCTCTACTCCGTGATCGCCTCCAGCGCGTACGTCGCCGGCCTCGAGGTCGGCCCCGAGCTGATCTCGGCCGCGATCGCCGACATCCACGGTCACACGGTCGCCGAGGTCACCGTCGATCCCAACGGCGACACCGACCCGGTCTCCGTCGTGCACGGCGCGATCGTCAAGGCCTGCCGCAGCGCCAAGGTCAGCATCGGCCGGCTGCGCGGCGTCGTGATCGGCACCCCCGGCGTCGTCGACCCGCGCAGCGGCGACGTGCGGTTCTCGTTCGACCTGCCCGGCTGGCACGAGGGCATCCACGAGGCGCTCGCCGGCGACCTGCGGCGCGAGGTGACGATCGAGAACGACGTCAACCTCGCCGCCATCGCCGAGCGCGCCGACGGGGCCGCCCAGGGGCTCGACGACTTCGTGCTGCTGTGGGCCAGCCGCGGCCTTGGCCTGGCCGTCATGCTCGGCGGCAAGCTGCACCGTGGCCGCTCTGGCAGCGCGGGGGAGATCGGCTACCTGCCGGTGCCCGGCGTGCCGCTGCCCGAGGACATCCGCACCCTGCCGGGGCGGCTGCCCTCGCTGGCGGGCGGCCTGGCGGCGCTCGTCAGCGCCGAGGCGGTGGCCGAACTGGCGCAGGGCCATGGTTTCGCGGCGGGCAGCGCGGGCGAGTGCGTGAAGGTCGCGGTGGCCGCCGGGGCCGCGGGTGAGCCGCTGCTCGACGAGATCGCGCACCGGCTCGCCCTCGGCGTGGCCGCGGTGTGTGTGATCCTCGATCCCGGCCTGGTGGTGCTGGCGGGCGAGGTCGGGCACGCCGGGGGCACGGCGCTCACGTCCCGGGTGGAGGAGGCGGTGGCCCGGATCTGCCCGGTACGCCCCCAGGTCGTCACCACGACGGTGACCGACAGGAACCCGGTGCTGCGCGGCGCCGTACTGGCCGCTCTCGACCAGGCCCGCGAGGAACTCCTCGCGCCCTAGACAGCCACAAGCCTCCAGCACCGCCCCGCTGCCACCGTCCTGCGGCCACCGCCCCCGCACCGCCGCGCCCCCGCCCGCGGCCACCGTGCCGCGCCGCACTGACCGTGCCGCGCCACGTGCCACCGTGCCGTGCCGCGGTGTGCGGCGCCTCCGCGCGGGCTCAGGCTGTGAGGAGTTCTATGGCGGCTTGGGCGTTGGCTCTGGCGGCGCCGTACGTCGCGATGTAGGCGGCGCTGCCGGGCCGCCAGACGGGCAGGCCCATCTCGATCACGGTCGTGTCCGGCCGGGTCGCCACCAAAGCGGAGACCAGTTCCCGGCTCGCCCGGTGGCGGTGCGCGTCCTTGACCACGACGACCAGGGACCGGTTCGCGGCCTTGGCCAGCAGGGCACGGACGTCGGCGGCGGCGGGCTCGACCCGGACGATCTCCGCGTCGGGCAGCCACGGGCCCACACCCCACGGCACGTCGCCCACGGCGATCGTCGGCGGGGTGTCCACCTCGATCACCAGCGGCTCGACCAGGGGCTCGGTCGCGCCGGTCAGTCGTACGGCGCGGCGCGCGGCGTGCAGGCCGACCCCGTTCTGCTCGGCCGTGACCTGGACCGGCGAGCCGGACCACGCGCGCAGCGCGGCGACCCGCGCAGCCGCCTCCTCCAGCCGCTCCAGCGGCAACCGTCCGTCGCGCACCGCGGAGACGATCTCCGCGATGATGGCCTGGACGTCGTCGTAGGTGGGCAGCGGCCCGAGGCACAACAGGTCGGACCCGGCCGCCAGCGACAACACGGCGCCACCGGCCAGGCCCACGCTCTTGGTGATCGCGTGCATGTCGAGCGCGTCGGTGACGACCACGCCGTCGTAACCGAGCTCGCCCCTGAGGAGCCCGGTCAGCGCGGCGCCGGACAGGGTGGCGGGCGTGTCGCCCGTCACGACCGGCACCGCGACGTGCGCGGTCATCACCGACTTGGCCCCCGCGCCGATCGCGGCGCTGAACGGCGCCAACTCCCGCTCCCGCAGCACGTCCATGCTGACGTCCACGACCGGGATCGCCAGGTGGGAGTCCACCCGGGTGGCCCCGTGGCCGGGGAAGTGCTTGACGCAGGCGGCCACGTTCACCGACTGCAGGCCCTGTACGGCGGCCACCGTGTGCCTGGCGACCAGCTCCGGGCCGGTCCCGAACGACCTGGTGCCGATCACCGGGTTGTCTGCCTCGGTGTTGACGTCGGCGCTCGGCGCCATGTCCAGGTTGATGCCGCACGCGGCCAGCTCCGCGGCGATCGCGCGGTAGACCCGGCGGGTCAGCTCTACGTCGTCCACCGCGCCGAGCGCCGCGTTCCCCGGGTACGGGCTGCCGACGTGGTACGCCAGCCGCGTCACGTCCCCGCCCTCCTCGTCCAGCGAGATGACGGGCTCACCGGCTCCCCGCAGCGCGGTGGTCAGGTCGAGCACCTGGCCGGGATCGGCCACGTTGAAGCCGAAGAGCGTGACACCGCCCAGGCCGTGCTCCAGTTCCCGCAGCACCCATCCGGGCGCCGTGGTGCCCTGGAAGGCGACGAGCAGTGTGCCGGCCGCCAGGCGGCGCAGCCCCCGATCACTCTGACTCATGGCTCCTCATCAGTTTTCCGGCATGGCCGAGTACGGCACGCGCGGTGCCGTACCGGCATCGTGGGTTGGTCAGCCCTTCACGGCCCCGGCGACCAGGCCGGAGACCATGCGGCGTTGTACGATCAAGAAGAAGATGACGACCGGGATGGTCATCATCGTGGAGCTGGCCATGATGGCCCCCCAGTCGGTGCCCTTCTGGCCGAAGAAATACTGCAGCGCGACGGGCATCGTGTACTTCGTGGGATCGCTGATCAGGTACAGCGACATGATCAGCTCGTTCCACGCGGTGATGAACGAGAAGATGCTGGTCGCCACCAGCCCCGGGGCGACCAGGGGGAAGAGCACCTTCCAGAAGGTGGTGAACCGGCTCGCCCCGTCGATCCAGGCCGCCTCCTCCAGCGACTTCGGCACCGCGGCGACGAACGTGCGGAGCATCCAGATCCCGAACGGCAGGGTCAGCGCCACCTGCGTGACGATCAGGCCGAGCAGCTGGTCGTAGAGGCCCAGGCGCTTGACGCTCAGGAACAGCGGGATGACCAGCGCCTCGGCGGGGATCATCTGCACGACGAGGAGCAGGGCCAGGAAGGGCGTACGGCCCCTGAACCTGAACCTGGCCACCGCCGTGGCGGAGAGCAGCGCGAAGACCGCGCCGATCAGCACCGTGCCGATCGCGACGATGGCGCTGTTGCGCAGGTAGAGCCAGATCGAGTGCCCGGCCACGCCGTCCGTGAGCACGCGGGTGATGTGCTCGAGGGTGAACTCGGTGGGGAACGGGATGAACTCGGTGGTGAAGATCTGGTCGTTCGTCTTGAAGGCGGTGGAGACCATCCAGTAGACGGGGAAGGTGGCCGCCAGGAAGACCAGCACGCCTGCCGTGTTGAGCGCGGTCCTGCCCAGGCGCTTGCGGGCCAGCGGGGTCATCACACCTCCTCCTGCTTGAACATCTGGCGGATGTAGGCCGCGGTGACGATGAGCAGGATCACGGTCAGCACGACCGCGATGGCCGCGCCCGAGCCCATCTTCGGCGGCGCCTTGAACGCCTCGGTCACCGCGAACATCGACAGGTTGTACGCCTCCCGGTTGTTCGTCCCGGCCAGCACGAAGAGCTGGGAGAAGACCTTGAAGTCCCAGATGATCGACAGCACGGTCAGCACCGCGAACACCGGCTTCAGCAGCGGGAAGGTGATCTTCCTGAACGTCCGCCACGGGGTGGATCCGTCCACCTTGGCGGCCTCGTAGAGCTCGGCGGGGACGCCCTTGAGCCCGGCGAGCACGGAGACCGCGACGAACGGGAAGCCCGCCCAGACCACACAGACGATCAGCACCATGTAGATCGACCAGGCGTCGTTGAGCCAGGGCTCGCCGGTCCAGTCGGACCGGCCGAACAGGAGGCTGGAGAGCCAGTCGGGCAGCAGGTTGAGCGCCCAGTTGATGATGCCGGCCTCGGCGTCGAACAACCAGCGCCAGATCACGCCCTGCGCCACCGGAGGGACGGCCCAGGCGAACATGATGCCGATGATGACGAACAGCGACATCTTCCTGCCGAGCTTCTGCAGCAGGACGCCGACGGCGGTGCCGAGGATGAGCGTCAGCGGCACCGCGAGCACGGCGAACACCACGGTGTTACGCAGCGCGGACCAGAAGATGTCGTTCTCGAGGATGCTGGTGAAGTTGTCGAAGCCCACCCAGGTGGCGGGCCTGCGGCCGGAGATCTGGACCAGGCCGACCTTCTGGAAGGCGATGATCACCATCTGGACCAGCGGGTAGAGCAGCAGGGCCGCGATCACCAGCAGGCCGGGGATCAGCAGCACGTAGGGGATGGACCAGGCAGGGAGCCCACTCGCCTTCTGCGGTGGGCGGGCGCGGCGCCGCCCCGGGGTGGAGGAACGGCCCTCACCCCGGGGGAGCGTTGACGTGTCGGTCATGGCACTCAGGACGCGTTGAGGATGTTCTCGAGCTCCGTGTTGGCCGCGGCCAGCGCCTCATCCGCGGTCGCCTTGCCCTCGATGACGTTGCGGGCCGCGTTCTGCAGCACCGCCTTGGTCTCGTTGGCCTCGGTCCACTGCGGGTCGGCGGGGAAGGCCTTGGCCTTGGCGAAGGCGGCCGCGAACGGCGCCTGCACGGGGTCGCTCGAAAGGGCGGCCAGGGCGTCGGGGTAGACGGGGAGGAGGCCGCCGTCGGTGGCGTACTTGACGCCCCACTGCTTGCCCGAGGCCAGCTTCACGAACTCCTTGGCGGCCTCCTTCTCCTTCGCCAGGCCCCAGACGGCGATGTCGTTGCCGCCGAGGAACGACTGCGCCTCGCCGCCGTCCTGGGACGGGAGCGGGAAGAAGGCCAGCTTGTCACCCTTGATCTTGCCCTTGCTGTCCTCCTCGATCCCCGCCAGGTCCCACGACGCGGTGAGGTACATGCCGACCTTGTCGTTGGCGAAGCGGGTGCGGATCTCCGTGGTGTTCTGGTTGAGCCGCGCCTTGCTGGACAGGCCGTCGGTGACCAGGCTGGTGTACTGCGCGAAGCCGGTCTTGAACGCCGGGTCCGTCAGCTTGCCCACCCACTTGTCACCCTCCTTGACGGCGTAGTCGCCGCCGGAGGTCCAGGCGAGCGCGCCGAGGAGGTGGTTGGCGTCGGAGCCGCCGTTGAAGGCGAAGCCGTCGACGTCCGAGCCCTTCTCGGCCTGGATCTTCTTGGCGGCGGCGACGAGCTCGTCCCAGGTCTTGGGAATCTCGAGCTTGAGCTCCTTGAACCAGTCGGCGCGGTAGAGCACCGCCCGGCTGCCGCCTCCCCACGGCACGGCGTACGTCTCGCCGTCGATGGTCTCCAGGCCCAGGAGGTTCTTGGGGATCAGGGCCTGGTCGCCCGCGGAGACGATGTCGGTGATCGGCTCCAGGGCCTCCTGGCTCTGCCACAGCGGGACCTGGTCGTTGCCGATCTCGGTCACGTCGGGGCCCGCGCCGCCCGCGGCCGCGGCCGTGAACTTGTCGTTGACCTGCGCCCACGGGATCCACTCGACGTTCACCTTGGCGCCGGTCTGCTTCTCGAACTCGGCGGACAGTTCGGTGGTGTACTTCTCGGCGGCGGGGTTGGTGTCGCCGAGCCGCCAGAAGGTCAGCGTCTTGCCGGCGTACTTCGGGCCGCTCGCCGAGGCGGCCGTGCTGGGCGAGGACGAGGGCGCTTCGCCGCCCCCACAGGCGGCCAGGCCCAGGGCCAGCGCGGCCGTGGTGACCGTAGTGGCTGTGATCTTCGCGATCCTCACAGGGTTCTCCCTTCCCGGGTGCTGGCCTACGGTTCGCACCAGGCTGAATCGTCAATCTCGAACGACGCTGCTAAACTAACAAGAAACTTTCTTAAAAAAAACGCCCGTTAGCCATTCGTGACGAGAGGGGTGCGTGAATGAGTCGAAGCCCGGGGATTCCCCGGCTGCTGCGCCGGCTGAACGACCGCGCGGCACTCGAGCTCCTCCTCGGAGACGGCCCGCTGACCCGTGCCGAGCTCGGCGAGCGAACCGGGCTCTCCAAGGTAACCGCAGGTCAGTTGCTCGCTCGCCTGGAGGAGAGAGGGTTGGTCGAGGTCGCGGGCGAGCGCGCGGGGGGCAGGGGACCGCACGCCGCACTGTACGCCGTGGTCGCCTCCAGCGCGTACGTCGCCGGCCTCGTGGTCCTGCCCGACAGTCTCATCGTGGGTGTGGCGGACATCACAGGCAGGACCGTGGTCGAGATCACCCTCAACCCGTCGGACGGCGGCGATCTGGTCAAAGCGGTCCACGAAGCCGTACGGCGCGCCTGCGACACGGCGAACGTCAGCCTGTCGCGGCTGCGCGCGTTCGTCATCGGCACCAGGGGAGTGGTCGACCCGGGCAGCGGCGACGTGCGCTGGTCGATCGACCTGCCGGCCTGGCACGTCGGCGTGCTGGCCAGCCTGCGAGAGACGCTGGGCGCCTCGGTGACGATCGAGAACGACGTCAACCTGGTCGCCCTCGCCGAGCACGCGTACGGCGCCGCCGCCGGCCACGACGACTTCGTGGTGATCTGGGCGGGCGTCGGCCAGGGCCTCGGCGTCATGCTCGGCGGCCGGCTGCACCGGGGCATCAGCGGGGGAGCGGGCGAGATCGGCTGGCTGCCGGTCCCCGGCGAGCCGCTGCCGATCGACGTCGCCGAGCCGCAGTCGGGCTCGTTCCAGCGACTGGTGGGCAACGCCGCGCTGCGCGACCTGGCCCGCGAGCACGGCGTGACCGGCAACAGCGTGCCCGACCTCGTGCGGAGCGGCCACGAGGGCTATCTGGACGCGGTGGCGGCGCGGATGGCCGTGGGCGCGGCGGCCGTGACGGTGGTGCTCGACCCCGGGCTGATCGTGCTCAGCGGCGAGGTCGGCCGGGCGGGCGGCGAGCGGCTGGCCGCCAAGGTGCAGGAGGCGGTGGCCCGGGTGTGCCCGAGCCGGCCGACCGTGCTCGCCTCCAGGGTGTCAGGGAACCCGGTGTTGCGGGGGGCGCTGGTGGCGGCTCTGGAGCAGGCCCGGGAGCAGGTCTTCTCGGATACTGTGTGAGAATCTCTGCCCATGTGGCAGTCCCCCAATGATGTCGTGCTCATCTCCGATCCCCGTGTCACCTCGATTCCGGTGCGCGAATGCGGCGAGCCGCTGGCCGACGTACGCGGGCGGTTGCGCGTGGACGGCCGGCTGGCCGACGACGCGGGCGCGTACGCGCACCTTCGCCGGGGTCTCCTCGATCGGCTGGAGCGGGCCGAGCGTGGCCTGCCCGAGGGTTTCCACCTGCTGATCGTCGAGGGCTACCGCCCGATCGCCACGCAGCGCCGGATCTTCGACGGGTACCGGGCCGAGCTCCAGACCACCTTCCCCGAAATGTCGCCTGAAGAGGCATATATCGCGGCAAGTCGGTACGTGTCGCCGGTCGACGTCGCCCCCCACACCGCCGGCGCCGCCGTCGACCTGACCCTGTGCGCCCCCGACGGCACCGAATACGACATGGGCACCCAGGTCAACGACAACCCGGAGCAGAGCGACGGCGCCTGCTACACCGCCGCCCCCAACATCTCCGCCGACGCCCGCGTCCACCGCAAGCTGCTGGCCGCCGCCCTGGAGCCGGTGGGCCTGGTCAACTACCCGACCGAATGGTGGCACTGGTCGTACGGTGACCGTTACTGGGCGATGTCCACGCAGGCCGGGGACGCCCGCTACGGCCCCGTAGAATTCACCGGCTGACAACCTCCTCGCAGGAAGGTTTTCCGCAGGGCGCGCTACGGGCACAACCTCGTACGGAGGCTTGTGGACTCCCCAGCGAGGTGCAGGCATGGTTCCGTTGATCGGGATCGAAGAGGAATACCTCGTCGTCGATCCCCGCACCCGCCACGTGGCACCCCGAGCGGCCGATGTCCTGGCCGCGGCGACGGACATGCTCGACGTGGTGCACGAAATCACCAGGTTCCAGGTGGAGGCCCGTACACCGCCCTCCGCGGACCTTCGCGAGCTGGGCGCGCAACTGCGCCTGGTGCGCAAGGAGGTGGCGGGCGCGGCCCGCTCGTGCGGACTGGAGGTCGTCGCGAGCGGCATGCCCGTGCTGGGGCACGTCATGTCGCCGCCGCTCACCGACGACGTCCGCTACCTGCGGGGCCGGGTCCTCTATCGGGCGTTACAGGATGAGATCAGTATCTGCGCCCTGCACGTGCACGTGGACGTGCCCGACGAGGAGCACGCCGTCTACGTCGGCAACCATCTGCGGCCGTGGCTGCCGACGCTGATCGCGCTGGCCGCCAACTCGCCGTTCTTCGTGGGCCGCGACACCGGCTACGCGTCCTGGCGGGTGATCAGCTGGGGGCGCTGGCCGGTCTCGGGCGCGCCCCCGTACTTCGCCACGTTCGGCGACTACGAGCTGGCCCTGCGCGCGCTGTCGGAGTCGGGCGCGCTGCTCGACCCCAAGACGGTCTACTGGGACGCCCGCCCGTCGCCCAGCCTGCCCACGGTGGAGATCAGGGTGGCGGACGTGCCGCTCGACGTGAGCGACAGCCTCACCCTGATCGGGCTCATCCGCGCCCTGGTGGTGACCGCGCTGGCCGCCTTCGGGCGCGGGGACCGGGGGCTGCCGGTGCCGTCGGAGGTGGTGCGCGCCGCCTACTGGCGCGCGGCCCGCGACGGGCTGCTGGGCGACAGCCTGGACATGCGCCACGGCACGCTGGTCCCGGCGCCCGTGATGGCGGGGCGCCTCCTGGAGCACGTACGCCCGGCGCTGGCGGAGGCCGGCGACCTGACGTTCGTCCAGGAGGGGCTGGACCGGCTGCTGCGCGAGGGCTCGGGAGCGATACGGCAGCGCCGGGTCCACGCCAGGGCCAACGACCTGGAGGACGTGGTCGACGACCTCATCGAGGCCACGGTGGCGTAGCACCAAATGGGCACCTAATGGGCACTAGCGCAGGGCGAGTGCCGCCGCGACCCCCAGGCCGAACGCGACCACCACCCCCCGCAGGACTTTGGCGGACAGGCGCCTGGCCAGCCGCGTGCCGAGGAAGCCGCCTGCCAGGCTGGCCGGCGCGACCACCGCGACCGCCTGCCACTGCACAGGCCCGAACAGCCCGAAAGCCACCACCGACACCGTGCTGATGACCAGCGCGAGCGTGGCCCGCACGGCATTGACGCGATGCAGGTTGTCGTGCAGGAACATGCCGAGCACGGTCAGCAGGAGCACACCCATGCCGCCGTTGAAGTAGGCCCCGTAACAGCCGCCGAGGAAGACCCCGGCGTACACCATCCTGTTGGGCGGGCCGTCCGCCTCGCCGCCGAACAGCTTGCGTAACCACGGCTGCGCGAGCAGCGCGAGGCTGGCGAAGGCCACCAGCCACGGCACCAGCGACTCGAACACCCGGCCAGGCGTGACCAGCAGCAGCGCGCTGCCCACGCCCGCCCCCAGGACGGCCGTGACCGACAGCGTCGCCGCCCTGCGCCGCTGGCCGCGCAGCTCGGTCCGGTAGCCGAGGACGCCGCCCAGGTAGCCGGGCCACAGCGCCACCGCGTTCGTCACGGAGGCGGTCAGGCTCGGATAGCCGAGCGCCAGCAGCGCGGGGAAGGAGATGAGCGTGCCGCCGCCGGCCAGGGCGTTCACCGCCCCGGCCAGCAGACCGGCTCCTACCAGAAAGAACAGATCAGCCGGCGTCATCGGCCGACTGCGTAGCCCTGCGCGCCGCGCGGGTTGGCCGCGGCCTTGATGAAGCCGCCGTCTCTGGCCACCGCGCTCAGCCGGCCGAGGGCCCACGGGCCCTGGACCTCGACCTCGTGCCCCCGCCGCCGCAGCTCAGCCAGCACGCCAGGGTCCACGCGGTCCTCGGCGTGCAGGACGCCAGGACGGGAGCCGCGCGGGAAGAACGAGCTGGGGAAGTGCTCGGAGTGGAACATCGGGGCGTCGATGGCCTCCTGCAGGTTCAGCTTGCCGTGGACTACGGCCAGGAAGAAATTCACGCTCCACTGGTCCTGCTGGTCGCCGCCCGGGGTGCCGAACGCCAGCCACGGCCGGCCGTCCCTGAGCGCGAACGACGGCGACAGCGTGGTCCGAGGGCGCGTCCCCGGCCGCAGCGAGGCGGGCAGCCCGTCCTGCAGCCAGAACATCTGCGCCCTGGTGCCCAGGCAGAAGCCCAGCTCGGGGATGGTGGGGGAGCTCTGCAGCCAGCCGCCGCTGGGAGTGGCGGAGACCATGTTGCCGTGCCGGTCCACCACGTCGACGTGGCAGGTGTCGCCCTTCACGGAGCCGTCGCGCGCCACGGTGGGTTCGCCGACGCCCTGCGGCGCGCGGCGGCCCCCCGAGACGCCGGGGGCGTCGCTCGCCGTGCCCGGCGCGGGGAAGTCGGGCAGCCGGGGCTGCCTGCCGCCGGGGGCGCCGGGCCGCAGCTCCAGGCTGGCCTGGACCTCGACGAGCCGGCGCCGCTCGGCGTTGTACGGCTCGCCGAGCAGGTCGGCCATGGGCACGTCGGTGTCGCCGTACCAGGCTTCGCGGTCGGCGAAGGCGAGCTTGGCGACCTCCGTCACGGTGTGGATGTAGTCGGCGCTGAGATGGCCCATCTCGTCCAGGTCGAAGCCGTTCAGCAGGGCCAGTTGCTGCAGGAACACCGGTCCCTGGCCCCAGGGCCCGGTCTTGCACACGGTGTGCCCGTGGTAGTCGAAGGTCAGCGGCTCCTCGACCGACGCCGACCAGCCGGCCAGGTCGTCGCCGCAGATCAGGCCGCCGTGCACCTCGCCCGAGCTGTCCCGCCAGGCGGTCTTGGCGCTGAACTCGGCGATCGCCTCCGCGACGAAGCCCTCGTACCAGGCCTTCCTGGCGGCGGCGAGTTGTCCCTCACGGGTGCCTGACGCGGACTCGGCCTCGGCGACGAGCCGCCGGTAGGTGGCGGCCAGCACCGGGTTGGCCAGCTTCGACCCGGCCGCGGGCACGTCGCCGCCGGGCAACCAGGTCGCCGCCGACGTGGGCCAGTCCTCGCGGAACAGTCCGCTGACGGTCTCGATCGTGGCGGAGATCCGTTCGAGGACCGGGATCCCGCGCTCGGCATAGTGGATCGCGGGCGCCAGCACCTCGGCGAGCGACCAGGTGCCCCAGCGCTCCAGCATGAGCATCCAGCCGCCGAACGCCCCTGGCACGGTCGCCGCCAGGAGCCCGGTGCCGGGCACGATGTCCAGGCCCAGCTCCGTGAAGCGCTCAATGGTGGCCGCGGCGGGCGCCACGCCCTGACCGGACACCACGGACACCTTCTGGTCCGCCTCGCTCCACAACAGGATCGGCACCTCGCCGCCGGGGCCGTTCAGGTGCGGCTCGGCGACCTGCAGCACGAACCCGGCGGCCACCGCCGCGTCGAAGGCGTTCCCGCCGCGTTCCAGCACGCTCATGCCGGTGGCCGAGGCCAGCCAGTGCGTGCTGGCGACCATGCCGAAGTCGCCCGTCAGCTCGGGCCTGGTGGTGAACAAGATCTCTCCTTCTATTTGGTCGCGGCCGCGTCGGGGAGGCGGTCCGCCGTTATCAGGTGGCACGCGGCCGGATGGCCGTTGCCACGCGTGTCGATCAAGAGGGGCTCTTCGGTACGGCAGGCGTCGTACGCCAGCGGGCACCGCGTGTGGAAACGGCACCCGGACGGCGGATCGACCGGGCTCGGCACGTCGCCGCCCAGCACGATCCTGCGCCGCTCCCGCTGCCTGACCGGATCGGCCACCGGCGCGGCCGACAACAGCGCCTGCGTGTACGGATGCCGCGGCGCCGCGAAGATCTCGGCCGTCGGCCCGGACTCGACGATCTTGCCGAGGTACATGACGGCGATCCGGTCGGCCAGGAACTCCACCACCGACAGGTCATGCGTGATGAACAGGCACGAGAAGCCCATGTCCCGCTGCAGATCGGTGATCAGGTTGAGCACCGACGCCTGCACCGACACGTCGAGCGCCGACACCGGCTCGTCAGCCACGACCAGCTTCGGCTCCAGGATCAACGCCCTGGCCAGCCCCACCCGCTGCCGCTGCCCGCCGGACAGCTCGTGGGGGAACCGTGAGCGCATCTCCTGCCGCAGCCCGACCTTCTCCAGCATGGCGGACACCCGCTCCGAGGTCTCCCGCCGGCCGGTCACCTTGTGCCTGAGCAGCGGCTCGCCGACGATCCGCTCGATCGTGAAGCGCGGGTTGAGCGAGGAGTAGGGGTCCTGGAAGACCATGTGGACGTCCCTGCGCAGCGGGCGCATGGCCCGGCGCGACAGGTGGGTGATGTCCCTGCCGTCCAACTCGACGGCGCCCGAGGTGGGCTCGGTCAGCCGCAGCACGCACTTGCCGACCGTGGACTTGCCGCTGCCGGACTCGCCGACCAGGCCGAGCACCTCGCCCTGGCCGATCTCCAGCGACAGGCCGTCCACCGCGCGCACCGGGCCGTAGTGCTTGACCAGGTTGTCGATCCGCAGGATCACGACTTCCCTCCCGGGTGGAAGCAGGCGGCCAGATGGCCTTCCGCGTGCCGTACGAGCTGGGGCCTCGACAGGCGGCAGTCCGACTGGGCGCGGGGGCAGCGGTCCTGGAAGGCGCACTCGTCGGGGTCCGACAGCGGCGAGGGCACCATGCCGGGGATCTCGGCCAGCCGCCCGTTCACGGCGGCCGACGGGAGGGCGTTCATCAGACCCAGCGTGTACGGGTGCCGCGGGTTCGCGAACAACTCGGTCACCGGGGCCTGCTCGACGGCGCGGCCCGCGTACATGACGACGGCCCGGTCGGCGATGTCGGCCACCACGCCCAGGTCGTGCGTGATCAGGATGATCGCGGTGCCGAGCCGGTCCCGCAGGTCGCGGAACACGTCCAGCACACCGGCCTGGATCGTCACGTCGAGCGCCGTGGTGGGCTCGTCGGCGATCAGCACCCGCGGCGAGCAGGCCACCGCGATCGCGATCATCACGCGCTGCCGCATGCCGCCGGAGAGCTGGTGCGGATACTCCTTCATCCGGCGTGCCGGGGCCGGGATGCCGACCAGCTCCAGCAGTTCGAGAGCCCGGCTCGCGGCCGCCCCGCGGGACAGGCGCTCGTGCCTGCGCAGCACCTCGGCGATCTGGAATCCGACGGTGAACGACGGGTTGAGCGAGGTCATCGGCTCCTGGAAGACGACCGAGACGTCCTTGCCGCGTACGCGCCGCATCTCCGGCTCAGGCAGCGTGGTCAGCTCGCGCCCGTCCAGCGTGACGGAGCCGGACAACCTGGTCGTGTCGGGCGGCAGCAGCCTGGGCACCGACATCGCGGTGACCGACTTGCCGCAGCCGGACTCGCCGCACAACGCCAGGATCTCGCCTTCCTCCAGGGTGAGCGAGATGTCCCTGACCGCCTGCACCAAGCCGTCCTCGGTGTCGAAGCCGACCGTCAGGTCGGTGATCTCCAGCAGGCTCATGGGCCGCTCCTCGGGTCCAGGACGTCACGCAGCCCGTCGCCGAGCAGGTTGAAGCCGAGCGTGGCCAGCGCGATCATCAGCCCGGGCCAGATGGCCAGCCAGGGCGCGTCGCTCAGGTACTGCTGCGCGGTCGTCAGCATCACGCCCCACGACGGCGTCGGCGGCTGCACACCGAGCCCGAGGAACGACAGTGTGGACTCGCCGATGATCGCCGCCGGGATCGCCACCGTGGCCTGCACGATGAGCGGGCTGGCGCAGTTCGGGAGCACGTAGCGGAAGATCAGGTGCCCGTCGCCCGCGCCGTCGGCGATGGCGGCGGCCACGTAGTCCATCTCCCTGATCGCCAGCACCTCGCCGCGGGTGATCCGGATGATCGCCGGGAGCTGGGAGAAACCCAGCGCCAGCACCACGCCCTTGAGCGAGGGCCCGATGATCGCCGCCAGCCCCACCGCGAACACCAGGAACGGGAACGCCAGCGTCACGTCCACCAGGCGCATCACGATCGGGTCGAGCCAGCGCCGGTAGAACCCGGCGACCAGCCCGATGGGGACGCCGATCACCATCGCGAGCAACGTGGAGAGCACCCCGGCCTGGAGCGACACCTGCGCGCCGTGCGCGATCCTGGCGAACGCGTCCCTGCCCAGGTCGTCGGTGCCCATCGGGTGCGCGCCCGACGGCGGCGCCAGCGTGGCCAGGTAGTCCTGGGTGGTGGGGTCGCCGGTCAGCAGCGGCCCGAGCAGCGCCAGCAGCAGGAACCCGGCCACCAGCACCAGCCCGGTCATCGGCATCGGCCGGCGCCTGAAGCGCCGCCACAACCTGCCCCGCCGAAGGGTTACGACCGGAGTCTCAGTCATGCCGGCCTCCCGACAACCGGATCCGGGGGTTGAGGAAGGCGTACGCGATGTCGACCAGCAGGTTGACCAGCACGTATCCGATGACCGTGATCAGCACCACGGCCTGGATGACCGGATAGTTCCTGGTCAGCACCGCGTCCACGGTCAGCTTGCCGAACCCGGGGATCACGAAGATCTGCTCGGTCACCACGGCGCCGCTGATCAGCGCGCCGAGTTGGAGGCCGAGCACCGTGACCACGGTCGTCAGGCTGTTGCGCAACGCGTGGGCGCCCACCACCTTGGCCTCGGACAGGCCCTTGGACCTGGCGGTCCTGACGTAGTCGGCCGACAGCGCGCCCAGCATGGCCGAGCGGGTCTGCCGCATCAGGATGGCGGCGAAGCCGGTGCCGAGCACGATGGCGGGCAGGATCATGCGCTGCAGGTTCTGCGCGGGGTCCTCGGTGAAGGGGACGTACCCCGAGGCGGGCAGCACCCGCCAGGTGACCGCGAACAGCAGGATGCCGAGCAGGCCCAGCCAGAAGTGCGGCACCGACAGCCCGGCCAGGCCGAACCCGGTGGCCACGTAGTCGGCGGCCCGGCCGCGCCGGACGGCCGCCACGATGCCCGCGCCCACGCCGACGACGATCGCGACGAGCATGGCCAGCGCGGACAGCTCGATCGTGACCGGGAGCCGTTCGACGATGATGTCGATCACCGGCAACTGGTCCTGGGTGGAGCGGCCGAGGTTGCCGGTGAGGGTCTGGGTGACGTAGTCGACGTACTGGGCGGGCAGCGGCTTGTCCAGGCCGAACTCGTGCCGGATGGCCTCGACCACGGCGGGCGACGCCTCCTCGCCGGCCATGACCGTGGCCGGGTCGCCGGGCAGCGCCCTGATCCCCAGGAAGATCAGGACGCTGCCCAGGAACAACACGATCACCGCGGACCCGCAGCGCCGGAGGATGAACCACAGCATTACGCGGCGAACCCGGCGGTGACGAAGCGCGGCAGGCCGTCCTTGAAGTACTGGACTCCGGCGACGGTCTTGCTCATGCCCAGGTAGTACTTGTTGTGGTACAGGTACAGAACGCCGCGCAGCTCGGCGCCCTTCTTCATGGAGCTGGCGTAGAGCTCGGCGCGCTTGGCGGTGTCGGTCTCGGCGGCGGCCTCCTTGATCGGGTCGTCGATGCCGGGGTCCGACATGCCGCTGTAGTTGTTGCTGCCGCCGGTGGTGACCAGGTTCGTCAGGTTGCCGTCCGGGTCGACGCGGCCCGACCAGCCGTTCAGCAGGACGTCGAACTTGCCGGACTTCCCCTGCTCCAGGGTGCTGACGAACTCGGCGCTCTGCACGCTCACGTTGAAGCCCGCCTCCTTGGTCATCTGCTGGATGACCTGCGCCAGGCGTACGTTGGTGGCGTCGTTGGGGCTGGTGAGCGTGACCGGGATCGGGGTCTGCACACCGGACGCCTGCACCAACTGCTTGGCCTTGGCCAGGTCGCGCTTCGGGCACTGCAGGTCCTGCGTGCGGTAGGGGCTGTCCAGCGGCACCGGATAGCAGTCCACCTCGTGCAGGCCGTTGTAGACGGTCTTGTTGATCACGTCCCGGTCGAGCGCCAGCTCGAACGCCTCACGCAGCTGCGGGCTCTTGGCCAGCGCCGTGTCGACAGCGCCGGGCTTCTCGGTGGAGCCGTTGGCGTTGCCGGTGTTGATCGTGATGCCGTAGTAGCCGAGGCCGCCGCCGGAGACCACGGTCAGGTTGGGGTCGGTCTGCACGCCCTTGACCGTGTTGGTGGCGAGCTGGTCGGCCACCTGCACGTCGCCGGACTTCAGGTTCGCGGCCCGTACGTTGGGGTCGACGATGATTTTGTATACGAGCTGGTCCAGCTTGACCTTGGCCGCGTCGTAGTAGTCGGCGGACTTGTCCAGCACGATCTGGTTGCCCGAGGTGCGGCTGGCGAACTTGAACGGCCCGACGCACACGGGACTCGCGCCGAAGTTGTCGCCCGCGTCGTCGAGGGCCTTCGGTGACATGATCATCCCGGCCCGGTCGGCGAGCTGGGCGGTCAGCGGCGTGAACGCCTGCGACAGCGTCAGCGTGACGGTGGCCGGGTCGACCACGGTGACCTTGGACACCGCCGCCAGGTCGGCCTGGCGGGCGGACTTCTCCCAGGTCCGGTGCCGGTCCAGCGACTTCTTGACGGCCTCGGCGTCGAACGCCGTGCCGTCGTTGAACTTCACGCCCTCACGCAGCTTGATCGTCACTTCCTTGCCGTCGTCGGAGAGCTCGGGCAACGCGCTGGCCAGCTGCGGGATCAGCGTGGACGTGGCGTCGATGTCGTAGAGCTTCTCGCACATGTTCGCGAACACCTCGCGGCCCACCAGTGTGGTCGATACGCTCGGGTCGAGCGCGTCGGGGTCGGCGTTGAGCGCGATGTTCAGCGTGCCACCGGCCTTGACCGGCCGGTTGTCGGCCGAGGCGCCGGCTATCGAAGGAGGGGCCGCGGGCGTGCCCGTCGAGCCGCCACCACCGCCGCACGCCGCCAGAGCGACGGGCAGGGCGGTGAGCACCGCGACGAGCCTGGGGGACGGTCTCATGAGGCCTCCGTAAAAGGGGATAGGAGACTGTATACAAGACCTTACATTTCACTGGTGTTTCATAACGCTATGTTGTTATCTAGGCGTTTTCTAATCGTTCGGGTGTTTTGCTGTTCGGCCGACCGCTGTCAGGAACGACCGCCTGGCCGCCGCGACGTGCGCGATCGCCCTGGCCTGCGCGTCATCCTCGTCGCCCGCCGCGATGGCCTCGCACAGGCTCAGGTGCTCCGACCAGGAGTGCGGCCCGCGTGCGGCGGCGGTCTGGCTGAAGACCCACTGCGCCCGCTGGAGCATCGGCTTCATCATCAGGCTGAGGTAGGAGTTGCCCGCCGCCTCGCCCACGGCCAGGTGGAAGGCGGTGTTGAAATCCGCCACCTCCGCCAGCCGCCCGGCCTCCACGGCCTCCTTGGACTGTTCGAGCACCCGCCGCAGCCGCTCGGCCGCTTCTGGCGTCCGCTTGCGCGCCGCCAGCCGCGCGGCGAGGCCCTCGATCGCCATGCGTACGTCGAACAGCTCCTCGCCCTCCTCGGCCGACAGTCGCGCAGTCGCGCGACGGTCGCGCCCAGCCGCGGCACGACCTGCACGAACCCCTCGGCGGCCAGGACCCGGATGGACTCGCGTACCGGGTTGCGCGACACGCCGAGCAGCGCGGCCAGCCGGTCCTCGACCAGCCGTTCTCCCTGGGCGAGCGCTCCGGAGAGGATGCGGCGCCGCAGCTCCGCGGTGACCTCGTCGCGTAAGGTCTGGTGGGCCGCGCCCAGCGTCAGATCAGTCATATGGGGACTAATCGTATACAGGTGAGGAGTTACACCTCTTCCCCCGGTAGGGGACCCACATGCCCACGCCGCACATGGTCCCGCCATTCAGGATCATCACGATCGCCGTGCCGCTGTCGCCTCGCCACTGCCACCCGGCTGCGGTCACTCACGTCGAGCCCCCGCTGTGACGACGCCCCCGCCGCTGATCCGCTCGCCGTGACGTGTTGCTGTCGCGGTGCGGGAAGGGGGCGAGGTCGCGGTGGCGCCACTGTGGCGAGGTACTTGTGCGTGGCCTTCTTCGCGGTGATGGGAGCGATGGGGTCAGGCGCGAAGTCGCAGTCCGCGCGGTGTGGGATGGAATCCGGCCGCCTCCAGGGCCGCCGCCAGCGGTGACTCGATGATGGAGGCGCCGTCGGCCCGCTCCACGGTCAGCTTGCCGAGCGCCCCGTCACGTACGGCCAGGGCCAGCGCGTCCACGGCCGGCTGCAGGCGCTCGTCGTCGGCGTACGACAGCAGCGTCTTGCCGCCGCGCTCGACGTAGAGGACCAGATGGCCGTCGACCAGGACGACCAGGGAGCCCGCCTTCCTGCCCGGCTTGTGCCCGACTTCGCCGGGATGCTGCGGCCAGGGCAGCGCGGCGCCGTACGGACTGGCCGGATCCGCCGCGGCCAGCACCACCGCCCGCCGCCCGGCACTCACCGCTCGCCCAGGACCGCCACCCGCCCTGTACGGCCC
>NZ_JADOGI010000077.1 GCF_015645445.1 Nonomuraea cypriaca | reverse complement strand
GAACGCCCTCGGCCGCATCGGCGAACCCGACGACGTCGCCGACGTCGTGGCCCTCCTTGTCTCCCATGACGCCCGGTGGATCACGGGACAGGTCATCGACGCCACCGGCGGCTACCGCCTGTAGGAGGCGTCCCCGCCGGTGCCACCAACGCACCGGCGTTGCTCGTCCCGCTCCTCATCACACGCGCGGGGGCGTGACGAGAGCTGACTGGCGCGACCTAGAGGTGTAGGTGCGCTGCTTCAGACCCCTGTGTTCATGGCGGGACATCATCGTGCCCTGTCCGAGTTCTATACCGATTAGAATAGAAGTACCTGCAGTCGAGTTCTTACCTTCGGCGACGGCCGCCACGGCGAGATCGCGAAGAGCGTCGCACGTCATCCCCATCCGCGTACACAACCCCGATCCGGGGCGACAGAGAGGCAATCATGTCCGACACTGAATTGCGCGAACTTTTCCAGCGCTACATCGATGCGCTCAACGCTCATGAGTTTCACCGCATGACCGAGTTCATTCACGACGAGGTCATCGAGAACGGCCAGCCGGTCACGCGGGACGACGTGATCGCGGAGTTGGAGGGGCACGGCGATGCCGTGCCGGACTTCACTTGGCGGGTCAAGGACGTCGCCATCGACGGTGATCGTGTGGCGGCCCGTCTGTTCAACAAGGGCACCCCCGCGAAGGAGTGGTTCGGCGTGGCCCCCACCGGGGCCACGGTCGAGTATGCCGAGTACGCCTTCCATAAGGTCCGCGATGGGCGCTTCTATGAGATGAACTATCTGATCGACGCCCAGGCAGTGCAGCGTCAGCTGGGCTCCTGACGTCCAGGGCCGGCCCTCGTCAGCACCCTCCGAAAACGGTTCGCGCGCCGCGCACAGTCGGGCGGGCCCGCGGGTTACCGAGGGGTGACGCCAGCCACGGCCCAAAGACGCAATGGCACGCGATCATGGCCGCGGCTCAGGCCAGGGTCCTGATCGCGTTCGACTTCCCGGGCCAGCGACGAAGGCTCGGGAAGTCGAACGCGAGGGTCCCCGCCGCCAGTTCGGCTCCCGACGGCACCATGCTCGTCGGCATTGGGGCAGCACGCGGCAGCTCGACGTGCTCCAACGCATGCACGTCCAGGCCCTTGGCAGTGCCGCGCACCGGACGTAGGCCCGCCCGGCCCTTCGACCCTCATCCCCAGTTGACCATCACTCCGACAATGGGAGACAGCACATGCCGTATCGCAAGAAACCGGCCTCCGTCATGGGCGCCGCGGCGCTGATGCTGCTGCTCAGCGCCTGCGCAGGCGGGCAGGCCGGCACTCTCCAGGCCGGTCAGCAGCCAGCCTCCCCCGGCACCGGCCTGGACCGCTTCTATGAGCAGAAGCCGGCGTTCACGCCCTGCGATCCGCAAATGCCGCCGGGCGCGCCGGCCGTCAAAGCCGAGTGTGCGCGGCTCAAGGTACCGCTCGACTACCAGAACCCGGAAGATAGGCAGGCGGAGATCGCGGTCCTGCGCGTGGCCGCGCGCGGCAAGGATCCGATCGGGTCACTCCTGCTGAACCCCGGCGGTCCTGGCTTCCCCGGCACGCAGCACGCGGCCATTACCGCCGCCGTGTGGGCGCAATCGCCGATCACCGAGCGCTTTCACATGGTCGGGTTCGACCCGCGCGGCGTCGGCGCCTCCAAGCCGGCGCTCGACTGCTACACCGACGCCGAGCGCGAGCGCGACGCGAAGTTCGCCTCGTTCCCCGCCGGCGTGGACGACTGGACCGAGCAGGAGACCCGCCGGCTCGTCGAGCAGTGCGCCGAGCGCTCCGGCGGCAGGCAGGTGCTCGCGCACGTCGGCACCCGCGACGTCGCGCGGGACATGGACGTGCTGCGCCAGGTCCTGGGCGATGAGAAGCTCTCCTTCGCGGGCGCCAGCTACGGCACCCGGCTGGGCGCCGTGTACGCGGAGATGTTCCCGGAGAAGGTCCGCGCGCTGGTGCTCGACGGGGCGATGGACCCGCTGAAGGGCAGCCACGAGCGACGTGTCCAGCAGTACACCGGGATGCAGCGCTCGTTCGAGCGCATGGCCGCGTCGTGCGCCACCAAGCCGGACTGCCCGCTCGGCACCGACCCCGACCGCGCAACCAAGGTCTTCCAGAAACTTGTCCGGCCGCTGATCGACAAGCCGGTACCGACGTCCGACGGGCTCCGGCTGACGTTCGTGCAGGCGATCGAGGGGGTGACGGCCGCGATGTACGGCGAGGTGATCTGGCCCGCCGCGATCGCGGGCATCGCCGAGCTGAAGGCCGGCAAGGGCGACACCCTGCGGAAGCTGCGCGACATCTACCACGAGCGGACCGCCGACGGCGTCTACCCCAACTCGCTCGAGGCCACGATGACGATCAACTGCCTGGACGAGGATCGCCACACGCCAAAGCAGGAGACCGCGATGAACCGGGCGATATTCGACGTGGCGCCGTTCTCCGACCCCGGCCGTCCGATCAAGCAGGCGCGCGACGGCTGCGAGCACTGGCCCGTCAAGCCGACGCTCGGCTACCCATATGCCACGGACATCGAGGGCCTGCCCGACACGCTGACGGTCTCCGTCACGGGCGACGCCATGACGCCGCACGAGGGCGGCATCAACCTGGCCAACGCGCTGGGCGGCAGCCTGCTCACCGTCGAGGGCGAGCAGCACGGCACCCTCCAGGCCGGCAACGCCTGCATCAACGAGGCCGTGGCCGCCTACCTCATCGACCTCAAGTCACCGGCCCGAGGGGCCCGGTGCAAGCTCTGAGAGGGCGTTCCAGCTCGCACCCCCGTCCGCTCCTGTGACCGGTCACCCTGGCAAGGAACCGGCGGTAGGCGGTGAGCGCGATCCGGAAGGCGACGTCGACGTCGGCGGTGCTGACCTTGAGGAGGAGTGCCTCATCCCAGAGGAGACCGAAGATGAGGAGCAGCGGTCTTCCGTGGACATCTCGGGCATCGGCGACGTCGAGTTCCTTGGCGGAGACGACGTGGCTGAGGTGCACCGCCGTGAAAGTGCGGCCGTCCGGCGTGCGGAGTTCCAGGGTGGAGGGCGTGTCACGGTCGGGGTTGGGCTCGATCTCCCGCTCCAGGATCCCGTACGCGCCATCGCCGGCCAGCGGTTCCGGGCTGACCAGCGTCCGGTAACCCGAGTGCCGTCCACGTGCTATCAGGAACGGCCAGGCCAGCCGCACGTTTCCACCCGCCATCAGTCTGCCTGGGCCAGTCGGCTGGCCGGCAAATGGATCTCGATCTCGGTCACCCTGTGCTGCATGTCCCGAATCACTCTCGCGCGTGCCTCAACAAAATCCGCCTCGCGTCGCTCCGCGTCGCTCAGCTCCCGGCGCATCTCCGCCTGCCAATCCTGGGCCGGATCCTCGTGCCGGCTGAGCAGCAGCTCGACGGCGGTGCCGCCGAGCACCGCCCCGGCGTTCCCGCCGAGCGACTGGAGCACGGCTCCGGTGGCGGGGCGGCTGGCGGCGTCAACCAGGAGGTTGAGACGTTGCCAAGGAGGGATGCGCCGGTGCGCCGCGTATTCGGCGTCGAGCTGAGCGCGCAGTTCGGCGTTGAGCGACGCCTCCGCCTGTTCGAATACGTCCGGCACGACCGCTGACAACGGGACATCCACGTTCATCGGCCGTGCCCGTCGGTTCACAATCTTCACCACCCGGCCGGAGCAGGAGCCGGGCGGCGATGTCGCGCAGGCTCGCCCGAGACCTCGCACCCGGCGCCATCGGCGACCCGGACACCACCAAGAGGCGTCTGGCACTCGGGTTGGGGCGCGATCGTTTGCCGGCAGAGTGCTCCGCAGCGTCGCATAATGCCAAGCTCCGCTGACCCATACACGTGGAAGCGGCTACCGAGCTTAGAGTACGCCGGCGTCGACAGACGTCGCGAAGGTCTGCACGTAGTCGATGGCTGTCTGCAACGCATCTTTCAGTGGAGCGATGTCCCGCGCGACCTGGGCGAGGAGCATGCCGCCCTGGAAGGCAGCAAGAAGCAGATTGGCCAGCTGCGCGGGATCTGCCTCAGCGCTGATGCGGCCGAGTTGCTGCATGCGCTCGATTCCATCGCGGAAGATGTCCCTCCACTGGTCGAACGCACTCGCGAGCTCGTCGTGAACGTCAAGGTCCGTCTTGACGATCTCGCTCGCCAGGGAGCCGAGGCTGCAGCCTTCCTGGTAAGCGCGCTCGTAGCCGACGTAGAAATCCGCCCACGCCCGCAACGCGTCGAGGTTGTCGAAGCAGGCGAATCGCTCGCCGCGGTGAAACGTGAGAACGCGCTCGGCCTGCCAGGCGATCACGGCCAGGACGAGACTCTCCTTGGTCGGGAAGTAGTGGTTGAGCTGCGATCCGCTGACGCCGGCGGCGCGGCGGAGCTGTTCGTTGTTCGTCGCGTGGACGCCCTTGGTGTAGATGAGCTCCGCGGCCTGCTCCAGGATGCGGGCCCGCGTTGCCTGCCCCTTGGATGTGAGCTTGTGAGGCGGCGGAGCTGCAGTAGCGGTGGTGGTCATGGTTCACGGTACCTCAGATTGGGCTTGACAGCCCAGAGCTGAGTGGTGTTGACTTCTGCGAAGTGGGCCGGACAGCCCAAAAAACTGCTCGGCGGAGTTCGCAGCCACAACGGGGACTGGACCTCTGAAGCGCTACGAGCCCGACCTGGGCCTGACGATGACCACTCGCACACTCACCGGAGGTTGATTCGCCATGTCACGACTGAACGTTCCCCCTCTCGATGATGTCCCCACCGGCGCGCAGGGCATCCTCGACAACGTCGGCGCGCAGTTCGGCTTCGTCCCGAACATGTTCGCGACTCTCGCGTCGAACCCGACCGTCCTCGACGTTGTCATGGCACTGCAGGGCACCTTGAGCCGGGTTCTGGACGCGAAGACGCGGCACACCATCGCGCTCGCCGTGTCGCAAGCAAACGGTTGCGATTACTGCCTGGCGATGCACACGTACGTATCGTCCGAACTCGGTGGCATGTCGAGCGATGACATCGACTTGGCCCGGGCCGGGAGCTCGATCGATCCCAAGCGCGCCGCGGTCGCTCGTTTCGCTCAGCAGGTGGTGGAGAGCCGCGGTCAGGTGAGCAACGCCGACCTGGCGGCTGTGCGAGGTGCTGGGTACACCGACCCGCAGATCCTGGCGATCGTCACGGTGGCGGTGCAGGTCCTGCTGACCAACTTCATCAACAACGTCAACCAGACCGACATCGACATCCCCGCCGTCAGCTCGGTCGGTACGCCGGGATGAGCGTCGGCGTCCTCGTCGAGGCGGCGTACCTAGCCGCTCGAACCGTCACTGTCTCCAACGATCATTCGGGAAAGGATCGATATGCCGGGCTCCGAACTCTATGAGAGATTCATGGCGCTGCACACCCGCGACGGCGGCCTCGTGATGCCGAACGCATGGGACGGCCTCTCGGCGCTGATGCTGGCCGATGCCGGCTTCGAGGCGATCGCGACATCGTCAGCGGCTCTCGCTGCCACGCTCGGCCGGTCTGACGGGCGTCACGAAGTCACCCGTGGCGAGCACCTCGAGCATGCGCGGCTGCTCGTTCAGCTCACCGGGCTGCCCGTCAACGGAGACTTCGAGGACGGCTACGGCGACACTCTTGAAGACGTCGCTGCGACCGTGGAAGCCGCCGTGGCCTCTGGCCTGGCCGGTATCGGGATCGAAGACACCTCGGGCAATCCCGATCAACCGATCCGCGACTTCGACGATGCTGTCAACCGCATGCGTAGTGCCGTCAACGCGGCCAAGGGACGCATCGTCGTCACCGGCCGCACCGACAACTTCATCCAAGGGCGGCCCGATCTCGACGACACCATCCGGCGTCTGACGGCCTTCGCCGAGGTGGGCGCGGATGTGCTCTACGCCCCTTACCCACCCGACCTCGACGCACTCGTCGCGATCGTCACCGCCGTCGCGCCGACACCGGTCAACGTCCTCATCTCGCCGGCGGACAAGGTACTGACCGTCGCAGAACTACAGAAGGCCGGGGTCAAGCGCATCAGCGTGGGTCCAGCGCTCTACGCCCACGTAATGGAGGCACTCGAACATGCCACTAAAGCTCTGATAGCGGGTGACCTCACCGCCGCGACGACAGGAATCAGCTTCGAGCGCATCAGCGACCTACTTGCCCGCGGCACGAACTAGCCCAAACCACGCGAACCACCGCTCCTCACCCACTTATCGCAAGAAGAAGGCAGATGGACATGAATCTTGACAAGCTCATGAACAAGCACCTCACCAGGTATTTCGACCCCAGCAAGACCATTCCGGAGGAAACCCTTCAGCAGCTGCTGAGGTTCCTGCGCTCCACGCCGTCATCGGTGAACGTACAGCCCAACCACTTCTACGTCCTCGCCACCCCCGAAGGCAAAGAGCGGCTCGCCAACAACCTGGGCGAACGATTCCAGGACAACGCCGAGAAGATCCTGAACGCGTCGCACACCATCATCCTCACCACCCGGGCAGATGTACCCGACAGCCACATCGAGGCGGTGTTCACGAAGGAGAGGGCCGACGGCCGGTTCCCTGACCCGTCAAAGCAGGAGCTGTGGGAATCAATGACCCGAGACTTCCTCAACCTGCGCAACTACAGCTACAAGGACGTGAACCACTGGATGGAGAAGCAGACCTACATGGCGGTGGGCCTGACCATGATGGCGGCCGCTGAGCTCGGCCTCGAGGCCACGCCGCTGGAAGGGTTCGACCCGACCAGTGTCGACAAGGCGTTCAAGATCCGCGAGACCGGACACAGCACGACGGTGCTGCTGGCCCTCGGCTACCCCGACCCGGAGAGGGTGTACACCAGCCCGATCTCGCGATTCGACACCGACCAGCTATTCACCTTCATCTAAACACCCACCCGGAAACCAAAACCCACAACACATATGAGGAAGGGGACAATCTCAATGAAAGCCATTGTGGTAACCGACCAGGCCGCGGGAACGGCCGGGATGACGCTGACGGAGCGGCCTGAGCCGCCCGCAGCGATCAACGACGTCATCGTTCAGATTCATGCATCGGGCTTCGTCCCGACTGAGATGGAGTGGCCATCGACCTGGATCGATCGTGCCGGCCGTGACAAGACACCGTCGATCCCCGGCCACGAGCTGGCCGGAGTGGTCACCGCCCTCGGCTACGGCACGACGGGGCTGTCGGTCGGGCAGCGGGTGTTCGGCCTCGCCGACTGGCACCGCGACGGCACCCTTGCGGAGTACGTGGCGATCGAAGCACGCAACCTCGCACCGCTTCCTGGCGACGTCGACTTCACAGTAGGCGCGTCCCTGCCAATCTCAGGTCTGACCGCGTGGCAGGGGCTGTTCCAGCACGGCCGTCTTCAGGCAGGCCAGACCGTCCTCGCCCATGGCGCAGCCGGGGCAGTCGGGACGATGGTGACCCAGCTCGCACGTGAGGCCGGCGCTTACGTCATCGGCACCGGACGCGCCGCCGACCGTGAGAAGGCACTCGACTTCGGCGCGCATGAGTTCGTCGACCTCGACAACGACGCCCTAAAAGACGTCGGGGGCGTCGATTTGGTCTTCGATGTCATCGGCGGCGACGTTCAGAAGCGGTCCGCTGCCCTGATCAAGGCCGGAGGAACGCTGGTGTCCATCGTCGGCCCGGTCGAGGCGCGGCCCACTGACGGCCTGGCGGTGGACTTCGTTGTCGAGGCCGATCGTGCCGAACTGGGTGAGATCGTGCAGCGAGTGCGGGACGGACGGCTGCGGACAAACATCGGGGACGTCGCGAACTTCGATGATGCCATTGGTGCCCTTAACCCGACCACGCGACGCAGCGGAAAGACAGTCATCCGCGTACGCCCGTAGGGAGCGGATGACCGCAGTCCGACTGGCGGGTCATGCGCCGCCGTTCGTGGCGACCATGCGGAAGTCACCACCATGCTCCCTGGCCGGGCGGTCAGGGCACTCAGATCGACAGAGGAGTTGATCACCTTGGACGGACAGGAGCTGCAGAAGATCGCGGGCGACTGCGGTGTGGGACTGCCCGGAGCCGACCTGGAGCATCGTTCCGGCCCCGACTGGCACCTCTACAAGGTGCGCGGCAAGGTCTTCATGCTCATGACCGACATGCCAGGGCACCCCGTCGTGATCCTGAAAGCTGATCCGGACGACGCCGCAGCCCTGCGTAAGCAGTACGCAGACATCACCCCCGGCTATCACATGAACAAGAGGCACTGGATCACGGTGGAAGGCGGGGGCACCATCGACGAGAAGCTAGTGAAGGAGCTCTTGATCGACTCCTACCGTCTCGTGGTCGCCGGGCTGCCCCAGTCCGAGCAGCCCGTGAATCCGCGCACCTACGGCCGCCGCGCCTGACCTTCGCCATGCCCATCAGCGGCGAGAAGCTCCAGGACAGAGTGCGCGACACGGCACTGGAGCTGCCCGGGGTAGCCTGGCGTCCACACTCAACGCGGTGTCGGCCAAGCGCCTCTTGTAGTGAGCGGTCAGCTCGCGGGCCTCGGTCGCAGCCCAGCCTCGGTACAGAACTTCTCGATCAGTGGCGTGCACTCCTCCCAGGACATGAGCTGGTCGTCGTGCAGGTTGGCGTAGGAGTCCGACCCGGCCACCGCGATATCGCCTGATCGCAGCTCGGCGGCGAGGTAGGAGAACACGCACACCTCCAGATGCCGGCGTACCAGCATGCCCGGCCGGGCCGGATCCTTGAGGATCTTGCGCCACATGCCTGAAGCGAACGCGTCGACGGCCATCGACAGCGTCACGGTCACCGGGGTGCCATCGGGGCTTTGCCGCTCCACGGTGAGGCGTTCGGGGACGAACGCGGAACGGGCGCCGCGCTGGGCCATCACGTACTCCACCGCGTCTAGAACGCTGCGCTCGGCGTGGCGCGGCCTCGGCGGCCTGCCGGTCGGTGAGGTTGTCCACTCGCTGCAACACCGTGATCAACGCCACCCGTCCCGGCGACCAGCCCGGTCTGCCCTCCTTGCCGAAGGCGCCCGCGAACGCCTCATCGGCGAACACCTCGCCTAACTCATCACGCACCCGGACCGGAAACGGAACCTGCCGCTTGCCTCGATAGATCGCCCGGATCGCCGCCGGTACCTCCGACGCCGGCTCCGGCCACGGCCTGGGTCGCATCGACACGGCTACCTCTATCCATCCCGCAGCCCGGGCGACGGCGCTGGCTGCTCCCACGTGATCAAGGACAGAAGCCTTCAGATCACGAACCAGCCGACACCGTGCGAGTTAACCAGCAGAGGTACGTCCAGCAGCTCGGGCGTCCATAGAGATGGAGGTGAAGGGATGTAACCGAGCGTCAAGTTCAGGGCAGCCAGCCGGTGTAAGTCCGGTCTGGGGAGACGCCAGGGTCCCCGGTAGCTGACTCCCGGCGTTGATTGAGAGGTCGGCGTCGAAGTGGAGTGACAAGCGCCCTTCGGGGGCGTGCGACCGCCCGGTCCGCAGCATTAAGCGAAGCCTGCAGCGTCGTCAGTTAATCCCGCCTTGAGGGGCGGCCAAGGAGGAGCCGAGCCCGTCTCTGTTGGGCGAAGGCCATGGAAGGCGTCCGAGATCCTGGAGCGGGCGCCGAGGAATCTCCCGGTGTAAGGGGCGTGGAACGGTCGGAAGGTTGTCCTGGGAACTGGAGAGGGCCTCCTCGGCCCCGGGCATGCGGCCCGGGAGTGTGGTTCGCCTATAACCGGTGGAACCGGGAAGTGGCGGGCTGTCGAGAGGCAGTCGGAGGGGGTCGTAGTAGTGCTGATCGACGGGACAACACAACCCGTCAGGAGCGAAGGGCCCCTGCTTCATCGATGCGTGACACGAACAAGGAGGTGCCCGGATGAGTGCCGTATCGGCTAGATCCATCCGCCAGGAGGACACGGGTCCCGTGGGACGTCCTCTGGACAAGGTCCGAGCCTTGCAGTGGGCGCTCTACCGCTGTGCCAAGCAAGAACCCGAACGCCGGTTCCATGCCCTGGAAAGGGGCCGAGTTGGCCGCCATCCTGGGAATCGAGAACGTCAACAGTTTCCGCGTCCAGCTGTCCCAATGGTCCCACCAGGGCTACATCAACAAGATCGGACCAGCCCTCTACGGCCCCATGTCCACGAGCACTTAAGCCTTCATCAGCAGGCTCTGAGAGCGATTGCAGCCGACATCGGCATCAGTCGTCAAAGGCTGGCGTCCCTGCTTCGCAACCGCGGAGTCCGTCTCGTCACACGACGCCAACGTCTAACGAGGTAGCGGAGATGAAGCGTAGGTATGCCACCGGTGACTCACCGGAGATTGTTGGGTCGCGGCTGGGGTTCTCAGCAGGCACCGTACGCACTCACCTTCTTGGCGCTGGTGTCAACCTACGCGACACACACGGGAACCCCCGATGATTGGCCGGACTCTAGATTTGGACTATAAAGTCCATTAGGGGCGTCCTGCGTCAGATCGACTCGGTCACGCGTACAGCGAGGCACAGGAATTTCCTCGTCGTCATCAGCGCCGGTGAAATGACGCAGCACTACGACGTACCACCAGGAACGACAGGGTGCAGCTCCCACACGTAGCCCCACAGGTACGACGCGGCATACGATCGATACGGTTGCCACGGTTCACCCCGCTGCTCCGCGGCCTTCGGCGTGATCACGCTGTCCAGTTGATCGAGTGCGGTGATCGCTCCGCGCACAGTAAGGTCGCCGGCCGGGAAGATGTCCGGTCTGCGCAGGTAATGCAGCATGAACCGTTGCGCGGACGACGGACCGATACCGGGTACAGCCACGAGGTTGGCGTGGATTTCGGCATCCGTCATGGTCACGAGTTTGTCCATCTCCAGCAGACCGTCATCCACGCGTTCGGCAAGTGCACGGATCGTCCTGGCTTTCTGGTGAGACAACCCGACGTCGCGCAGGGTCTGCTCGTCGGTCGAGACGACACGCTCTGCAGTGATGGCGCCACCGAATTGCGCGACCAGTCGATGGTAGATCGCCAAGCTGGATGCTCTGCTGAGCTGCCGCGAGGTGACGGCGAAGGAGAACCATTCGAGCGGACTGCCCACCGCAACGGGCAGATGCGCGTCGTAGGCATCGATCGGTCCAGTCGACTGCACCCACCGGGCGAGTGAGTCGTCGAGCGAGCCCAAGTACTCAGCAGCTGCATGCTGCTCCTTGGTCGCACGCTTCCCCGTGCGAGTCATGGTCACGGTACCAGCCTCGCAAACTTGGACGCTATAGTCCAGTAGGGGTCTATATTCTGGACGGACCAGCCAGACATCTTGGTACATGATGAGGGCAGGAAACTATCTCGCCAGCCTGCGAGCTCAGTGACTGCCGGCAAGCTCTCCTTGACGCCTGGCACCGACGCGATGCCATTGGGCTGTCCAGTCGAGCCAACAACGAAGATGGAGTGATTGTCATGTCGGCACGTACAGCCCTGATCACGGGCGGCACCAGCGGAATCGGGAAGGCGACCGCGCGGACTCTGCACGAGCGCGGTTACCGCGTCGCTGTCACCGGACAGCGTCAGGAGAGCGTCGCTCGGGCGCGGGAGGAGTTGCCCGACGATGTCCTGGTCTTGCAAGCTGACGTACGGTCGCTCTCGGACACTGACCGGGTCGTGTCCGAAGTCGGAGCGCAATTCGGCAATCTGACCACGCTGTTCCTGAACGCCGGCGTGAACCATCCGATGACGCTGGAGGCTTGGGACGAAGCCGGGTACGACGAAGTGTTCGCCGTCAACACCAAGGGGGTGTTCTTCACCCTGGTCAAGGCGTTGCCGCTGCTGTCCGACGGTGCTTCGGTCATTGTCACCGTGGGGATCGGAGCAACACGCAGCCTGACCGGTAGCAGCGTCGCTGCCGGGTCCCACGGCGCGATGCTGGCCATGATCCCGACTCTGGCCCTCGAGCTCGCGCCGCGCCGCATCCGCATCAACGCGGTCAGCCCGGGAATGACCGACACCCCGATGACGCGGGCCTCGATCCGGACGGCAACCGAAGACGTCGCAGGGACGATGACGGCGATGGCCGAGCACAACCCGTTCGGCCGCCTCGGGACGCCAGAAGACGTCGCCGGGACGGTCGCTTTTCTGGCTTCGGACGACGCTGCGTACGTCACCGGGCAAGAGATCGTCGTGTCCGGGGGGGCAGGCTTGGCCATCTGACCGAATCGTCACAAATTGGCAGACCCCGTTTCTGTCGGCATTCGGCGTTGCCGCATACGGCACCTACCAGAAGCGTCGCGGCATGTGCGATCGCACCAGGTTCCCGACTACACGCAGACACGCAACACCACCGTCTTAAAGTGGCTGGTGCAAAGCGTGTGAGCTCAGATGCCAGATGCCAGGCGGGGATCAGCCTCGCGACCAGGTCGGCGAAGTTGCTGGTCAACTGCCTACGCATCTGCCGGTGAACCGTACGGAACCGATGGCGCGACCGTGCAGCGCGAACCGGTGAGTGATGAACCCGGGCCTCCGTCAGGTATGTCGGAGGATCACCTGCTTGCGGGGGCATCTGCTGGAGCGTTCGGGGTTGGAGCACGTGCCGAGCACGGCGACGGTCATCTACACGTTGTGCTGGCGTGCTATGGGGGCAGGGTCCATTGTGTGGCGCCACCCGCAATGATCAAATGAGGGTGTCAGCCGTGCTCGGTGCGTGCTCGTACGCCCCGTCACACGCCGTCAGGACCCGGCACCGCCTGACACGCAAAACTCCCTGAGGTGGCACGAACCATCACGCAACGGCACTGCGCGGCACTTAAAGATCTTGCTTCTAATCCGACGGTCGCAGGTTCGAATCCTGCAGGGCGCGCTTTGAGACGCCGCGCCCGGCGCAGCCGGCCGCGGACCGTGCCCTCTGGGACGTCCAGGTCGGACCCCGGCCTGCGAGACCTCCCCACGGCCACCGCCCTCCACCCGCACACGCCGACGGGACCCGCTACGCTCGTTCACCTGGAAAGTGCCTCCGGCTGTCATGCCGCCGCGCCGGCCGATCGATCGATCTTCGAGGGCGAACACGCCACGAGCCGATGAGCCTCACTGCGCCGAGGGGGCCGTCGCCGTCCCGATGAACAAGGCTCAGCGCCCCCGCCTGACCGATCGACGCGATAACCGCTCGCGGTTGTCTCAGGCCAGGCGCGTTCGACACCGATGCCGTCGGGGATCGAGGGCCGGGTGAGAAGAGTTCGCAATCGTTTCGTCACCCAGCGGCCCACTGAAACAGGCCGTCCAGGTTTACAGTGCGTCCAGCCAAGGGGGCACGATGAAGTTCGGGATACTAGGTCCGCTGACGGTGTGGCGAGAAGGTGAGGAGCTCGATCTCGGCACGCCCAAGGCGCGGGTGCTGTTAGCGGTTCTGCTGTGCCAAGCGGGTAACCCTGTTTCGGAAGATCAACTGACCGTGGCACTGTGGGGGAACACCCCTCCGAAGAGCGCCACCAAGAATGTGCAGACCTACGTCTACCGGCTCCGGCGGCACCTGGGTGACCCGGCTCGGGTCGTGCGGCAGGGCTCCGGTTATCTGGTGTCGGTGGTCCGGGAGGAGCTGGATGCGGCGAGGTTCGAGAAGCTGGCCGGCTCAGGGCAGGCGGTGGAGGCTGCCGGTGAGCTGGAGGAGGCGACCCAGCGCCTGCACGGGGCGCTGAGTCTCTGGCGCGGGCCCGCGTTCGTCGGCATGACCGATGTCCCGATGCTGACCGCGGAGGCCGCGCGGCTGGACGAGGTCCGCCTGTCGGTCCTGCAGTCGCGGATCGCCGTGGACCTGAGGCTGGGGCGCCACGCCGGGCTGTTGGGCGAGCTGACCGCGCTCACCAGCGAGTACCCGCTGCGGGAGCGGCTGCGCGCGCAGCTGATGCTGGCGCTGTACCGCTGTGGCCGGCGGGCGGACGCGCTCGCCGAATACACGCGTGCCCGCAAGACCCTGATCGAGGAGACCGGTCTGGACCCGGCTGAAGAGCTGCACGACATGCATCAGAGAATCCTCACTCAGGACCCCTCACTCGACCTCGTTCCTCGCGTCATGGCGACGATCACGAGCTCTCCTGTGGGGCCGGGCCCGTACAGGCAGGCCTACAGTGACACTGCTGCGCGCCTGCCGGATGAACTGGGCATCGAGCCGAGCGAGCACATGCCTGCCCTGTCCGCCGGCCGTCCCGTCCATGCCACGGCCCGGATGCCTGAACCTCAAGCGGCCCCCACCCCCGCCGAGTTGCCGCCGGACATCGCGGATTTCACGGGCAGGGACGGCGAGGTGGCAGACCTCATCGAGGTCCTTATCAAGCCGCGGTCGGGCACCGTCGCCATGGCCAGCATCGCGGGTCTGGGGGGCCTGGGTAAGACCACGCTCGCCGTGCACGTCGCGCACCGGATCGCGAGTCGCTTTCCCGACGGCCAGCTCTATGCGGACCTGCGCGGCGCCTCCGCGGAGCCTGCCCGCCCGGAGGACGTGCTCAGCCGGTTCCTGTTCGCACTGGGCATCAGCGCCAGCGGCATACCCGAATCCCTGGAAGAACGCGTGGCGTTCTACCGGAGCTGCCTGGCCGGACGCAGAGTTCTCATCCTGCTCGACAATGTCGCAGGGGAGGAGCAGGTGCGGCCGCTCCTTCCCGGGGCCCCCGGCACGGCCGTGCTCCTCACCGGACGTGTCCGGCTGGTCGGTCTCGAGGGCGCGAGTCTGCTGGAACTCGACGTCCTGCCGTCGGGCCAGGCCATGGACCTGCTGAGAAGGATCGTCGGCGGCGAACGCGTCCAGGACGACCCGGACGCGGCTCTGGAGATCACCCGGCTGTGCGGCCGGGTCCCGCTGGCGGTCCGCATCTCGGCGGCCAGGCTCCTCGGCAGAAGGCAGTGGAGTCTGGCCCACCTCGCCGGCGTCCTCGGGGAGGAACGGCACCGGCTGGACGAACTTGTGGCGGGCGATCTCGACATCCGCGCGGGTTTCGAGATGAGCTACCGAACGCTTCCCGCGGACGCGCAGCGGGCCTTCCGGCTGGCCGGACTGCTCGACGCGCCCGATTTCGCCTCCTGGGCGGTGGCGGCCCTCCTGGACGTTTCGGTACGGCAGGCGGAACGCGAGATCGAAACCCTGGTCGACGCTCATCTGCTGAACCTCGCCGGGACGGACGAGACGGGCAGGCTGAGGTATCGGTTCCACGACCTGATCCGGTTGTACGCGCGTGAGCGGGCGCAGCGTGAGGATGCCGAACCCGAGCGCCAGGCCGCGCTCCAGCGGGCACTGGGCGCGTGGCTGGCGCTGGCGGAGGTCGCGGCGGAGCACGTCCCGGGCCCCTGCTTAGCACTCATGCACGGCTCCGCGCCGCGCTGGCGGCTGCCCGCGGCGGTTTCCGGCCCGCTGCTGGCCGACCCGATGGCCTGGTTCGGCGCGGAGCACGCCGCGCTGATGGCGGGGGTCGCCCAAGCGTGCGAGGCGCGCCTGACCGAGTTCGCGTGGGACCTCGCGGGGTCCACCGAGACCTACCTCAACGTGCGCGGCGTGTATGACGGCTGGCTGCGCATGCACGAGCAGGCGCTCGCGCTCTGCCGTGAGACCGGCGACAAGCGCGGCGAGGCCGTGCTGATGCGCGGCCTCCTGGAGGTCACCACCTGGAGCTCACCGGCGGGCTCCGGACCGGCGATGATACGGATGCGGGCCGGCGCTTCGCAGCTCCTCGACCTGTTCACCATGCTGAACGATCCGGTCGGAATGGCCGACGCCTTGGCCACTCTGGCCTGGAGCATGACGGCAGACGGGAACGGTGGCGCGCAAGCGCTCGCCCTGGCGGAGCGCGCTCTGCGGACGGCCGCCGACGCGGACTACCTCGGCGGCCAGGCGCGGGCCTATCACGTGATGGCGATCATCCACGGCGAGGACGACCCTCAAGCGGCGCACACGGTCCTGGAGCAGGCGACGAAGATCGCCGAGGCACTCGGCAACGTTCACTACACCACGACGATCACCCAGTTCCTCGGCGCGGCGAAGTTGTTCTGCGGTGACATCGCGGGCGGTCAGGAACTGCTGGAGAGGTCCCTGGGAATGGCGCGGCGGTTGAACTACCGCTATTTGGAGACGTTCTCGCTGCTCTACCTCTCGAAGCTGTTCGTCGCGGCCGGGGACGAGCGGGCCAGGGCGACCGCCGAACTGACGCTGGCCCACAGCGAGGACGGCAACTTCGGCCATTATCTCGCCGACGCGCTCAGCGTTCTCGGGGAGTTGGACCTGGCCGAAGGAGACCTGCCCACCGCCATCACCACCCTCGAACGCTCGGTCCGGGAGTGGCGAACCCGCGGCTCGATCCCCTACCTGGCGCGGACGCTCCGCGCCCTCGGCGACGCCCACGACGCCGCCGGCGACCACCGCACGGCCAGGGCCGTCTGGGAAGAGGCCCGCGAACTGTTCCGCTCGATCTCGCACGAGAATGGCGTGAGAACGCTGGACGCCCGGCTCGCGCGTTAAGGGCGGCCAGGCTCTTCGGCGACACGTCGCCGTGGACGACCGCCATCTGACGGTCGGTGGTCATAGTTCGCGCCCGACCCGCTCGCCCAGCGGGTACTCATCATCGAAACCCAAAGGGCCGAATGCCCTCGCGGATCGACCACGTCCACGACCCAGCTATCCGGACGGGCAGGTCTTGCCCTCGGGCGGCCACCGCCTTGACGGCCCTGGCCTCTTCGATAGGGGCGCGGTCTTCCCGATCGATGTGGCACAGGGCTCAGTGTTGGAGCGCGGTGAGGGCGATCAATGAGGGGTGGGCAACCCGCACCCGAGCTGCCGCGTGCATCTGCCGACGGCAGTTCCGGTGGCAGTATCGGTGGCCTGCCTTGCCCAGGTCCTGTGAAGCTCAGCAGGCTGATGGCCAGCCGCCCGGCCCCGCTGAGGAGTGTGACCTGTGTTAGCCGTGCTTCGCCACCCTCATCTGGCTGGGCGGACTCATCTCGGAGGTAGGCGACTGGCTGCTGCTGATCGGGCTGCCGGTTTACGTCTACATGCTGACGTACCCAGCGCCAACGTCGCCCGCCTGATCGGCAGCTCGTCAGGCGGCCTGGCCGTCGCCTCCGGCGCCTCACGACGGTGGTGATCGGTGATGCGGTCAGCCGTCGGCGGGTGATGCGTGATGGCATCTCGGATGGGAGCCCGCCGTAGGTGCGGCTCTGAGTGATTGCGGGACCTGGCGCTCTCGATCGCCGTGGCCGCCTCCATATACGCGCTCTTCGCCCCGCGCAGGGCTGACTCCGCGCCGTCCCCACCTCATCCCGTGAAACGACCAGGCAGGGAGCACCAAATGATCAAGTCAGTGGTGATCGTCGGCGGCGGGACCGCCGGGTGGATGACCGCCACCTATCTCAAGACCGCCTTCGGCGATCGTGTGGACGTGACGCTCGTGGAATCGGCGCGCGTGGCCACGATCGGCGTCGGCGAGGCTACCTTCAGCACCATACGCCACTTCTTTGACTATCTCGGGCTCGACGAGCGGGACTGGATGCCGGCGTGCTCGGGCTCGTACAAGCTGGGCATCAGGTTCCAGGATTGGCGGGCGCCCGGCCACCACTTCTACCACCCGTTCGAGCACATGCGGGTCGCCGACGGATTCAACCTGGCCGAGTGGTGGCTCAAGGAAGGCGACCACAGCCTGACGTTCGACCTCGACTGCTTCGTCACCCCATACCTGTGCGAGGCGCGCCGTTCGCCCAGGACCATGGACGGGTCGCTGTTCGCGGCCTCCCCCAACGGCTCGCTCCGCCCCTCCACCCTGGATGAGCAGCGGGCGCAGTTCCCGTACGCCTATCATTTCGATGCCGCCCTGCTGGCCTCCTTCCTGACCGACTACGGCGTGGCCCGCGGCGTCAAGCACGTCGTGGACGACGTGGTCGACGTCGGCCAGGACGAGCGCGGCTGGATCAGCCACGTCACCACGCAGGGGCAGGGAAGGGTGCCCGGCGACCTGTTCGTGGACTGCACCGGGTTCCGCGGGCTACTGATCAACAAGACGCTGGGGGAACGGTTCGACTCCTTCGAGGACATGCTGCCCAACAACCGGGCCGTCGCGCTGCGCGTGGCACGCGATCCGGGGCGGGAGGAGATCGACCCGTACACGACCGCGCACGCGATGGACGCGGGCTGGATCTGGACCATCCCCCTGTACGGCCGCAACGGCAACGGCTACGTCTACTCTGACGCGTACTGCACACCAGAGCAGGCTGAGCACACGCTGAGGCAGCACGTGGCGCCCGGCAAGGACGACCTGGAGGCCAACCACATCCGGATGCGGATCGGCCGCAACCACCGCTCCTGGGTAAAGAACTGCGTGGCCATCGGCCTGTCCAGCGCCTTCGTTGAGCCACTGGAGTCCACCGGGATCTTCTTCATCCAGCATGCGGTTGAGCAACTCGTCAAGCACTTCCCTGACGACAGATGGGACCCGGTGCTCGTCGACAACTACAACCGCCGCGTCGCGCACGTCGTGGACGGGGTCAAGGAGTTCCTGGTCCTGCACTACCGGGCGGCGGCGCGGAACGACACGCCGTACTGGAAGGAGACCAAGACCCGCGAGCTGCCCGAGGGGCTGGCCGAGCGGCTGCGGCTGGCCTCCTCGGTGCTGCTCGATGACCATGACATCTACCCGCATTACCACGGGTTCGAGACGTACTCGTGGATCACGATGCTGCTTGGGCTCGGCTGGCAGCCTGAGCGGCCCAGACCGGCGCTGGGGCGCCTGGACCCGGCCAAGGCCCGCGCCGAGCTGGCGGCGGTGCGGCGCGACGCCCGGCGGCTCGTCGACGGGCTGCCCACGGCCAGGGAGTACCTCGTGTCCCTCAACGAGAAGGACCGGTGACGTGGGGATCGCCGGCACCCGTCCGGTGACCGGGGCGGAGTACCGCGCGCTGATGAGCGCGTTCCCGACCGGAGTGGCGGTGATCACCGCAGTGGACGCGGCCGACCGGCCGCACGGCATGACCTGTACCTCGCTGACCAGCGTGACCGTTTCCCCGCCCATCCTGCTGACCTGCCTGGACGTGCGCAGCGGCACGCTGGGCGCCGTGCTCGACAGCGGTGCGTTCGCCGTCAACCTGCTGCGCGCCGACAGCCGGCGCACCGCCGAGCTGTTCGCCTCGGCCGCGCCCGACCGGTTCGACCGGGCGGCGTGGCGGCCGTCGCGGCTGCTCGGCGTGCCGTGGCTGCACGCCGACTCGTTCGCCAGGGCCGAGTGCGCCGTGAAGAAGACGGTCGACGTGGGCGATCACGTGATCGTGATCGGCGGCGTCGTGAGCATCGACCAGGAGCGGGACGTGCCGCTGCTGTACGGGCTGAGCGGGTTCGCACCCTGGCCGGGGGAGATGGCTCTGTGACGCGTCGTCGGAAAGGCCGGGCGTGATGACCTTCGCGCCCGACCCGATCGCCCGCTTCCTGCTGGCCGTGGCCGTCATCGTGCTGCTCAGCAACCTGGCGGGCGCGCTGCTGAGCCGGTTGCGTCAGCCGCCCATCATCGGGGAGATCCTCGGCGGGCTGCTGCTGGGCCCGTCGGTGCTCGGCGCCGTCTGGCCTGCGGGACGGGAGTGGATACTGCCCGAGCAAGTGCTGGCGACGCTGGACCTGGCGGCCCAGCTTGGGCTGGTGACGTTCATGTTCCTGCTGGGCTGCGAGCTGAGGCTGAGCACGGTACGGGCGAGGCAGGGTTTGATCGCCTCTGTGGTGACGCTGGGCATGGGGCTGCCGTTCGTGGCCGGTACTGGCATCGCCCTGCTGAGCGGCGACATGATGCGTGGCCCGGCCGGGGACGGGATCGCCGCACCGCTGTTCTTCGGGCTGGCTCTGTCGATCACCGCGTTGCCGGTGCTCGCCCGCATCCTGCTGGACCTCGGCATGCGCGAGGGCGTCGGCGTGCTCGCGCTGGCCTGCGCGGCCGTGGGCGACGTGGTCATGTGGGGGGCGCTCACGGTGCTGCTCGCGGTGCTTGCCGTCACCGGTGCCGGGCACGCGCTGCTCACGCTCGGCCTGGGCGCGCTACTGCTGGCCGTGACCATGCTCGCCGTGCGCCCGGCCCTCGCCGCGCTCGTGCGCCGCGCGGGAGCTGAGAACAGGTTCGTGCTCCCGGTGCTGGTCACCGGGGCGCTCATCTTCGCCGCCGCCAGCCAGCTGGTGGGGCTGCATCCGCTGATCGGCGCGTTCCTGTTCGGCACCATCGTGCCCAGGGAATCGGCGGTGGTCGAGCGGATCGGGCACCAGTTGCAGGGTTTCACGCTGATGGTGCTGCTCCCGCTGTTCTTCGCAGGCGTGGGGCTGCGGACGTCCGTCGGGTTGATCAGCGGGTCGGCCGCGCACTGGCTGCTGTTCGGCGCGGTCCTGGCGATCGCCGTCGCCACCAAGGTGCTCGGCGGGTACGGCGGTGCCCGCCTCGGCGGCCTGCCCCGCCAGGACGCGCTGCGGTTGGGTGTGCTGCTGAACTGCCGTGGTGTCACCGAGTTGGTCGTCGCCACGATCGGCTACCAGTACCACCTGATCAACGAGTTGGGCCTGACCGTGCTCACGCTGGTGGCGCTGATCACCACCGCGGCCACCGCGCCTGTTATGCGGCTGCTCAATACCCGATCGATGACGCCAACGCCTTCTTTGCACGGACGCGCCGCGTCTGCTGATTGATGGTGAGGTGAGGGTGGATTATTTCCAGGCCGGAGTAGATCAAGATCTGAACAGGTCCAGGATCGGCCGCGATTCCTCCGTGCCCCAGTGCCTCGGCCTCCGAGGCCAGATAGAAGCGGCGTTGCCGCTCGTCCAGATGCGGGAGCTGCTCGGCTGTTCCCCGACACCCGTGTCCGGCGTGGTTGACGCGGGGACCCTGATGATCGACGCTGGCGGCGTACCAGAGCAATGTTCTCCTCATGTTCCCTCCTCGGAAGGAGCCGGGTGTGAAGCTGCGAAGGCTGGTCGCCTCGTTAGCGGTGTCATCAGCGGTCCTGCTGGCGGGCGCGCTGCCGACGCCCGCCGCACAGGCCCAGGAACAGGCCACCCATGAGCAGACCCACGAGCAGACACGAAGGGGTGGCCATCGGCCGGTCGTCTTCGTGCATGGGTTCAGCGGGTCGGCCGCCCAGTTCGACACGCAGGCGCGGCGGCTGACGGGCAACGGTTACCGGATTGGGCTGATCGAGGCCCACGAGTACGACTCACTGTTCCAGGTGAACACCCGCGCGCAGGTCTACGCGGGGCTGGACGCGCGGATCGACCGGCTGCTGGCGAAGTCGCGGGCGGACAAGGTCGATCTGCTGGCCCACTCGCTGGGGACCACCCTGATGCAGGAGTACCTGCGCAGCTCGCCGGAGCGGGCGGCCAAGGTCGCGCACTACGTCAACCTGGACGGGGCCAGCTCGGCGGACCAGCCTGGCGGCGTGCCCACGCTCGCGGTTTGGGGCGAGGGCTCGGCCGAACGGCAGGTGGGCGGGGCCGAGAACGTACGGTTCCCGGAGATGTCCCACACGCAGGTCGTCTCGTCGCCCGAGACCTTCGCGAAGTTCTACCAGTTCTTCACCGGGCTTCGCCCGCGTACCGCGGACGTCGTGGAGGAGCGGGGATCCGTGTGGCTGTCGGGGCGTACGGTGCTGTTCCCGAGCAACGTGGGGGCGGACGGGACCCGGGTCGAGGTCTACCGAGTGGATCCGCGCACAGGGGAGCGCAGATCGAGGAAGCCCGCGGCGGCCTTCCGGATCGGCCAGGACGGGGCGTGGGGACCGTTCAGGGCCCGCGGTGACGAGCACTACGAGTTCGCCGTGGTGTGGCCCGCGTCCGTGCACCACCTGTACTTCCAGCCCTTCCGGCGCTCGGACGCGCTGGTGCGGCTGCTGACGAGCCGGCCGGGGGAGGGCGTGTCGGGCCTGATGGAGGCCAGCGAGCGCCACACCAACCTGGTCATCAACCGGCAGAAGGAGTGGTGGGGTGACCAGGGCGCGGCAGGCGACTCGCTGCGCGTCAACGGGCTCGAACTGCTGAATCCGGCGAACGCGCCACGCACCAAGCGGGCGATCGGGATCTTCGTCTACGACGCCGGCGTGGACGGCGTCACCGACCTCACCGCGCCGATCCCGCAGTTCTTCGCCCAGCCGTTCCTGACCGCGATGGACGCCTTCTTGCCCGCGAAGCGGCGGCCGCTGACCGTGGTGTCCACGCCGCGCGGCGGGAACGGCGAGCGCGACGTGCTGGCGGTGCCGGCCCTGCCGTCGAGCGGGCACCGGATCTCGGTCATCTTCGACGACTACACCGGCTGACGCGATGCCCGGCCGGATCTCCGGCCGGGCATCGCCGGCGGCCAGGACCTGCTCCAGGTGGGCGGCGGCGCGGTCGTCCTCGAAGAGGGGCGCGGTGGCGGACCTCGACGGAGTGGCGGTGCGAGCGGGGCAGGCGGTGCAGGAAGTCCGCGCGCCGCCGCGATTGGCACTACGAGGCGCGCAAGCGGCTCAACTCCTACCCGTTCCACTGACGGCCTTCACATCGCCCACTTAAGCCTCTATCGGTTTCAGTGGTTTGCAAGCGGTACATTGCAGACTCCCCTCACCAACCACGCTGCCGTCCGCTTGGACGGCACGAAGGGAAGACATCATGCAGCTAGGCAAGAAGCTCACTGCCATCGCCGCTTGCGTCTTTATGGCGAGCGGGGTGCTGGCTACGGCGTTACCCGCAGCAGCTTCTGCGGCGACATCGGTTACCGCGGGGGAAAGTCAAGCGCGTTACTATTACGGCGCCATCGCTGTGGCGCAGAACGGTCGTACGGGCAGGTCCTGGGACTACAGAACAGTGGCCTCCGCCAAACGGCGGGCACTGAAAGAATGCGGCCGCTCCACCTGCAAAGTCCTTGTCACCTTCGTCAACGGGTGTGGCGCTGTCGCCTACAATTCCAGGAAAAACGTCTACTGGGGCGGCAGGGGGAGCACACCCGCCAGGGCGAAGAGGAACGCTATAGCCAATGCGGGCGGCGGCCGCTGGATCGCCTATCAATGCACCAGGCGATAACGCTGGTACGGCACAGCCTGTACCGCTTCAAAATCCATACACATGGTCTGAGCTGGCGTTTCTTTGGATCAGCTGGGCGGCTCTGTAGTACTCGTTGATCACTCCGCCGAGCACTCTTCGACGCTTGATCCGACCTTCCATCGGCACAACGACCTGTTCGTCGTGATCAGGTGGGCGTTGCTGTCGTGACCTTCCCCTCATAGCGGGAGAGGTTTGGTCTCCCCGCTATGAGCGGGAAGGTCAGCACCGCCTGACACGCGATGTACGCGGAGGCGGCACAAACTACCACCAAGCTTCTAAGAGCGACGGCGCTCGGCCCAGCCATCGTCGACGTGGCTGATCTGGGCCGCCATGAACTCGGCCGCGGCGCCGGGACTGGTGAAGGGCGCCTCGCGGCGGTCGTCGGTCACCGGGGTGAACAGCGGCAGGCAGACGGCTGTCGATGGCACCGTGGGCGGCAGTGCGTCGGCGTCGTGCAGGATGAGCATGTCCGCCACGAACGCGGTGACTTCCCCGTCGGCGTCGCGGCCTATCCACACCGGGTAGCTGCCGTCGCCCAAACCGCTCGGGTAGGCGATCAGATTGGTGCCGGCCTCCGGGGTGTGGACCTCAGAGGACAAGAGGTCCACCTCCTGGTCGGACTCCTCTTCCCACTCCTCGATGAGCCTCTCGAACTCGTCGCGGCCCGAGGCGTCGAGGAAACAGCCCATCCCCGCATCCACGCCGAACCCGAAGAACTCGCCGGCGCCGAGCAACCGGACGTCCTGTCCCGGCAGCAACGCGAGCTCCCAGCCGGGCCGGGGTTTCGCCCTCCCAGTCCGTCCCCTCCCAGCGCATCGAGGCGATCAGCACGGCGTATCAGAACTTGCCTTGCGCGTCCGTCCGGATCGATCGTCATCGTGAAACACCAGCCACGCTCAGGGAACTCCGCGTCGGCGTCAGACGCGTGGCGCCAGTCACGTCCACTCCGGGTACCGACACCGTGCATCTCATCTTCCGTCGCGGAGGCAGCAGCGGCCTATGAGGATGTCCGCAAACTCCGCTTTCCGGGAGGTCTTCACGGCCGAAGGGCTGCGGGTCGTCACCACCATGCCGCGGACCCCGCGACGTGACCAACCCCAATGACCTGCGATCCATCGGCTGAACACCTGTAGTCGCCAGCATGATCAGCGAGTACGACCACACCGCTCAACAGCGGCTCAGGACACGTAACACAATTTTCGAACGGGACACCGGCCGGTCACGCCGCACTCGCGGCGCTCCGGCTGCGTCTGGTCACGTGACCGTGCTCGCGATCACCCGCGACAGATACCGCCGGTCAGGTCCGGTGGGTGGCGAGTTCGTGGAAGTACTGTCTCAGCGACCGCGGCTCGCGGCCCAGGATGGAACGCAGCACGAGCGGGTTCCCACCGGACAGGCCATGCTGTTCGTAGTGGGCCAGCATGCGCGTGAGGCCCTCACGCATCGGCCCAGCGGGCAACTGCGATGCGAACTGCTCCCGCGGAATCTCCTGCGCCTCGATTCGCCGCCCCAGTTCCTCGCTGATCATGGCGGCCAGCTGCGTACCGTCGCACATGCCCGGGGCGCAGAGCTCGAAGGTGCCATGGCCGAGCTCGTCATCGGTCATGGCCCGCGCCGCGACCTCCGCCACGTCCCGGTAGTCGACCCAGCAGAACCTGGCGGTCACGGGGTAGGGCATCGGCAGCCGATCGTGTTCGACCACCTCGCGCCACGGATCGGACCAGTTCTGCATGAGTCTCGCGGGCTGCAGCACTGTGTAGTCCATGCCGGAGGTGTACAACGCCTCCTCGACGACTTGCTTGGCGCCAGCTTGTGGGGCGCGTACCGTCCAGCGGCGATCGACAGGATGCAGCGGCTTCCGGGCTTATCCATGGCTGTCGGTGCGTTGTTCGTGTCGGCCTCGGCCGTGCTGATCGACCTGGCGCGGGTCTCTCCTGGCACCGCCTCGTTCTACCGCTGCCTGCTGGCGCTGCCCGTGTTGGCGCCGCTGGCGCTGCGGGAACGCGGTGGTCGGGGGCACGCGGCCGGTGGCCGGGTGATGACGGTGCTGGCCGGGCTGTTGTTCGCGGGGGACATGCTGCTGTGGACGGCGGCCATTGAGGAGGTCGGCGCCGGGTTGTCCACGGTGTTGGTCAACGTTCAGGTGGTGATCGTGCCGCTGCTGGCTTGGGCGGTGGACCGGGAGCCGGTGACCCGGCGGTTCCTGCTGGCTCTGCCGCCGCTGTTGCTCGGTGTGGTGCTGGCGGGTGCGGTTCTGGAGAGTGGCGTCGGCGGAAGCGACCCCGTGCTGGGCACCATTCATGCGGTTTTGGCGGCGTTGTGTTACTCGGGCTATCTGTTCCTCTTGCGGCGTAACAGTGGAGAGGGGCGCACGCTGCGGGCGTACCTGCTGGTGACGGTATCGGCGGGGGCATGCTCGCTGGTCGTGGGGGCATGGTGGCAGGGCGTGGAACTGGCGCCGGGCTGGGCCGCCATCGGGTGGCTGGCGTTGGTGGCGCTCTTCGGGCAGGTGCTCGGCTGGCTCCTCGTCGCTCTGTCCAGCCCCCGCCTGCCCAGCCACGTCGGAGCGATCCTGCTCCTGTTCACGCCGGTCGGGGCGGTCGCTCTCGGAGCCCTGGTCCTGGGCGAGCGGCCGACACCGCTGCAACTGTCCGGATGCGTCCTCATCCTCACCAGCTCCTGCATGGCCACCATGGGCCATCGACCGGCTCGGGAGAGCTGACGGCACCGTACCGCCCGGCCATTCTCGTAGCCTTCGCCCGCGCCGCCGACGCCGCACCGGATGCCGACGGTGGGCCTGCTGAGCACCGCGGTGGCGCTGCTGGTGCTCTTCGCCGTGCTGGAGCGGCGGATCCGGGTTCCGCCGGTCAACTTCGAGGCGTTCCGGAGGCTGAGCCCCACCCGCTCGGCCCGGGCCGCAGACGCCGCATGAACCGGACGCTGGTCGGCGCCCGCACGGCAGAACAACCCAATTGCACTGACTCCCCATTGCCGTCCCATCGCCATGTTGAGCAGCAAGCCCCGCCCGGCAGAGATCCGGCGATGCGTGTCGATCTCCACGCGCCTTCCGGTAAGCGCACGCTGCGGCCGTCCGGGGCGTCGGTCACGGCCGGCTTGGGTACGTCCGTGATGTGGGCGCTGTCCGCCTTCCTGGGATATACGGCGATCGCCTTCATCTTCGGTGCTCCCTGCGTGAGCGATGGTGACGGGCGCCCGGTCGCCACCGGCCGATGCCACGGGGGATGGGCGACGGAGCTGCGGAGCGGGTGCGGACGGGCCGCTGGATGCGGTCGTCGGGTGAGGTGTAGGCGCAGTTCAGGAAGTGGCATGGGTAGGCCTGGTCGTGCATGAGCTTCGCGCAGGCCACGGTCCCCCACAGGCGCCGGTGCAGCAGCGCCGCGGTGAGCGCGCCGAGTGTCGGTGCCACGAGGTATACCCACAGTCCCGTCCAGGTGGCGCCGACCAGCGCGGGGCCGATGCTGCGGGCGGGGTTCAGGCTGGTGCCGGACACCGGTGCCTCGGTGAACACCAGTACGGCCACGAGCGATGACGCGGCGGCCGCGGTGTACGGCATCAGGCGCGGGCGGTCGACGAAGGTGAGGATCAGCGTGAGGAGCAGGAACGTCATCACGGCCTCGGCGACCAGCGCGGTGGCCGCGCCGCCGAGCCTGGGTACAGTCGCGCCGACCCGCACGCTGGCCGCCGCGCCGTCCCACACCTGAAGCGCCGCCAGCGCGCCGGTTATCGCGCCCGCCACCTGCGCTGCGGAGTACTTCAGCGCCGAACCGGACGTCATCTTGCCCAGCACCCAGAACGCGGTCGTGACCGCGGGGTTCAGGTGGCCGCCGCTGATCCGGCCAAGCGGCGAGTAGATGATCCCCGCCGCCGCGGTGGCGGTCAGGACGCCCGTCAGGAGCCGCCGCAGGTCCTCGTTCGGCACCGTGTCGACGAGCGGCGAGCCGGGTGCGAAGCCTGCGACGATCGCGCTGACGACGAGCAGGAGCAGGAGCGCCATGCCGGCGAACTCGGCGGTGACCTCACGCCATCCGGCCATTGCCGTTCCCGCTGCCCGCGCCGCCCGCCCCGCCGGCCCGTGCGGTTCGTTCGGCTTCATCGATGGCCCAGGCGGCGTTGATGAGCCCGATGTGGCTGAACGCCTGTGGGAAGTTGCCGAGCAACGCGCCGCTCCCGGGGTCGACCTCCTCCGACAGCAGGCCCACGTCGTTGGCGTACGCGGCGGCTCGCTCGAATGCCTGCCTGGCCCGGCCGACCTGCCCGGACATGGCGAGCGCCTGCGCCAGCCAGAACGAGCACAGCAGAAAGGTGCCCTCCTCGCCGGCGAGGCCGTCCATGCCGTCCATGCCGTCCGCGGTGCGGTAGCGGTAGACCAGGCCCTGATCGTCGGTGAGCCGGTCCGCGACCGCGTCGATCGTGGAAAGCACCCGCGGGTCGCCGGCGGGCAGGAAGCCGACGATCGGCACCATGAGGGCGCTGGCGTCCAGCTCGTTCGAGCCGAAGGCCTGCGTGAACGCCCCCACTCGGTCGTTCCAGCCCTCGCGCAGCAGAGTGTCGCGGATCTCGGCGCGGGTCCGCCGCCAGGACTCGACACGCTCCTGCGCCCGTAGGAGGTCGGCGAGGGCGATGCCGCGGTCCAGCGCCACCCAGCACATGAGCTTGGAGTACAGGAAGTGCCGCGGCTCCCCGCGTATCTCCCAGATGCCCTGGTCCTTTTCCATCCAGCGCTCGGCCGCGGTGTCGGCGCAGACGAGGAGGAAGCGCCGGACGTCGTCGTCGATGTCGCCGATCTGGTGTTCGAGGCGCACGGCCGCATCGAGCAGCTCACCGTACACGTCGATCTGCCGCTGGTTCCACGCGTCGTTTCCGACGCGTACCGGTCGGCTGCCGCGCCAGCCGCGCAGGTGCGGCAGGGTGCGCTCGCTCAGGTCGTGCTCGCCGCCGACGCCGAACATGATCTGCAACGCGCGGTCCTTGCCCAGCGACGGGGCGGCGGTGGTGAGGAAGGCGAAGAAGTCGCTCGCCTCGTCGGGGCAGGCCGCGACCCACAGGGCGCCCATGGTCAGCGACGCGTCCCGAACCCACGTGTACCGGTAGTCCCAGTTGCGCTCGCCGCCGACCCATTCGGGCAGCGATGTCGTGGCGGCCGCGACGATCGCCCCGCTGGGCTGGAAGGACAGCGCCTGCAGCACCCGCCCGCTGTGGTGCACCAGGTCGCGCCATGGGCCGTCGTAGGCCTGGTGGAGGCTGGACCACGACTGCCAGGCGACGATCGTGTCGTCCAGCCGGGCCGCCAGTTCCGCCTGGTCCCACACTCGCGCGGGAGTCTCCTGCAGCGTCGAGCGGTGCATACCGAAGTGCCGTGTCTCGCCCTCTCGCACCGTGAACACGCCGTATCCGCTGCAGTCACCGATGCCGAGGGGGACCGGCGTGGTCAGCACAAGCCACTCGGCGCCCCCGCGGGCGGTCACACCGCCGTCGACGACGGACAGGATCGGGTAGATCAGGCCGTACTCCGGCCGGGGCCGATACTCGATCTCCATCGGCACCTCGCCGCTGAGGCCGGACACCCGTCGGGCGAGCAGGTGCGGCACACCGACGCCAAGCCGGTGGCCGCCGTCGTCCGGTCCGGTGAGCAGGGCGTCGGTGAGGACGACCGTGCCGCTCCCGGTGCGGAAGGTGGTCTCCAGCACCATCGTCTGCGGTAGGTAGCGGCGCGTCGTCTCATACGGGACGGCCGGGCGGATCGCCCAGTGCCCGGCCTCGTCGTCCAGCAGGCGGGCGAAGACGGACGGCCCGTCGAACCGGGGGAAGCACAGCCACTCGGCCGATCCGTCCCGGCTGATCAGGCCCGCGGAATGGCGGTCGGACACCAACGCGAGGTCGGCGATGGGCGTGGTGCTCATCAGCGCTGCCTACCCGGAGAAGACGACGATGTTACGTACGGGCCTGGAAAATCGCGGTCAAGGCATGGAAATGGAGTGCTCCGCCCGCCCGACGCGAAGATCACACGTTCCTCAAGCGGCACATAACGGGCGCATCACCCTCCCGTACGCGGGGACTCCGCTGCGAACTCGCCATGCCGGAAACTTCCGCGTCCAGGGGTACGGAAGCGACGTTGAAACGCTCGCGGAGAACGAGAGCGATATGCCGCGAGCTGAATCGCAGGAACCGGAATTCACCGACCCGCACACCGTCGGCGTCACAGCGGGCGGCGACAGTCTCACGGTCACCGCCGAAACAATTCTGATCGACACAGGCGCTGAGCCCATCATCCCGGACATCCCCGGCTTGCGCGCGAGTAAGCGCACGCTGACCAGCACGGATCTGATCCAGACGTCCCAGCCGCCGTGACGACGCGCCAGGCGGCGGCGCAGCTGCAGTCCGAAGTGGACTGACGTGTCAGGAGAAGTGCGTGTCCGGCCGCGGGATCTCGGCGCCGTCGACGAAGAGGTCGACCTTCTCGTTGTAGAAGCAGACCAGGCCCTTGATCGGGTCGAGCGCCGCGGTCGGGAAGTCGTAGGTCCAGGCCAGGTCCTGGTGCAGGATGTCGTTCACGCGCACCGACCAGTAGCTGCTCGTGCGGCCCTTGTACGGGCATGCGGTGACCGTGCTCGTGGGCACCAGCCGCGTGAAGTCGACGTCGGTGCGGTTGAAGTAGTAGCGCGTCGGCAGGCCGGTTTCGAACAGCAGCACCGGCGACGACGACTCGGCGAGCGTGTGGCCTTCGAGGGCGACGCGCACGTGCCGGGTCGAGCGCAGGGCGTCGACGCGCGTGTACGGGTTGCGCGGGTGGACGAAGATCCGCTCGTCCTCCTCGAACCACGCGTCGAGGGCGTCCCACTCGAACCGGACGTGACCGGCGAGTCCCGCGACGGCGTCCTCGCCGTAGAGCCGGGCGGCGGCGGGCCGCACCTCGTCCCCGGCCTTGAGGGACTGGCGGCGCGCAGTGCCGCGCTTGAGCCGCTCCGGGTGGTCCTCGTCGACGAGCACGCCCGGCGTCACGTCCTCGGCCGGGATGTAGAACTGCGGGTAGTATGACCATTCCCACACGTACTTCGCGCGGGTCGTGTCGAGTACCGTCGCCTCACCGGCCACGGCGCGGACCCGCCGCGGGACGGGCTCGACGTGGCCGATCCCGGCGATCGCCTCGGGGTAGTCACGCATGGGGCTCTCCTCGCTGCCGTTTTCCCGGATACGCGCCGGCGCGCGGACCCGGGGTTCGCGCGCCGGAGATATCAGGCCGTCGCCCGCTTCGGGAGCTTCCACCCGGGGCGGGGGAAGTGGCAGGTGTAGCCGTGGGGGTACTTCTGCAGGTAGTCCTGGTGCTCGGGCTCGGCCTCCCAGAAGTCGCCCGCCGGGGTGACCTCGGTGACGACCTTGCCGGGCCACAGGCCCGAGGCGTCGACGTCGGCGATCGTGTCCTCGGCGACCCGCTTCTGCTCGTCGCTGGTGTAGAAGATCGCCGAGCGGTAGCTGGTGCCGATGTCGTTGCCCTGGCGGTTCTTCGTCGAGGGGTCGTGCACCTGGAAGAAGAACTCGAGCAGCGCGCGGAAGTCGGTCTTCTCGGGGTCGTAGACGACCTCGATGGACTCCGCGTGGGTGCCGTGGTTGCGGTAGGTGGCGTTCGGGACGTCGCCGCCGCTGTAGCCGACGCGCGTGGACACGACGCCGGGCTGGTGGCGGAACAACTCCTCCATGCCCCAGAAGCAGCCGCCGGCGAGGATCGCCTTTTCGGTGGTCACGTCGTCTCCTTACTTGTCGTCGGTGTCACTCGGGAACAGGGTGCGGTATGCGCCGTACCCCTCCTGCTCCAGGTCGTCGAGGTGGATGAACCGCAACGACGCGGAGTTGATGCAGTAACGCAGTCCACCCCTGTCGAGAGGACCGTCGTCGAAGACATGGCCGAGGTGGCTGTCCCCGTGCAGCGAGCGGACCTCCGCCCGGATCATCCCGTGGCTGAAGTCCTCGCGCTCGACGACGTTCGTCTTGGCGATCGGCTTCGTGAAGCTCGGCCAGCCGGAGTGGCTGTCGTACTTGTCGACCGACGCGAACAGCGGCTCGCCGGACACGACGTCGACGTAGATGCCGGGCTCGTGGTTGTCCCAGTAGGCGTTGGCGAACGGGCGCTCGGTGCCGTCCTGCTGGGTCACGCGGTACTGCTCCGGGTCGAGCCGCGAAACGGCTTCCGGGTTCTTGTGGTACTGGGTCTGCCGGGGCACAGCTCTCCCTTCCCGGCCTTTCGGCACGAAGGGTAACCAGGTGAAACGCACCTGGACGTGCAGATACAGACACTCTACGGGCCGGTTCTATTCCCACGGGCGGCCGCTTGCGCGGTCGTTCTTCTTTGGTAAGGACCGGGTTTCCGCGATCAGGGCGAGCAGCGTCCGCAGGGCCCGGCTCGGGGTGTTACGGCCGTGGGTGACGATCGAGAGCGGCCACGTCAGGCCCGGGTCGCGCAGCGGCACCGCGACCGTGCCGGGCGCGGCGAGCGGCACGACGTCGGGCACCACCGCGACCACGAGCCCGGCGGACACGTACTCCGGCAGCATCCGCAGGTCGGCCACCTCGACGAGCACACGCCGCGCCGCGGGCCATCAGCCGTGTCACCGAGCCTGGAACCGAACCCGTCCCCTGGATCGGGGGCCGGAGTGCGGCGGAACGACAACGTACGCTAAGCCCGTTCCTGCAGCTCCCTGGCGCGGCGCATCGCGGCCGCCGACCCCGGCATCTGAATGATGGTGCTGGGGCTCGCGGGACCTCCGAGGGCGGAGAGGGCGAGATGCCGCTCCTGACCAAAGGGCGGATCCCGCGTGGGCGTATCCCGGTTCGCGCCCGGGCAGGTGGCCTGCCGTGAGCGCGGATATCGCCGGCCTGGTCGAAGGGGTCGGCCGGGCAGTCGACCTGGCCGGCGTCGCCATCGTCGCGCTGGGGGCGCTGGTCGCCACGGCGCGCTTCGGCCTCGACGCGCGGCGGCGGCCGCACTTCCATGACGCCTATCGCGCCTACCGGCAGGGGCTCGGCCGGGCGATCCTCCTGGGGCTGGAGTTCCTCGTCGCTGGGGACATCATCCGCACGGTGGCGGTCGCGCCGACGTTCGCGGGCGTCGGCGTGCTCGCGCTCATCGTCCTGGTCCGCACCTTCCTCAGCTTCTCGCTGGAGGTGGAGCTGGAGAACCGCCTGCCCTGGCAGCCCCGCCCCGGACAGCGCGCCTGATCCCGCTGTTGCTCCCGCCGTCGGACCCCGCCGTTGGACCGTCCGGGCGGGTCCCGATAGTTTGCGGTGCCATGACGCACGTTTGGAGGTTGCCGGGGCTGGTGGCGCTGTGCGGGCTGGCGGTGGCGATCGCGCAGCTCGACGCGGCCGTGCTCTTCCCCGGAGGTCGCGAGCACCATCCTCGGCGTCACCCGGCTGGCGTTCCCGGCGCAGCTCATCGAGGTCAAGCTCATCGCCCGCGTCGGCTGATCCGCGCTGACCGGTAGGCCCGGCGTGGTCTGGGGCAACCACGACACCAAAACGGCGTGTTCGCCGGCACGAACGACAACATCGAAAAGATCGGCCATCACACCCCGCTGTCCGTCGAACAGTTCGTCATCAAGAACAAACCCGTAGGACGGACCCAGCCATGAGGGACGTGCCGGTCATGCCGCCCGGCGGCGGAGCTGGTGCGGTTGGAGCCGCCCCATCCTGCCCGAGCGACGCCCGCTGTCGCGGGCGGGACGGGACGCGGCCGTATGTCGTGGCCACCGCCCGGGCCAGGGTCGAGCGCGGTGGACCGGTACCCGGCCAGACCCCGAGCTACCGGCGCTCGGCGGCTTGCAGGGCGTCTGCGGCCGTCAGCAAGGAGGCTCCGAGGAGCACGACGTCCTTCACCAGGAACTGCCCCGCGAGGGACAGCTTCGGTTCCCCGCGTGTCTCTTGCCACGCCTCGGGCGTCGTAGCCAGGAAGCTGAGGGTGGTGGCGAACATGCCGACGGCGGCGAGGCTGCCGAGGGCGGACGCTCTCGGCGCGATCGGTTTTGCTCCGATCAGCGAGCCCAGAACGATTTCGGTGACGCCGAGCAACCTAGCGACCTTCTTCTCCCCCAATCTGGCGATAAGCCACGAGAGCGGGGGGCTTGAGGTTACGAGGGGACGAATATTTTCTACCTCGTAGTCTTCAAATTTAATTCGCCCGATCTCCAGTAGGTTAACCACAAGTCCATACCGAATGGTCGAGATCCCCGCGCTGTGCACTATTTTTCCGATGCGGTGCATTTCCATGAAATCCTCGCCTAACGTGTCGGTTATATCGCCTAGTGTAGGACTCGAAACATCAGCCAACGCTAAGCATCAGGTCATGCTTCACCATCGGTGTCGAGGCCACCGCCGATCACTGCTACGTGGTTGGCGACGACCACGCAGCCGGGCAGGGCTGAATGAGTTCTCGTGAGACCGAGAGCGATGAGTGGGTTGCGTGCTGCGCGCCATGCCCCCGCTGCGGCCGGACGATGTCATCTGCGGCCAGTTCTCCGGCCACACCGATGAGCCCGGGGTGGCTGAAGGCTCCGCCGTGGAGACGTTCGTGGCGCTGCGGGCGCACGTCGACACCCGGCGGTGGGCCGGGGTGCCGTTCTTCATCCGGGCCGGCAAGCGGCTGCCGGTCACCGTGACCGAGGTCCTGGCCCGGCTGCGCCGGGCCCCGGAGGCCATCGCGGGCGGCGCGGACGCCAGCGAAGCGAACTACGTGCGGTTCCGCCTGACCCGGACCTCGCGATCTCGCTCGGCGCGAGGATCAAGGCGGCGGGGGAGGCGATGACCGGCACGGGTGTCGAACCGGATTCACGTGGACATCATGGACGGTCGCTTCGTGCCCAACCTCAGGTTCGGCCCGGGGACGGTGGCGGCAATGGCGCCCCTGGTACATGCGGTTAGAGGTGGGTATGAGACCAGCGACGGTGTACGCCGAGGCATCCGGCCAGCGGCACCAGACGATCGAGAACATACGAGCGGTGGGCTTCGGCGCCGGGGTGTTCCTGAACCCGGCTACCTCACCGGAAGCCGTCGAAGAGATCCTCACCGAGGTCGCCCTGGTTCTCATGATGACCGTCGATCGGAGCTTCGGCGACCAGGAACTGAATCTCTCGACGCTGGACAAGGTGCGCCGGGCCGCGGGACTGCCGGCCGGCCGGAGCTTACCAGTACAGACGTCTAGACCGACGGGGGCATCCACGAACAGACCATCGCTATTCCGGTCGACGCCGGGATAACCATCGGCGTCGTCGGCTCGGCCATTTTCGATACCACGCGGTCGGTAGGACGCGACGCCGCCGCGCGCACGGCCACAGTCAAAGGAGCGTGAACTACTCATGGCCGATCAAGCTAACCAGCTCGCCACCGAAGATGCGGACCGGCGCTGCATCGACACGATCCGCACCCTGTCCATGGATGCGGTGCAGGCGGCGGAATCCGGGCATCCCGGCACCCCGATGACGCTGGCCCCGGTGGCGTATTGCCTGTGGCAGCGGCACCTGCGGTTCGACCCGGCCGACCCGATCTGGCCGGACCGGGACCGGTTCATCCTGTCCAACGGGCACGCCTCGATGCTGCTGTACTCATTGCTGCACCTGGCCAGGGTGCAGGCGGTGAACCCGAAGTACGAGGCCACCGGCAAGCCCTCGGTGACGCTGGAGGACATCAAGACGTTCCGACAGGTCGACAGCCGCTGCCCGGGGCACCCGGAGTACCGGTGGACCTCGGGGGTGGAGACCACCACCGGACCCCTGGGTCAGGGGGTGTCCAATAGCGTGGGCATGGCGGCCGCTGGCCGCTGGCTGGCCGAACGCTACAACAAGCCAGGCTTCCGGCTGTTCGGCTACGACGTGTACGCGCTGATGGGCGACGGCTGCATGATGGAGGGAATCAGCAGCGAGGCGGCGTCGCTGGCCGGGCACCTGCGCCTGGACAACCTGTGCTGGATCTACGACAACAACCACATCACGATCGAGGGATCCACCTCGCTGGCGTTCTCCGACGACGTGGCCGCCCGCTTCCAGAGCTACGGGTGGAACGTCACCCGGGTCGGCGACGCCAACGACCTGGACCTGCTGTCCAAGGCCTTTGACACGTTCAAGGCTACGTCAGGGCGGCCCACGCTGATCATCGTGGACACCCACATCGGCTACGGCGCCCCGCACAAGCACGACACCGCCGCGGCGCACGGCGAGCCGCTCGGCGAGGACGAGGTCCGGGCCGCGAAACGGTTCTACGGCTGGCCGGAAGAGGCCCGCTTCCTGGTGCCGGACGGGGTGTACGAGCACTTCCGGGAGGGCATCAGCCGCCGCGGCGCGGACCTGCGGGCGGAATGGTTCGCGCTGTTCGAGCGCTACCGTCAGGCGCACCCCGAACTGGCCGACGAGGTGTACCGGATGAGCCACCGCCAGCTCCCCGGCGGTTGGGACTCCGGCCTGCCCACCTTCCCGCCCGACCCGAAGGGACTGGCCAGCCGGGAGTCTTCCGGCCAGGTGCTCAACGTCCTGGCCCGCAACGTCCCCTGGCTGCTCGGCGGAGCCGCCGACCTGTACCCTTCGACCAAGACCCGGCTCACCTTCGACGGAGCCGGGGACTTCGAGGCCGGCAGCTACACCGGGCGGAATTTCCACTTCGGCGTCCGCGAGCACGCCATGTGCGGCATGACCAACGGCATGGCGCTGGTCAAGGTGCGGCCGTTCGCCTCCGGGTTCCTGATCTTCACCGACTACGCTCGCGGCGCGATGCGGCTGTCGGCGCTGATGGAGATCCCGGTCATCTACATCTGGACCCACGACTCGATCAGCCTCGGCGAGGACGGCCCCACCCACCAGCCGATCGAGCAGCTCGCCTCGCTGCGGGCCATGCCCGGCATCCTGGTCATCCGCCCCGCCGACGCGAACGAGGTGACCGAGGCGTGGCGGGTGATCATGCCGCTGCGTCACGAGCCTGCCGTACTCGTGCTGTCCCGGCAGTCGCTGCCGACCCTGGACCGTTCCCGCTACGCCGCCGCCTCCGGCCTGGCCCGCGGCGGCTACGTGCTGGCCGACCCGCCGGGCGCGGAGCCCGACGTGATCCTGATCGGCACCGGCTCGGAGATCGCGCTGTGCGTGGCCGCCTATGAGACGCTCACCGCGGAAGGCATCCCCGCTCGCGTGGTGTCGATGCCCTGCTGGGAGCTGTTCGAGAAACAGGACCAGGCATACCGCGACGAGGTGCTGCCGCCGCGGGTCCGCGCCCGAGTCGCGGTCGAGGAGGGCGCCGACTTCGGCTGGTGCCGGTATGTCGGCATCGACGGAGCCATCCTTGGCATGGAGACCTTCGGCGCCTCAGCGCCGATCCAGAAGGTTCAGGCGAAGTTCGGCTTCGAGCCTGCCCATGTCGTCCAGGCAGCCCGGGACCAACTGGCCCACCGGCCGCCGTGACCGGCGCGTCCCGGTCGTCCTGCGGAGAAAGGAAGACCCATGAAACCGACCCAGGCTCTGCACGAGGCGGGCAGAGCATCTGGCTGGACAACATCACCCGGGCGCTGCTCGACGAGGGCACCCTGGACCGCTACATCGCCGAGTACTCGGTGACCGGGCTCACCTCGAACCCGACGATCTTCGACCTGTTCCGCAACCGCCGGGTGCGGCTGATCGTCGGCCCGCGCGGAGCGGGCCAAGGGCAGCTCCGAGACCAGGGATGACACAAGAACAAGAAGGAGACACGAGATGCAGATCGGAATGGTCGGGTTGGGCCGGATGGGCGCCAACCTTGTCCGGCGGCTGATGCACGCCGGTCATGACTGCGTGGTGTTCGACATCAACCCGGATGCGGTGAAGGAACTGCAAAGGGAAGGGGCCACCGGGGCGTCCTCCCTGGAGGACCTGGTGACCAGGCTGGACAAGCCCCGGGCGGTGTGGGTCATGGTCCCGGCCGGCGAGATCACCGGCAAGACAGTCCGTGACCTGGCGGGCCACATGGAACCCGATGACGTGGTCATCGACGGCGGCAACTCCTACTACCAGGACGACATCGCCAGGTCCAAGGCCCTTTCGGGGTCAGGCATCCACTACGTCGACGTGGGCACCAGCGGCGGGGTGTGGGGACTGGAGCGCGGCTACTGCCTGATGATCGGCGGCCCGGACCAGATCGTGGACCGGCTCCGGCCGGTCTTCGAGGCGATCGCCCCCGGCGTGGAGGTGGCGCCGCGCACCTCCGGCCGGGACGGGACTCCCGCGCCGTCAGAACACGGCTACCTGCACTGCGGGCCGGCCGGTGCCGGGCACTTCGTGAAGATGGTGCACAACGGGATCGAGTACGGGGTCATGGCCGCCTACGCCGAGGGCCTGAACATCCTGAAGAACGCCAACGCCGGCACCGCGAGCCGCCAGGCCGACGCCGAGACCGCCCCGCTTGCGCAGCCCGAGTACTACCGTTACAACATCGATCTCGCCGAAGTAGCGGAGGTGTGGCGCCGCGGCAGCGTGATCGGGTCCTGGCTGCTGGACCTCACCGCCGCTGCCCTGCTGCGGTCCCCGACCCTGGAGGAGTTCTCCGGCCGAGTCTCGGACTCCGGCGAGGGCCGCTGGACGGCGGTCGCCGCAGTGGAGGAGGGGGTGCCCGCGCCCACCCTGGCCACCGCGTTGTTCTCCCGGCTCGGCTCCAGGGATTTGGACCACTTCGCCAACCAGGTCCTGTCGGCCATGCGCAAGGGCTTCGGCGGGCACGCGGAACGGCCGGCCGGATGAGCGCCTCCTATCAGCGGCGCCTGGCCCTGCTGTTCGACATCGACGGCACCCTGATCACCACCGGCGGGGCGGGTGCCCGGTCGTGGCGCCTGGCCTTCGACAAGCTGTACGGCATCCCCGCCGACATCGGCAAGTTCACCGACACCGGCATGACCGACCCTGACGTGGGCCGTAAGACCTTCGAAGCGGTACTGGGCCGCAAGCCCGAACGGCACGAGTTCGCCAGGCTCCTGGAACGTCGCCTGCACTACCTGCGCCAAACCGTGGAGGAGTCCGGACACTACCGCGTGCTGCCCGGCGTCGAGGACCTGCTGACCGGGCTGGTCGACAAGGGCTACCTGGTCGGCCTGATCACCGGCAACCTGGAGCCCGCCGCGCACATCAAGCTGCACCGCGCCAACCTGAACCGGTTCTTCTCCTTCGGTGGCTACGGCTCAGACTCCAACGACCGCGCCGAGGTAACCCGCACCGCGCTGCGCCGGGCCTCCCTGGTCTACGGCGAGGACCTGGGCCCGGACCGCTGCCTGGTCATCGGCGACACCCCTCACGACGTGGCGGGCGCGCACGCGGCCGGGGTCGCCTGCGTCGGGGTGGCCAGCCACAAATTCAACTCCGCCCAGCTCGCCGAGGCCAAGGCCGACTGGGTCATCGAGTCTCTCGAAAACGGCCTGCCCAAGGAGGCCCTGGAATGAGCATCCTGGCAGGAGAGCACCTGTGCCCCTACGCCTGCAGGGGACAAGCCGGTGCTGCCGGGCCTGGCCGGGCGGCGCGCTGCTGGGCCTGGGAGATGGCTCAGGCGGCGTTGATCAGGCCGATATGGCTGAACGCCTGCGGGAAGTTACCGATCACCTCGCCACTGGCACGTCGACCTCCTCGGACAGCAGGCCCACGTCGTTGATCGCTGCCACGGCCCGACTGACACGTGAATCAACCTCAGCCAGGCAGGCGGCAGCGGGCCCTGGCCGTTGATCGTCGGTCAGGGTTCGGTGGGCGGGCTGTGACTACTTCACCACCCGCAAAGACCCCGAGAAGCCGAGGGCCTGGAGTTTGCGCGATCAGTCGCTGGGCTTCAGTTCATGGTGCTGCTCGACAACACGATCGTCGGCGCTGCCCTGCCCGACATGCAGCAGCGGCTCCACACCGGGCTGACCGGCCTGCAGTGGATCGTCGACGCCTATGTGCTGCTGGTGGCCATGCTGCTGCTGTCGGGCGGCGTCTTCGCCGACCGGTTCGGCCGCAGGCGGGTGTTCCTGGCCGGGGTGGTGGTGTTCACGGCCGCGTCGGTGGTGTGTGCGCTCGCGCCCTCGATCGGCTGGCTGATCGCCGGGCGGGTGCTGCAGGGCGTCGGGGCCGCGGCGCTGAGCCCCGCCTCACTAGCGCTGCTCGCCGCCGCGTATCCCGCCCCGAGGGAGCGCGTCAGAGCGATCGGGTTGTGGGCCGGGTTCAGCGGCATCGGCCTGGCCGCCGGACCGCTGGCGGGCGGGATCCTGGCGGAGTCCTTCGGCTGGCCCGCCATCTTCCTGGTCAACGTGCCCATCGGGGCGGTCCTGCTGCTGGCCGGGCTGCGCGTGCTGGGGGAGTCCCGCAACCCGAGCGCGCCGCCGATCGACGTCCCCGGCACGGTCCTGTCCGTCGCGGGCGTGGGCGCTGTGACCTACGGCCTGATCGAGGGCGGTTCCCGAGGCTGGACCTCGCCGGTGATCCTGGGCAGCTTCGCCGCCGGACTGGTGCTCCTGGCCGCGTTCGTCGTGGTCGAGGGTCGTGTGTCGACGCCGATGCTGCCGCTCCGGCTGCTCCGTCAGCGGCTGTTCACGGTGTCCAACACGGCGATGGTCGTGGTCGGGTTCGCGCTGATGGGGTCGTCGTTCTTCTTCTCCCAGTTCTTCGTCTACGTCCAGGGCACTTCGATCCTGGTCGCCGGGCTGCGGACCCTGCCCGTCTCGCTGGCCATGGTGATCGTCAGCCCGTACGCGGGCCGGTGCGCGGCCAGGTACGGCTTCCGCGTCGTCGTCAGCATCGGCCTGGCGCTGGCCGGGCTGGGGCTGCTGGCGCTGGGCTTCGTCCACGCCGATACCGGCTACGGGAACGTGTGGTGGCGGCTGGGGGTCGTCGGCATCGGGTTCGCTCTCACCATGTCGCCGCTGACCGGGGCCGCAATCCAGGCGGTCAGCCCGCAGGAGGGCGGCCTCGCCTCGGGCGTCAGCAGCACCACCCGGCAGATCGGCGCGGTGCTCGGCGTGGCGGTGCTCGGGGCGATCGTCCACACGCGGGAGTCCGGCGGCGCCTCCTTCGAATCCGGCCTCAACAGCGCCTTCCTCACGGCGGGGGCCGTGACGCTGGCCTGCGCCGTATTCACCGGCCTGTGGCTGACCGCAGCCCGGACGCCGAGGGGCGTCCGGGCCGAACAGTCAGGAGGCCAAACAGTCAGTGAGCCGCCGCTGACAGCTCCTCCCAGTCGGCCGTCGCCCCTATGACGAGTGCCGACGGGAGAAGGTAACAGGTCCGGTCCGCCGGCGCGGATACCGGGCGCATGAGGTGTGGCTCGGCGTTCGGGGCCAGGCCCCGGCAGATCTACAGCTTCAGCGCTGCTACTTCTCACCGACATTTCTCGACTGCATCGGCCCTGAGCGCTGTCCAAACTGACCCGCAAAGGCTGCTGCTAGTCATCGACGAAATCATCCGCTGATGAGCGGCAGCCACAGCACGAATCTGGCCCCACGTGGCGAGTCCTCGACTGTGAGGGTGCCGTGGTGGGTGTGTGCGATGTCGCGTGAGATGGCCAGGCCGAGCCCGCTCCCGCCGGGGTCGCGGCGGCGGCCGTCGTTGAGGCGGACGAACCGTTCGAAGACGCGTTCGCGGTGGGCCGGCGGGATGCCGGGCCCGTCGTCGGTCACCGTGACCGCGACCCCGTCGTCGGCCGGCTCGACGCTGACCTCCACAGCGGACTCGGCGTGCCGCAGAGCGTTGGCCAGGAGGTTGTCCAGTACGCGGATCAGCTGCATGCGCGAGCCGCGGATCTCCAGCCCGGCGGGCGCGTGGACGTTGATCGGCGCGGATGAGGACTGCGCGCTCACCTCGGCGGCGACGAGCTCGCCGAGATCGATCTTCTCCGGGGGCAGCGGATCAGCGGCCCGGAGACGGGCGAGCAGCAGCAGGTCGTCGACGATCGCCTCCAGCCGGCCGGCGGTGGTCAACGCGCTCCGGAGCGCGTCCTGGGCGTCGACGTCGTCCGGGTAGAGCAGCGCCTCCTCCAGTTGCGTGCGCAGTCCGGCGATCGGGGTGCGCAGCTCGTGGCTGGTCGTGGAGGCGAACTGGCGCAGCTGCTCCACCGCGCCCTCAAGCCGGCTGAGGGTCTGGTTGGCGGTGGTGGCGAGCCGGCTGATCTCGTCGTTGCCCCGCGGTCTCGGGACGCGCAGGCTGAGGTCGCTCACCGTGATCTGGGAGATCTGGGCCCTGATCGCCTCGACGGGACGCAGCGCGCGCCCCACCAGCATCCATGCGGTCCAGGCCGCGATCCCGGTGGCCAGGACGATCCCGGCCGCGATGGCGTACTCGAGCTGATGGGCGGCCAGCAGGTCCGGCTCCGGGATGCCGACGTAGACGACACCCGCGTCCGGTGCCGGAGTCAGGCGGATGGCGTGCAGCAGGATGCACCGGTCGTTCGGCGGGCACTCGAGGTACGGCTGGAAACGGGCGTCGGGCGGGGGCCGGCGCCGGCTCAGCGGCACGGTCGCGGAGGCCTCCCGGCTGGAGTTCACGACCCGGTGATGGACGTCCACGACCTGGATGAGGTCGACGGGCGGGTTGGCGGGTATCGGTCGTGGCACCATGCCGTCGCGGGCGACCGGGCTCCACTGGCTCGCCACCTGCTCGGCCTGGCGGAAGGCGTCGGACTGGATCCGGGAGCGGATCGCCAGGTCCAGCGTCGCGCCGAGGACCACCAGGATGCTCATCGCGAACAGCGCCGCGATGAGGGTGCACTGAGCCCGGACGGAGCACGAGCGTGGGCATGGAAGGAGCGGCATGCCACCTCCGTAGGTCACAAGCCGTCGAGCCGGCGCACGGCCGGCGCCCTGCGATATCAGGTCAGTCATGTCCCTTCACCAGCTGCTCGGCCACGGTGCCGAGCAGTTCCCGCCAGGACTTCGCGAATCGGTCGTGAAGCCGCCGTCGCAGTCGTCGTGTCCGCGTCGCCGCTCATGACAGTGCCCGCTCCTTTGATGGCGGCGGCCCAATGGATGGTGTGTCGTGGGCGGAGTCTTGGTCCCAATACAGGACTATATGGTCCCGTAGTAACCCTGCAAAATCCTCGACCGTCGATTCGACCAGCCCGTGACACCGGGCCGGACCGGTCACCGTGTCCGCGAAATGACGCCGTCTCCAGCACGCCTCGCGGTCTACTCTGTCGAACCTGCTCTTCCCTTCCCAGTCGTGATACCGCCGTGGCCCGCTCTTCAGGCTCGGACGCGGCACCCAACCCCACCTGGGTGAATCCGGCCGCTGTCGGCATGGAGCACTAGGTCAGATGGTGGACCCGTCGTGACCCGACGGCCCCGTGTGGCCAGGATGGCCCGAAGGAGTCGGGATAGCATAGGCCCGGCTTGGTTTTTGGAACTATAGAGTCCAGTTCTCCCGATACAGGGCGCCCCCCCGAAGTCATCTACGACCCCGAGCAGATTACTTTGCGCACTCTGCTCGAGTTCTTCTTCCAGATCCACGACCCCAGCGCGAAGAACCGCCAGGGCAATGACATCGGCGCCAGCTACCGATCCGCGATCTCCTACACCTCCGATGAGCAGCGAAAGATCGCCGAAGACACTATCGCCGACGTGGACGCTTCCGGCCTGGTGGCCGGGCAAGGTCGTCACCGAGGTGACCGCGGCGGGCGACTTCCGAACCGGAGCATCAGGACTATCTACAGAAATACCCCAAGCGGTCGGCCTGGGTACGAATATTGCGAATACATGGGTGGTCTCTGCGCTCAATGGCTGTGCGTAGCGGTTGCAGAGTCTTGGCGCCGCCTGAGACACATCGCCTTTCAGGCGGTGCCCGGTGTCCGTGCCACGATGCGCAGCACCGTGCCGACGTGCTGCCGGACGACCTTCTCGAACGACTGTTTCGTGTGATGATGGCCCTCGCGGGGGCCTCATCGCCCCGTGTCTCTTACTCTGCAGACGATGGCCATCGCGCGGATGCGGGGGCCTCCCGTCTGATCAGCAAAGGATTGCCATGCGTATCGCAGTGATAGGAGCCGGGGGCGTTGGGGGCTACTTCGGGGCCCGGCTGGCCGCCGGCGGCCACGACGTCACCTTCGTCGCGCGGGGACGACATCTGGCGGCCATTCGGGACCATGGCCTGCGGGTGCGCAGCGCGCTCGGGGACCTGCACGTCCCTGCCGCGTCGGCGGTGGCGGCCATCGCGGATGTGGGGCCAGCCGACGTGGTAGTGGTGGCGGTGAAGCTGTGGGACACCGAGGACGTCGCCGCCCAGTTGCGCGACGTCGTGCACGCCGGGACCCGGGTGGTCTCTTTGCAGAATGGCGTCCACAAGGACGGGATTCTGCGTGGCCACCTGCCACCGGAGTCCGTGTGGGGAGGCTCCTGCTATATCTCGTCCTTCATCCAGGAGCCCGGTGTTGTCGTGCACAACAACACGCTGCAGAAGATCGTGTTCGGCCCTTACGGCGGAGACGACGACCTCGTCGCGGGCTTTCTGGACGCTTGCCTCGCCTCCGGGATCGAGACGGAGGCCAGCTCTGACATCGAACGGGTGATCTGGGAGAAATTCGTCTTCCTCGTGGGCCTCTCCGCGACCACGTCCACCGTGCGGCAGCCGATCGGTGTCATCCGCGGCCACCGGCGGTCGCGGGTATTGCTGCACGACGTGATGGCCGAAGCCGTGAACGTGGGCCGGGCAGCCGGTGTGAAACTTGAGCCGGACTTCGCCGAGGACCGGCTCGCGTTCTGCGACACGCTGCCACCCACGATGACGTCCTCCATGCACAACGACCTGGAGCAAGGAAACCGGCTGGAACTCCCCTGGCTCAGCGGCGGCGTCGCCGATCTCGGCCATGACCTGGGCGTCCCCACACCCCGCAACCAGACCGTGGCCGGCATCCTCGCCCCCTACGAGTTCGGGCGCCCGGCCGCCGGAAGCTGATCCCGGTGGGCGACGACAGGTAAGAAAGCCGCGGACGCCGCGGATGAACGCCATCTGCGAGCGAGTCATGGGGCACCCTGCGCCGCGAACACCTGGACCGGATCCTGATCCTCAATGAACGCCATCTGGCCCGCGTGCTCCACGGTTACCTGATCCATGACAACGGGCATCGGCCACACCAGTCCCGGCGGACATGGCAATGCAGGTGCGGCGGTTGGAGGTGGCCCTGGACATAGCCCTCGGCTACGTCCGCGCACACGCCGTCACGCCGTGAGGAACGACTTCACGTGGTCAAGCGCCATGTCGAGGGCGATCTCCATAGGCTTGATGTC
>NZ_JADOGI010000076.1 GCF_015645445.1 Nonomuraea cypriaca | reverse complement strand
GGGGGGTGGGGGTTGGGTGGGGTTGAGGTGGATGCGGTGACCGAGGAGGAGGTGGTCGAGTGGGTTGGCGCGGAACTCGAGGCGGGGAGGGGCGGCCGGATCGTCACCCCGAACATCGACATCTGCCGCGCCGCCGCCACAGACCCCGCGCTCAGGGAGCTGGTGTGCTCGGCCGACCTGGTCGTGGCCGACGGGATGCCGCTGGTGTGGGCGGCCAGGCTGCTCGGTACGCCGGTGCCCCGGCGCGTCACGGGCGCCGACCTCATCTGGTCGCTCAGCGAACTCGCCGCGCGCCGTGGCTGGCCCGTCTACCTGCTCGGAGGTCCGCCCGGCGTGGCGCGGAAGGCGGCCGACGAGCTCATGAGCTGCTACCCGCGGCTGAAGGTTTGCGGCGTGCACGCACCGCCGTACCACTTCGACGCCACCCCCGAGGGGAGCGAGCGGGTACGGCGGAAGGTGATCGCCGCCCAGCCCCGGCTCGTCTTCGTCGGGCTCGGGTTCCCGCGGCAGGACCGGCTGGTCGCGGACCTGCGTGAGGAGCTGCCGGGGGCCTGGTTCCTGGGCTGTGGCGCGGCGATCGCCTTCGCGGCAGGCACCGTACCCAGGGCGCCCGAGTGGTTGCGGCGGGCTGGGCTGGAGTGGGCCTTCCGGCTGGTCAGCGAGCCTGGCCGGCTGGCGCGCCGCTACCTGGTGGACGACCTGCCGTTCGCCGTGCGCCTGCTGTCCGGTTGCCTGGTCACCCGTCTCAGGCGCGAACGCCGAGCGGGTTCATGACGGGGAGGCGGTGAGGGCGCGTACGCGTGCCGCCTCATCCGGGCTCAGTCCCCGGGCGGCGTCCCGCAGCGCCAGGCGGGAGTCCATGGGCCGGTACGCCGTGCGCGACAGGCCCGACCAGCGGAACGCGCCCCCGCCCTCGCCGCCCGAGCACGCCTTGGCGATGCGGCGTTCGGCGGCGGGGGTCCAGCGTAGGCCGGCGTAGGCGTACAGGCGCTCGAAGGCGGGGAGTGGGTCGGCGGCCAGGGACTCGTACGGGATGACGAGGATGCCGGGCGTGCGGGCCAGGATCGTGCGGGTGATCCGCCACAGCGCGGCGGCCTTGGCGACGCGGTCCTGGGAGCCCACGAGGGCGCGTAGCTCCAGTAGCTCCGGGTGGTCGCGTATCAGGAGCGGTTGTTCCAGGAGTTCGTGGAAGTACACCGTCCAGCCCAGGCGTTGCCAGCTCGCCACGAACGACACCGGATCTCGTACGAGGGCGATGACCCGGCACCCCAGCCGTCGCGCGAACCATCCCGCGCTCAGCACCGCGAACGGGTCGTCGAGCAAGGCCCGCCGCCCCGCCAGCCGGCCGTGCGCGAAGGCGGCGCCGTAGCGGAGCAGGCGGGCCAGGTCGTACGGGGAACGGTTTGCGCGCAGCTCGGCCAGCCACCGGTAGCGCAGGGAAACCGTGTCGCTGAAGGCGGGCAGCCAGTCTGCGGAGTTGTCGTCGCAGATGTACTGGAACCTGTGCGTCACGTCGGCCCTGAGCACTCCCGGGCAGCGCCCCGGCGGGTGTTGCGGATTGAGCGGCTCGTTGACGTAGACCAACTCCCCGCCGGCCGCCAGCATCTTGCCCGTCCAACTCGTCCCACTCCGCGGCAACCCGGTCACCATCACGGGCGGACCACCCGCCCTCATGCGTCCGCGTCCGCATTTGCGGAGTGCTGCGGGGCTGTGGCGGGCGCATGTGTGGCTGTCCGGGGACGTTGGGGGCCTGTGGTTGGTGGTCGTGTGGCCGCTGGGGAGTGCTGCGGAGCTGGGACGGGGTTCATGCGGTTGTCCAGGGGGCGTTGGGGTTGTGTGGCTGTTCGGGGTGCGGGGCTTGGGTTAGCGCTTGCGTGGCTGTCCGGGGTGTTGGAGGACTGTGGTGGTGGTGGTTGTGTGGCCGCCGGGGAGTGTTGCTGGGCTGTAATGGGTTCATGCGGCCATCCAGGAGCGTTGGGGGCTGTGGTGGCGTGGATGTTCGCGGGGGTTGGCGCTGCGGTGGCGGTGTATGTCGGTGCGGTGGGGATTCATGTGGCTGGTCGGGGGCGGATGCGGAGGGCCGGCAGGGTGTGGCGGCCGAAGGGGTGGAGGCCGTAGCGGCGGTGGAGTTGCCACAGGGGGAGGAGGTTCTTCACGAGTACGCCGCCTGACCAGCCGACGACCGCGCCCAGTGCCCCATGACTGGGGATGAGCGCCAGGTCGAGGGCCAGCGTGCAGGCGACCGCCGCCAGTAGGTTGAGCAGGCTCGTACCGGTGTGCCCGGCGGCGGTGAGCACGACGTCCACCGTTCCGCAGGCCGTGGCCACCATCATCGTCCCGGCCAGCACCAGCGCCACCGGCGCCGCCGAGCCGTACGTGGGCCCGAAGAGCCGCAGCACCCACGGCGCCAGCGCGCCGTAGACCAGCCACAGTGGCCAGGTCAGCAGCACCAGCCAGATCGTGGTGCTCTGGTAGAGCTCCCTGGCCCGCCGCACGTCCCCGCAGGCGAGCGCCCTGACCAATCCAGCCTGTACGGCCTGCGCCAGCCCCTGCCCGGCCAGTTGCCCCACCACCTTGAACCGCGTGGCCGCCGTGTAGACGGCCGCCTGCTCCGGACCACCGAGCACGGCGACGACCACGATGTCCACCCGCTGGAACACGGCCTGGATCGCCCCCGCGACCGACCGCGGAGCCGTATACCGCCACAGCTCCCGCCCCATCCCCGCCGGACCAGGCGACCGCACCCGCCCCGCCCTCAGCCGACCGAGCAACCGCACTACTCGCCCCGCGCCTGACTGAGTGAGCAAACGTGCCACCCGTCCTGCGCCCGGAGGACCGAGCAACTGTGCTTCCCGTCCTGCGCCCGGTTGTTCGGGTGGGCGCATCGCCTGGCCCGTGTGCTGCGGGCTGGGTGGGTGTGGCATTCGGTTGCGGAGCGCGATTGCGGCGAGGATCAGCACCGGCACGTACGGGAGACCCCATGCCGGCGCCAGCCATGCGCCGTCCCCTGCCACAGCCGCCCCCGCCACCAGTACGAGCTGGCACGCGGGCAGCAGCACCCCCTCCAGGACCACCACCGGTCGCATGGCGCCGAACCCCCTGGTCGCGGCCAGCAGCACGTCGGCCGCCACCATGGCCGGCAGGACCGCCGCCAGTGGGCCGAGTCGTGGATAGAGCATCACCCCGGCGATGCAGGCCAGCACCACGCCCGGCACCAGCCCTGCCCGGATGTATCCCGAAATATCCCGATACCCAGACGCCTCAGCCCGAGCGATGAAGTAAACAAGCCCGTTCCCCGCATCGAGCTTGGCGATCCCCGCCGCCATGAGCGTCGAGGCGGTGACCGCGAAGAAAGCCCCCGCCTCGGCGGCACTGAACGCCCGGGCCACGACCACCACCAGCACGAACTGCGCGAGCGCGGTGAATCCCGCTCCCGTGACGCCCGCGACCGACCGACGCCCCGTCCCCCCGCCCAGCCTCGTCACGCCGCCCAGCCTCGCCATCCAGTCACAGCGTCACCAAGGGTCGTCACCCAGGTCAGCGTTGCCACGATCGGCCCCGTCACCCAGGTCAGCGTTGCCACGATCGGCCCCGTCACCCAGGTCAGCGTTGCCACGATCGGCCCCGTCACCCAGGTCAGCGTCGCCCCGATCGGCCTGGTCATCCCAGTCAGCGTCGCCACGACGGTTCACCGCCCAGCCAGGGCGTCAGTCGCGCGTCGTACGCCTCGAAGTGGTCCCGCAACACCTGCGCCAGCTCCCGGGAGACCCGCCGCGGCCCCGGCCGCCCGTTGTGCCGTTCGAACGCCGGATACCCCAGGTGCGGCACCTCCAGGAACTCCAGCACCCGGTCGTAGACGGTCTCCGGTTCGCCGAAGAACCGGTGGCTGTCCAGCACCAGGATCCGGTCCCGCCCGATCAGGGGCTCCAGCCGGTCGAGCTGGTCGGCGTACCGGCCCCGGGCCAGATAGGCGTGGTGGCGATGCGAGTGGTGTACGGAGAGAGGCGACTCCCGCAACATCTTCTCGGCCCCGGCCAGCCGGCGCGCTTCGAGCTCGATCGCGTACTCGAAGTTGGACTCCGTCTCGAATCCCCTGGCCAGTTCGTGGGCATGCGCCGAGCGCGCCCGCTCAACCGGGTCCCGTACGAGCACGATCAGCTTGACCCCGGGCAGTTCGGCCGCGATGCGCTCCCCGGCCAGCGGGTGGAACAGGTAGTACGGCGACGACTCGAATGCCTGCGCGGGAGCGCCGTACCGGTGGGTGGCCAGCGCCGCGCCGACCCGCAACGGAAAGTGCCCCTGATACCAGGACAGACCATGCCCGTAACCGACGTCGAAGTAGTGCACCCCTTTGTGCAGTACCGGCTTGAGCAGCAGCGGATGCTGCGCCAGCGCCCGGTACAGCGATGTGGTCCCGCACCGCTGGCCCCCCGCGATCAGGAACGAGGGCAGCATCCGCGCCCCCGAGCTGAACCTGCCCGCCACCCGCGACAGTGAGAGCGCCGACCGCTTCATGGTCCTCAAAGGATCAGCTCCTCGTGGTCGACGACCGGGTTGAGCCAGGTCTCCGGCGGCCCGAGCGGCGAGTGCCCGTCGGCGGCGTGCCGGTCGGCGAGTGTGATGAGGTAGCGCAGCGCGGTCTGGCGCGCCATCGCCGGCGACAACCCCAGGGGCGCCAGTTCGCGCCCGGCCCGCGCCACGCAAGCCCGCGCGGCCTCGGGCGGCTTCATCCGCCGCAGCGCCCGCTGGAAGAAGTGGTGTACGGCGTCGAACCCGTAGGGCACGCCCACCTCGTAGCGCTCCCAGTCCCAGACCAGCAGCCGGCCGTCCGGCGACGGGCAGATGTTCCAGGGCGCGAGATCCCCGTGCCAGGCCGGGCGCGATCTCCCGGTCGCCGCGATCTCCTTGACCGCGGCGACCAGCAGCGGCCCGGGCACTCGCCCCCGCCGCACCGCCGGAGCCCGGGGCAGGCCGCGCAGCGGCACAGGCAAGCCGCGCCGCACCGGCAGGGGCGACAGCGCCAGCACCGCCAGCCCCCGCCACTCGCCATGGTGCAGCACGCTCGGCACGGTGATCGTGGTCAGTTCGAGATCGGCCATCCGGCGCAGGGCCGCCGCCTCGTTGGTGATCAGCTCGCGGGTCCGCGCGCTGTCGCCGATCTTCACGTACGCCAGCCGCCGCCCGCCCGCCCAGACCTCCAGCACCGGTTTGCGGTTGGCCCGCAGCGCGGGACGTACGTGCAGGACGATCTTCACGGGCCGCCCGAAGACCTCGCTCAGGTACGCCACGATCGACCCCTCGCCGGGCACCACGACCTCGGACCACAGGTGCCACCACCGGCGCGGCGCCAGCCGGCGGGGGAGGGCGGCGTGCGGCAGCACGGTGTACGCCAGGGGCGACCCCGAGCCCGGATACAGCAGCCGCACGGTCTCCGCGAGGTAGCCGAGCCGGGCGCCGGCGTCGTTCACGAGTCCCTCCCCAGGCTGTTCCGCCACAGGAGGGCGAACGAGATGAGATACAGGCCGAGCGGCGTCACCAGGCCGTCGTAGATGAACATGTAGAGCAGCACGAGCCCCATCACCAGCACCCCGGCCAGCCCGATCGGGCTCCGATCTGACCAGTGCCGGCGGATCGCGCCGAGGAAGAACGCCACGTAGAGCGCCGCCCCGGTGAACCCCTGTGTGATCATCAGCAACCACAGCTGCCCGTCGCCGCCCAGCGGCGGATGCCCGCACGCCCGGCACCACTCGGTCTTGCCCGTGGTGATCGTGCGGTGGTTGCCCATGGCGTTGCGGGTGTTGCCGTAGCCGATGAGCGGCGAGTGACCGGCGGCCGCGATGGTGGCGGTCACGGTGAAGGCCCTGATGTCGTTGGAGTGCGGTTTGTCCAGCCGCTGCGCGAACAGCGACGCCAGCGGGCTCAGCGCGAACACCAGCCCCGCCACCGCCACCGCCCCGCACAGCGCGACCCTCGTACGCCCGCCCACCCGGACGATCGTGTAGACCACGGCCAGGCCGATGCCGATCCACAGGCCCCGGTTGAGCGAGTAGACGACGGGGATCGCGGCCAGGGCGACCATCAGGGCCACGAAGAGCTTGTGCCGCGCCCGCCCGTGCACCCACCAGCCGACCACGAACCAGACGAGCAGCACCGACGCGTTGCTGCCCCACGCGTTGGCCCACTCGAACGGCGCCTCCGGCCTGGGCGAGGCGTAGCCGAGGACCTTCTGCGTCTGGGCGGCGGTGGGATGGATGAGGTTCTGGACGAACGGGTTGCCGCTCACCCATTCGGGCAGCAGCAGCTCCACCGGTGAGGTGAAGGCGAACCACGGGAAGAGGACGCCGAGCAGCCCGCCCGCGACCGTCGTGACGAACAGCACGCCGAGCATGCGTACGAGCCGGAGTTGCGGCAGCTCGCGCTCGGTCAGGTTGCCCAGGTAGAGCACCATGATCAGGACGGCGGCGTAGAGCGCCAGCCGCATGGCGTAGCCGATGAGCCGGCCCGCCCCCAGCTCGCCGTACGTGCCCGGCGGCGTCTCCGCCAGCATCAGGGCGCTGACCAGGTAACCGGCCAGCAGCAGCACCCACAGCCCGAACCCGCGGGGCACCTTGACGGGCCTGCGCCGCCACAACAGCACCGCCATCGGCACCGACAGGACGATCATCGACAGCCCGCCGAACCCGAGCGCCCACCAGACCGGATAGCCCACCAGGAGTGCCGCGACCGGCCACGCGGCCCCGCTCACGTCGGCTTGCCCTGCCGGGGTTGGCGTAGCGACGGCAGGGGGGTGGTCTCGGCCGCCACGCTCACGTCGAACTCGCCGGTCGCGACGAGCTTGCCGAGCGAGGTGTGCGGGCGCGGCTCGAGCAGGGGCACGAACGACGGCACCGCGTCGGTCGACGTCACCACGCCTGCGACCGGCACGTGGTAGCGGTCCAGATGGCGTACGACGGCCGCCACCTCGGCCGAGGAGACCCGATCGAGCCCGACCAGCAGCAGGGCCGCGTCCGCCCGGGCCAGGTCGCGTACGTCGGAGCCGTCGAGCACCGACAGCGGTGCGCTCACCGACAGCGGCTCGGCCAGCGACGAGGCGCAGAGGTCGGCGGGCAGCGCCTTGACCAGCAGCCGCTTGCCGGGGCACGCGGCGACCACGGCGGAGGCCAGTTCGTGCAGCACGCCGTGTTCGCGCGGGCTCGACAGGTCGCCGAGCACGGGCAGGCCGGTCAGCCGCTCGACGTCGGCGGCCGTACGCAGCCTGGTGTCGAACCGGTCGCGGGCGTAGGCGGCGGCGGAGCCGGTGAGCAGCCCGGCCATGAGCCCCGTGCCGAGGTAGAGCGGCAGGCTGGGGGAGCTGGGCGCGGCCGGCGGCGTGGCCTGGCTGATGATCGAGCCGGGGGTCACCGCGACGGTCCGCAGGGCGTCGTATCTCAGAGTGAGGTTGTGTGCCTGCCGGTTGAGCACGCTCTGCCGCTGCACGGCGATCGTGTGCTGGGGACTGCCCCTGGTCAGCCTGCCGAGCCCGCTGATCGCCGTGTCGAGGCCGGCGTTGACCTGCTTGAGCTTGCCCAGCACCGCCTGCTGCTGCGCGGCGAGCGCGGCCAGCGCGCTCTCACGCCGGTTGGCGAGGTAGGCGTCGGCGTACGCACCGGACTGGGCCGCCGCGGCGACCGGGTCTGCGGCGCTCACCGAGATCCACAACACCGCCGAGTTGGGCGGCACCGAGACCTCGACCGGGTCGAGCGCGCCGGTGGTCAGCGCCCTGGCGGCCCGAGCCCCGACCACCGCCGACTGGGCGATCTGGGCCTCGGTGTCGAGGTTGAGCGCCTCGCGCTGGCGGCTGGTCACCTGGTTGCCCGGCTCCTGCGGCCCGATCGGCATGACCAGCACCTGCGTCGTCGCCGTGTAGGCGGGCGGCGTGAGACGCATCAGCGCGAGCCCCGTGGTGCCGCCGAACACGACGCAGCCCACGAGCAGCAGCCAACGCCTGCGCAGCAGCGAGAGATGCTCGTCGAGGTCGGTGCCGGAGCTCATGGGGAGGCTCTCCTGGGGTGTGTGCGGGTTGTCGCGTGATGGCGACTCTGCGTCACTTGGCGGGGCGTGCGCCCACTATAGGGCGGTCGATTCAGCACCCAGGCTGAATACACAAGATTTTCTCCGGTACGGCCATAAAGAAGCTCCCCTATAAATCGAAATATCAGGAGGATTCAGGCGGCCTTGCCGGTAGTACCAGCTGGGGAGACTTCCGCACTGGCTGAAGTTCCAGGAATGACATGGCATGGTTCAGGAGTGATGGGCGGGGGTCCTTCGACGAGGGGGTTGAAAGGCTTTGCAGCTACGGGGAATTTCTCATTCCACAACGAAGACCGCATTCACCATCCTGGCCCTGACCGCGGTGCTGACCGCCTGCTCCGAAGCGGAGAGCACCGACGCGCGGCAGTCGGCCGCGGAGTCGGTCAAGGAGATCACGGGGCCGCCCGCCTGCACGGCCACCGCCAGGCTCATACCGTCATGCGGAGCCTGGTGGGGCATCGCGCCAGAGGTCTTCACCGGCGCCCCGGTGGACCAGGCGCTGCACGGCGCGGAGGCGCGCATGGACGCCACCGCCGACGTGGTGCACGTCTACCACCGGGGCAGCGAGCTGTTCCCCACCAAGGCGGAGATCAGGCTCGCCCGCGACCCGGCCAGGCCGCGGCTGCTCATGATCAACTGGAAGCCGTCGCTCGACCACACCTGGGCCGAGATCGCCGACGGGGCGCTCGACGACCGGATCGAACGGCTGGCCCGCCACGTCAGGCGGACCTTCCCCGAGCGGTTCTTCCTCACCCTGCACCACGAGCCGGAGAACGACGTGGACACCGCCTCTGACTCCGGCATGCGGGCCGGCGACTACGCGGCCATGTTCCGGCACGTCGTGCTCACGCTGCGCGCCGAGGGCGTGCGGAACGCCGTCATGGTCATGACGTACATGGGGGCGCCCAACTGGGCGGCCGAGCCCTGGTTCGAGGACCTCTACCCGGGTGACGACGTGGTCGACTGGGTGGCCATGGACCCCTACGCCGACGACCGGGTCCAGGACTTCGACGGCCTGGTCAACAAGACCAGGAAGGAATATCCGGGGTGGACGGGCTTCTACCGGTGGATGCAGGCGCGGTTCCCCGGCAAGCCGGTCATGGTCGCCGAGTGGGGGGTGTTCGAGCGGCCGAGCGACCGGGCGTTCAAGCGGGCGTTCTTCGAGTCCGTACGCGCCCAGATCAAGCGCTACCCGCAGATCAAGGCGCTGATCTACTTCGACTCGCCACAGGCACCACGCGGCGACACGAGCTTCGACTCCGATTCCGCGGCCGATCGGGCGTTCAACGCGTTGGCGCGAGATCCGTACTTTCGCTCGACCCCTGTGCCGCGGCCCTGACCCGCCAGCCCACGATCGTGACGACGGTGGCCGCCACGAGCGCCCAGACGGTGAGCGTGTTGCTCGCGTCGAGCAGCTTGAGCGCCGAGGCGAGCAGCACGATCGCCAGCACCGCCCTGATCAGGCCGCCCGGGGCGCGCGAGGAGATCCTGGCGCCCAGGTAGACGCCCGGGATCGAGCCGATGAGCAGGGACAGCGTGAGATCCAGCTGGAAGTCGCCGTACAGCAGGTGGCCGAGCGCGGCCGCGGCGACCAGCGGCACGGCCTGGACGAGGTCGGTGCCCACGAGCTGGTTGGCCTTCAGCGCCGGATAGAGGACGAGCAGGGCCACGACGATCAGCGATCCTGAACCGACGGAGGAGACGCCGACGACCAACCCGCCTACCGTACCGACCAGTAGGGTAGGTATTGGGCGCACGACGATCTCGTGCGCGTTCGACGTGCCGCCCCGCCCGCCGAGCCAGCTCTTGATCGCCATGCCCGCGACGGCCAGCAGGAGCGCCACGCCGAGTGCGTACTTCACCGCGTCGGTCACCGCGAACGCCCGCGCAAGGAACACCCCGCAGAACGCGGCAGGCACCGACCCCACGCACAGCCACCCGGCGAGGGGCAGGTTGACGGTGCCGCGGCGCAGGTGGACGACGCTGCCGACCGGCTTCATCACGGCCGAGGCGACCAGGTCGCTGGAGACCGCGGCCAGCGGCGGCACGTTGAAGAACAACATCATCATCGGCGTCATGAGCGCCCCGCCGCCCATGCCGGTCATCCCGACCACGATGGCGACGAGGAAGGACCCGCCGATCAGAGCCCAGTCCGCGCTCATTGGTCGCTCACCGCTCCTCCTTCGCTGCGCGGAGTGCCTCGTTCCTCCGCCCTCCACTCCGCTCAGTGCGTCGGGTTCGCTCCGTCAACGCAGCCATCCTCCGCTACGCAGCGTTCCGAGGACTTGGGTGACGGCGGCCTCGATCGTGAGGTGGGTGGTGTCGATCACCAGGTCGGCGTCGTCCGGCTCCTCGTAGGGATCGGAGATGCCGGTGAACTCGGGGATGAGACCGGCGCGGGCCTTGGCGTACAGGCCCTTGCGGTCGCGCCGCTCGCACTCCTCCAGCGGTGTGGCGACGTGCACCAGCAGGAAGTCTGCGCCGACGGACTCGACCATCTCGCGCACCTCCGCGCGCGTGGCCGCGTAGGGGGCGATGGGCGCGCAGATGGCCAGCCCGCCGTGGCGCGCGGCCTCGGCGGCGACGAAGCCGATGCGGCGGATGTTCAGGTCACGGTCGGCCTTGGAGAACGTCAGTCCCTTGGACAGCAGGTGGCGTACCACGTCGCCGTCGAGGTACGTCACCGAGCGGGTGCCGAGCTCCAGCAGCGCGTCGCGCAGGCCGCGGGCGATCGTGGACTTCCCTGAACCGGACAGGCCGGTGAAGAACACCACGAGCCCGCGCCGGTGCGGCGGCCCGGGGATGCTCACCGGCTCGGGACCCGCCAGGTGCTCGGTCGCGCCGTAGGCGGTGGCGACGTGCTCGCGCAGCTCCAGGTCGATCTCCGGCTCCGCGCGCGGGGCCAGCGGCACGGGCACGACCATCGTGTCAGCGGGCAGTTGCTCCTTGGCCTTCAGTGCGGCGCGCACGACCGCGGGGCCCGCCTCGCCGTACGAGAGGGGGAGCAGCAGGATGACCGCGTCGAGCTCCTCGGCGGTGGCGACGATCTCGGAGAGCTCGCCGAGCGGCCCCCGCATGGTGACGGCGAGCGCGGGCCGCCCCGCGAGCTCCGCCTTCACCTCCTGCGGGGTACGCCGCAGGCGCGCGAACGGCCCGTGCTCCGGCGCGCCCAGCCCCTTGATCGGCCCCGAGGTCAGTCCGTCGGGCTCGTGCCCGGTCACCGTGAGCGCCGCGAGCGGCAGGCCCTCCGGGTCGAGCAGGGTGACCTCTTCGCCGGGGGAGACGCCGACGGGCAGGTGGAGGGTGACGGGCGCGGGCCACGGGGTGCCGTCGGCGAGCGTGCCGCGCTCGTGCACGGCGTGCAGGTCATCGTGGGCCAGGAACCCGGTCAGCGGCTCGAACGCGCCTGACAACAGCAGTTCGAGATCGGCCAGCTCGCGCGCCTCGGGGGTCCACTCCACGTCTCCTGCATCCCAACTATTCCGGTTGAATTGATAGGGAAATTGTAGGAGAGGAGTCTATCCGGTGATACCAGTGTGTCGCTAGATAAGCCGGGCGAAGTGGTGCTGGGGTTTCCTGATCACCATAGTGATCTCGTCGTGCGTGGCGGGATAGCGGCCGTTGGTCAGCCAGGATATCGCCGCCACCGCGGCGGTCCCGATCCGGCCGGAGCGGGCCGGGCCGCTGGTGTTCCGCTCCTCGTCGGTGACCATGAGGCCCCTGCTCAGACAGAACGCGTGCAGGGCGTCGCTCGACGTCAGCGGCTCGTACACGGTGGGCAGCGGGCCGGGCGTGCCGGGCGTGACGAGGAAGCGCCAAAGCGGGCGGCGCAGCCACGACGGCGTGAGCCGGTCGAGCAGGCCGTAGGCGGATCTGCGGTCGCGCATGCGCAGCAGGACCAGGCCGCCGGGGCGCAGCGACCGCAGCAGCCGGTCGAGCACCAGCTCCGCGTGCCTGACCCGCTCCAGCAGGAACGACAGCTGGATCAGGTCGTAGGACCTGGGCGGCAGCGGCACGCTGCGCAGGTCGCCCAGCGACCACGCGACCAGGTCGGCCCGCTCCTCGAGCACCCGCCTGATCGCCGGGTGGTCCTCGTCGGCGCCGGTGGCCCTGGTCTCGATCCACTCGAGCGCCAGCGGCTGGTCGTGCGCGCAGCCGGCGACCAGCACGTCGAGCCGCCTGACCGGGCGGCCGGCGCAGTGGTCGCGGACCCGTTCACTGAAGAGGTCGCCTCGCCGGGCGACCGATCGCACCTCAGACATGTCACCTACAGTAATCAAACGATCGTTATGAGTAAGGCATTTCCCTGCTAGCGTCCTGCCTCGTGAGCGATCAGGTGTACGTGGGGAACGCCGGGATCGACGCGGCCGGTGACCGGGGCTGGCTGCTCGGTCACTTCAAACCCCCGGGCGACCCAAGACACAGCGACGAAGTCGAGATCAAGTGGGGCGTTCACCCGCCGGGCGACGAGCGCGCGGAATGGGTCAGCGGCGAGGCGCGCACCGCCCTGCTGGTGCTGATCAGCGGCCGGTTCCGGGTCGAGCTGCCCGGTCGCAGCGTGCTGCTGTCCGAGCCGGGCGACTACGTGGTCTGGGGCAAGGGTGTCGATCACTCCTGGCGCGCGGAGGAGCATTCGACCGTGCTCACCGTCCGCTGGCCCTCCGTGCCTGGTTACCGGGTGCGGGAGCGCACCGGCTGACTTTTTCCGGCGAGTACGCTTGAGAAAGACCCCCGCGACCTCTCACGGCCGGGGGTAGTCGTGTTGCCGTCGTGGGGCTGTGGACGTATCTGATGAGTCTTTCCGGGCTACTTGACCTTGTTCGCGCCGACCCGAAACTGACCGCCGCTCTCGAAGAGGGCGGCGACGTCGCGCTGATCGCTCCATCCGCGCTGCGGCCGTTCGGCGTGGCCGCTCTGGCCGGTCACGACCAGCGGACGGTGCTCGCCGTCACCGCGACGGGGCGCGAGGCGGAAGACCTCGCCGCCGCGCTGACCAGCCTGGTCGAGCCGGCGTCCGTGGCGGTGTTCCCGGCGTGGGAGACGTTGCCGCACGAGCGGCTCTCGCCGCGCAGCGACACGGTGGGCCAGCGGCTCGCGGTGCTCAGGAGGCTGGCCCACCCGGTCAAGGGCGACACCGCCGCCGGGCCGCTCAGCGTGGTCGTGGCGCCGATCAGGGCGCTGCTGCAGCCGATCGTGAAGGGGCTCGGCGACCTGGAGCCGATCAGGTTGCGGGCGGGCGACGACGCCGACCTCGAGGACGTGGTGGGCGACCTGGTGGCCAACGGCTACCACCGCGTCGACATGGTGGAGAAGCGCGGCGAGGTGGCCGTGCGCGGCGGGCTGCTCGACGTGTTCCCACCGACCGAGGAGCATCCGCTGCGGCTGGAGTTCTGGGGCGACACGGTCGAGGAGATCCGCTGGTTCAAGGTGGCCGACCAGCGTTCGCTCGAGGCGGCCGACGACGGGCTGTTCGCGCCGCCGTGCCGCGAGCTGCTGCTGACCGAGGAGGTCAGGGCCAGGGCGGGCGAGCTGGCCGCCGAGTATCCCGCGCTGGCCGAGGTGCTCGACCAGCTCGCGGAGGGCGTGCCGGTCGAGGGCATGGAGGCGTTCGCGCCCGTGCTGGCCGGGGAGATGGATCTGCTGCTCGACCATCTGCCGATCAGGTCGGCGGTGTTCGTGTGCGACCCCGAGCGGATCAGGGGGCGGGCCGAGGAGCTCGTACGCACCTCGCAGGAGTTCCTGGAGGCCTCCTGGATCAACGCGGCGGCCGGCGGCGAGGCGCCCATCGACCTGGGGGCGGCGGCGTTCCGCTCGCTGGAGGAGATCCGCGGGCACGCCGACGCGCTGGGACAGCCGTGGTGGACGATGGCGCCGTTCGGCGCCGGGGTCGAGCTGGACGCGCAGGACTCCGAGGCCTACCGCGGCGACACCGCCAAGGCGCTGGCCGACATCAAGGGCTGGCTGGCCGACGACAAGGCCGTGGTGCTGCTCAGCGAGGGCCACGGGCCCGCCGAGCGGATGGTGGAGCTGCTCAAGGGCGTCGACGTGCCGGCCAGGCTGCGGACCTTCCTCGACAAGGCGCCCGAGCCCAAGATCGTCCACGTCTCCACCGGCCTGATCGAGCACGGCTTCATCACCCCCGGCCTGGCCGTGCTCACCCACCTCGACCTGGTCGGGCAGAAGGCGTCCACCAAGGACATGCGCCGCCTGCCGTCGCGCCGCCGCAACATGGTCGACCCGCTCCAGCTCAAGGTCGGCGACCACGTGGTGCACGAGCAGCACGGCGTGGGCCGCTACGTCGAGATGGTGCAGCGCACGATCCAGGGCGCCACCCGCGAATACCTGGTCATCGAATACGCCAAGGGCGACCGCCTCTACGTGCCGACCGACCAGCTGGACGAGGTCACCCGCTACGTCGGCGGCGAGGCGCCCACGCTCAACCGGATGGGCGGCGCCGACTGGGCCAAGGCCAAGTCCAGGGCGAAGAAGGCGGTCAAGGAGATCGCGGGGGAGCTGATCAGGCTCTACTCCGCGCGCATGGCCTCGCCAGGACACGCGTTCGGCGACGACACGCCGTGGCAGCGCGAGATGGAGGACGCCTTCCCCTACGCGGAGACCGGCGACCAACTGGAGGCCATCGACGAGGTCAAGCGCGACATGGAGCGCGGCGTCCCGATGGACCGGTTGATCTGCGGCGACGTCGGCTACGGCAAGACCGAGATCGCGGTGCGGGCGGCGTTCAAGGCGGTGCAGGACGGCAAGCAGGTGGCCGTGCTGGTGCCGACGACGCTGCTGGTGCAGCAGCACATGTCGACGTTCACCGAGCGGTTCTCCAGCTTCCCCGTCGCGCTCAGGCCGGTCTCCCGCTTCCAGACCGACGGCGAGGTCAAGGGCACGCTCGAAGCGCTCAGGTCCGGCGCGGTCGACATCGTGATCGGCACCCACCGGCTGCTCAGCCCCGAGGTCAGGTTCAAGGACCTCGGGCTGATCATCATCGACGAGGAGCAGCGCTTCGGCGTCGAGCACAAGGAGGCCATGAAGCACCTCCGCACGCAGGTCGACGTGCTGGCCATGTCGGCCACGCCGATCCCGCGGACGCTGGAGATGGGGCTGACCGGCATCCGCGAGATGTCCACGATCCTCACCCCGCCGGAGGAGCGGCATCCGATCCTCACGTTCGTGGGGCCGTACGAGGAGAAGCAGATCGGGGCCGCGATCAGGCGCGAGCTGATGCGCGACGGCCAGATCTTCTTCGTGCACAACCGGGTGGCCTCGATCAACCGGGTCGCCGCGCGGCTGCGTGAGCTGGTCCCCGAGGCGCGCATCGCGGTGGCGCACGGCCAGATGAACGAGCACCAGCTCGAGAAGATCATGATCGGCTTCTGGGAGCGCGAGTACGACCTGCTCGTCTCCACCACGATCGTCGAGTCCGGGCTCGACATACCCAACGCCAACACGCTGATCGTGGACCGGGCGGACAACTACGGCCTGTCGCAGCTCCACCAGCTCAGGGGCCGGGTCGGGCGCGGCAGGGAGCGCGGTTACGCGTACTTCCTCTATCCGCCGGAGAAGCCGCTGACCGAGACCGCGCACGAGCGGCTGGCCACCATCTCGCAGCACACCGAGATGGGCGCGGGCATGTACGTCGCGATGAAGGACCTGGAGATCCGCGGCGCGGGCAACGTGCTCGGCGCCGAGCAGTCCGGGTTCATCGCGGGCGTCGGGTTCGACCTCTACGTGCGGCTGATGACCGAGGCCGTGCAGGAGCAGAAGGCCAAGCTCGACGGTCACGAGGTGCGGGAGGAGCTCCACGACGTCAGGGTCGAGCTGCCGATCAACGCCCACATCCCGCACGACTACGTGACCTCCGAGCGGCTGCGGCTGGAGGCGTACAAGCGGATGGCCGCCATCGCCGACGAGAACGGCATCCAGGAGGTGCGCGACGAGCTGACCGACCGCTACGGCAAGCCGCCGGCGGAGGTGGACAACCTGCTGGAGGTCGCGAGGTTCCGGATCAGGGCCCGCAAGGCCGGGCTCACGGACGTCACGCTGCAGGGGCAGAACATCAAGTTCGGCCCGGCCAGACTGAGGGAGTCGCAGCAGGTACGCCTCGACAGGCTCTACAAGAAGGCCATCTACAAGCAGGCGGCCGAGACGTTGCTGGTCCCGGTGCCGAAGACCAAACCCCTCGGCGGGCAGCCGCTACGTGATCTCGACCTGCTCAAATGGTGCGGTGACCTGGTCGAGGCGATGTTTCTCGAGCCCGCCCGGGTAAGCTAACGCCCGATTACGGGTCGAAAGGAAGCATGTGAAGTCGATACGAGTGGCTGCGACCGCTGCCGCGGTGGGCATCGCGCTGACCGCCTGCTCTTCTCCCATGCAGGCCGGGGCCGCCGCCGTGGTCGGGAGCGAGCGCATCTCCATGAGCCAGCTGGACGAGGACACGCAGGCCTACGTCTCCGCGCTGCGTAACGCCAAGCTGGACCAGCAGACGCAGGCTCAGCTCGCCGGCAACAGCCTGGAAGAGGTCGTGCTGCAGGGCGCGCCCGCCAGCCAGCGCGTGCTGCTGCGCATGACCGAGGTCAGCGCGTTCCGCCAGCTCCTGGCGCGTTACAACGTGCAGGTGAGCCAGGCGGAGATCGACGGCGTGCTCAGGAATCCAGGGCAGTACCCGAGCGCCGAGCTCAACCTGCTGTTCAGCGGGGTCGCGCCCCAGGAGGCCCGCGAGTACGGCCGGGTGGTGGTCGGCGTGTCGAAGCTGCAGCAGCAGTTCGGCGGCGAGAGCGGCCAGCAGCGGCTGATTCAGGAGTTCAGCGCGATCAAGCCGGTCTTCAGCCCCCGCTACGGCGTGCTCAACCAGCAGCGCTCGCAGCAGAACCCGGCGTTGTTCGTCGACTCCGGCAGGTTCGGCAAGGTCACCCAGCAGTCGGCCCAGCCGCTGCCACAGGGCTGAGCCGTGGCGCTGATCGTCGTCACCACGTCGCCGCGGGTCGCCCCCGGGCTGCTCAGCCACCAGGCCTGGCAGGCGTTGCGCTCCGGCCCCGTGCTGACGGCGTCCGGCGCGCATCCCCAGCTCCCCTACCTGGCGGAGGCCGGGATCGAGGTCGACGTCGTCACCGCCGACGCCGCGGCGCTGGCCAGGCGGGCGGCCGGCGAGACCGTCGTGTGGCTGGCGGAGGACGACGAGGACTTCATGCGCGCCGTGGGGCACGCCGCGGTCGCGCTCGACGACCCGCCGTTGATCGAGGTCGTGCCCGGCTCCTATGACCTGCCGGGCGCGCGGGTGCTCGACCTGGTCGGGGTGATGGACCGGCTGCGTACCGAGTGCCCCTGGGATCGTAAGCAGACGCACGAGAGTTTGGTGCCGTACCTGCTCGAAGAGGCGTACGAGGTGCTGGAGACCATCGAGCAGGGCGACCTTCCCGCGCTCCGCGAGGAGCTGGGCGACCTGTTGCTGCAGGTGGTCTTCCACGCGCGGGTGGCCGCGGACTTCGACATCGACGACGTCGCCGCCGGGATCGTCGAGAAGCTCGTACGCCGCCATCCCCACGTGTTCGGCTCGGTCCGGGCCGAGAGCGCCGACGAGGTCAACGACAACTGGGAGAGCATCAAGGCGGCCGAGCGGGCCGCCAAGGGCCGCGAGTCGGTGCTCGAAGGCGTCCCCATGGGGCAGCCGGCGCTGTCCCTGGCCGCCCAGCTCCTGCGCAGGGCCGAGCGGGCCGGCGCGCCAGAATCCCTGTCCGCCGCCATCGGGCAGGGAGTGGCGAGAGAGCTGTTCGACCTGGTACGCCGGGCCATGGAGGGCGGCCTCGACGCCGAGGCCGAGTTGCGCGCCGCCGCGCGCGCCTACCGAGACCGGGTGCACGCCTGGGAGACGACCCGCGACCGATAGGCTCTGATCGCATATTGCCTTTCGATTTAGGAGCGCATCCCGTGGCTACCATCGAGGTCGTTTACGCCCGCGAGATCCTCGACTCCCGGGGCAACCCCACGGTCGAGGTCGAGGTGGTGCTCGACGACGGCAGCAGCGGCCGGGCGGCCGTGCCGAGCGGGGCGTCCACCGGCCAGTTCGAGGCGGTCGAGCTGCGTGACGGCGGCAAGCGTTACGGCGGCAAGGGCGTCGAGAAGGCCGTGCTCGCCGTGACCGACGAGATCTTCGAGGAGATCAACGGGGTCGAGGCCGAGGACCAGCGCATCATCGACCAGATCATGATCGACCTCGACCGCACGCCCAACAAGTCCAAGCTCGGCGCCAACGCCATCCTCGGCGTCTCGCTGGCCGTCGCCAAGGCCGCCGCGGACAGCGCGGACCTGCCGTTGTTCCGCTACGTGGGCGGCCCCAACGCGCACGTGCTGCCCGTCCCGATGATGAACATCCTCAACGGCGGCGCCCACGCGGACACCAACGTCGACATCCAGGAGTTCATGATCGCGCCGATCGGGGCGGAGACGTTCCGCGAGGCCGTGCGCATGGGCACCGAGGTCTACCACGCGCTCAAGAGCGTGCTCAAGGAGAAGGGCTACGCCACCGGCCTGGGCGACGAGGGCGGCTTCGCGCCCAACCTGCCGTCCAACCGTGACGCGCTCGACCTGATCCTGGTCGCCATCGAGCGGGCCGGCTACGTGCCCGGCGAGGACATCGGGCTGGCCCTCGACGTGGCCGCCTCGGAGTTCCACAAGGACGGCGTCTACACGATCGACGGCAAGGGCCTGTCCGCGCAGGAGCTCATCGCGTTCTACGAGGACCTGGTCGCCAACTACCCGCTCGTCTCCATCGAGGACCCGCTCGACGAGGAGGACTGGGAGGGCTGGCACGCCATCACCGCGGCGCTCGGCGACAAGGTGCAGATCGTCGGCGACGACCTGTTCGTCACCAACCCCGAGCGGCTGGAGCGCGGCATCGAGGCGGGCACCGCCAACGCCCTGCTGGTCAAGGTCAACCAGATCGGCACACTGTCGGAGACGCTCGACGCGGTCGACCTGGCCCACCGCAGCGGCTACCGGTGCATGATGAGCCACCGTTCCGGCGAGACCGAGGACACGACGATCGCCGACCTCGCGGTCGCGGTCAACTGCGGTCAGATCAAGACCGGCGCCCCTGCCCGCTCCGACCGGGTGGCCAAGTACAACCAGCTGCTGCGCATCGAAGAACTCCTCGACGACGCCGCCCGCTACGCGGGTCGCGGCGCGTTCCCGCGTTTCCGGCGTTAGTTTCGAATACGTCCCACCGGTCCTGGCCATGAACACGTACTTCAGGGGGTGTGTAAGCCAATGGCGAAGAGGCCGCAACTGACCGGGCGGGCCGCCATCCTGGCCGTTGTGGTGTGCGCGATCGCGATGAGCCTGGCCTACCCTGTGCGCGAGTACATCAGCCTGCGGCGCAGCATTTCCGAGCTGCAGGCGGAGAAGGCCAGGGTCGAGGCGGAGAAGCAGTGGCTGCTGGCCCGCGACCGGCAGAGCGACGATCCCAACTGGATCAAGAAGACGGCCAAGGAACGGCTGCATTACTGCGGTCCGGGTGAGAAGTGCTACGTGGTGATGGCGCCCGAGCAGGGCAAGGAGCAGGCGGCGGTGAAGAAGCCGGCGGCCGTGCCACCGTGGTATCAGACGTTGTGGGAGTCCGTGGAGGCCGTCGACAAGGGCACCGGCCACCGGGCGGTCGCCGGGAAGGAAGGCGTTGGACAGCCCTGAGCGCAGGAGCTCGGACCGAGAGAGCGAGGGACGAGCCAACGAGGGCCGAAGCGGGCGCGACCATGAGCGCGGGCGCAGGAGCTCGGACCGAGAGAGCGAGGGACGAGCCAACGAGGGCCGAAGCGGGCGCGACCATGAGCGCGGGCGTGGGCGCGATGATGAGCGCGATGCCGAGGTCGTGGAGAAGCAGCTCGGGCGGCCGCCCAGAGGGCTGCGCGCGGTGGCGCATCGCTGCCCGTGCGGCAACCCCGACGTGGTGGAGACCGCGCCGCGGCTGCCCGACGGCTCGCCGTTCCCGACGCTCTACTACCTGACCTGCCCCAAGGCGGCCTCGGCCATCGGCACGCTCGAAGGCTCCGGGCTGATGCGCGAGATGCAGGCCAGGCTCGCCACCGAGCCCGAGCTGGCCGCCGCCTACCAGGCGGCCCACGACGACTACATCGCCAGGCGCGACCGGGCCGCGCGGGATCAGGGCCTGGCGCCGCTGCCGCGCGACATGCAGAGCACGGGCGGCATGCCGCGGCGGGTCAAGTGCCTGCACGCGCTCGTCGCGCACGAGCTCGCGGCGCCCGGCGCCAACCCTTTCGGCAGGGAGGCGCTCGACGCGCTCCCCGACTGGTGGAGTGACGGACCATGCGTGTAGCCGCCGTCGACTGCGGCACCAATTCCGTCCGCCTGCTGATCGCCGACGTCGAGGACGACGTGCTGGGCGAGGTGGAGCGGCGGATGGAGATCGTACGCCTGGGGCAGGGCGTCGACAGGACCGGCAGGCTCGCGCCCGACGCCTTGGAGCGCACGTTCAAGGCCATGCGCGACTACCGCGGCCTGATCGACCGGCACGGCGCCGCCGCGACCCGTGTCGTGGCCACGAGCGCGACCAGGGACGCGGCCAACCGGGAGGAGTTCGCCGTCGGGGTCCGCGAGATCTTCGGGGTGGAGCCGGAGGTCGTCACGGGGGCCGACGAGGCCGAGCTGTCGTTCACGGGCGCGACCAGGGGGCTGCTCCGGCTGTCTCCGGAGACCGAGATGCCGCAGGGGCCGCTGCCGCCGTACCTGGTGGTGGACATCGGGGGCGGGTCGACCGAGTTCGTGGTCGGCTCCGACCACGCCGAGGCGGCGCTGTCGGTCGACATCGGCTGCGTCCGGCTCACCGAACGGCACCTGCGCGACGCGGGCGACCCGCCGTCGGCGCCCGCCCTGGAGGCCGTGGTGGCCGACATCGAGGCGGCGCTGGACCGGGTCCAGGAGGAGGTACCCGTCGAGCGGGCGCACACCCTGGTCGGGCTGGCGGGGTCGGTGACGACCGTGGCGGGCATGGCGCTCGACCTGCCGGCCTACGATTCGGCCAGGATTCATCACTCGCGAATATCCGCCCAGGACGTCCACGACGTGACGCGGCGGCTGCTTTCGATGACCCATAGTGATCGCGCGGCCGTTCCTGTGATGCATCCGGGAAGAGTCGACGTGATTGGTGCGGGGTCGCTAATTCTGGACCGGATCGTCCGCCGTTTCGCGTTTTCCCAGGTAGTGGTCAGCGAGCACGACATCCTTGACGGCATTGCCTGGTCCGTTACCCGGTATCCGTAGCTAAATTCGGACATTTCATGTCCTGTACGCATGTTGAGTGTGCAATCAGTATTGTGCTTAGGTAAAGGAGCATTACGGGGGCTTTGCCATATTGCTGTGCGCGGAAGGCGCCGGCGTGGCGACCGTTCCCGAGCGCGTCTTTTCCCTCCACGGAATGGAGCACTCTCACATGAAGTCTGTTGGGTTGGCACGTAAGGCGGCCGCATTCGGCGCGTCCGCCGCGGTGCTGGCCGCCCTGGGCGCGGGTCTGGTCTCCAGCCCTGCGCAGGCGGCGACCTCGGCCACGTCCGCGACCAGCGCCAAGGCCAAGGTCGCGGTCTCCACGCCCAAGGCCGCCGTCAAGAACTACGAGGGATCCTGCCCGGCCAAGGTCAACTTCTCGGCCAAGATCAGCGTGCCGGTCAAGGGCAAGACCACGGTGGCCTATCGCTGGCTGCACGGCGACGGCTCCAAGAGCAAGGTCAAGGAGCTCACGCTCAAGGGCAAGGGCGTCAAGTCGGTGACGGTCAAGCAGGCCATCACCTTCAAGGACGACGTCAAGGGCTGGGAGGCCATCCAGGTCCTCGGCCCGAAGAAGGTCACGTCCAAGAAGGGCTACTTCTCCGTTTCCTGTCAGGAGACGAAGAGCAAGGTCCGTACGCACATGGACCCGTCGGTGTCGGTCAGCGCCTGGGCCAGCCCCAGCTCGTACGCCGGCGTCTGCACCCCTGGCAACAAGATCGGTTTCGTTGGCCTGATCAAGGTCGACCGCCCGAGCTGGGTGCGTTACCGCTGGGTCCTCAACGGTGACGTGGTCGACTACGGCAAGGTCAAGGTGCACGACGCGCGCAAGGTCGGCTTCGGCATCTCCCCGCGTCACAGCCAGCGCGGCTGGGCGCAGCTGCAGGTCATCAGCCCCGACAGCGCCTCCTCCAGCCGGGCCTACTACAAAGTCTGGTGCAAGGACGCGGTCGTCGAGCGGCCTGACACCAAGGTCTCCGCCTTCGCCTCGGTGACGACCGGCAGCGACTGCAAGGTCAACGCGAGCGGGACCATCCGCTCGACCGGTGCCGGCCGGGTCAGCTGGACCTGGCAGGTGAACGGCCGCACGGTCGACACCGACGCGGTCACCTTCGGCCGCCAGGGCGGCACGGTGGGCGCCGGCTTCATCTCCATCGGCGAGGCCAAGAGGGGCGGCAGCGTCACGCTGACCGTCTCGGGCCCGGACAACGGTGACTCGGTCACCAAGTCCTACGCCGCCTGCTCGCCGGCGGCGACGCCGTCTCCGAGCCCCTCGGCGACCGCGACCGAGGAGCACCACCCGGTCAAGACCATCGGGTCCGGTGTGTAACGAGTAGCTGAACAGAACCGGGTGGCGTCTTCGTACGCCACCCGGTTTTTTTCGCGCGGGTTCGCGACGGCGCGAAGCGCCCCGGACCCGAGACCTGCCCCCCACCGCATCCCAGCCCAGCCGATCGGGCACCATCGGTGTCATGAGCTTCGTACCTCCTGGCACCGGCTGGCCCGGCGACCCGGCGACTCCTGACACCCCGGTCGCGCTCGGCCCCGCCGACGTGCGCCGCCTGGCCGCGGGCAGCGACACCCTGGCGGAGCTCACGGCCAGGCAGTCGGTCTGCCGCGCCTGCCCGCGTCTGGTGGCGTGGCGCGAGGAGGTCGCCGACGTGAAGCGGCGGCAGTTCGCGGAGGAGACGTACTGGGGTCGTCCCGTGCCCGGGTGGGGCGACGAGGAGCCGCGCATCCTGCTGGTGGGCCTGGCGCCGGCGGCGCACGGGGGCAACAGGACAGGGCGGATCTTCACCGGCGACCGCAGCGGTGACTGGCTGTTCGCCTCGCTCTACCGCTGCGGCCTGGCCACCCAGGAGACCAGCACGCACGCGGGCGACGGGCAGCGCCTCATCGGCGCGCGGGTGCTGGCGCCGGTGCGCTGCGCGCCACCCGCGAACAAGCCCACGCCGCTCGAGAAGAGCACGTGCTTCCCGTGGATGGCGCGGGAGACGGAACTGGTCGCGCCGAGCGTACGAGTGGTCGTGGCGCTCGGCGGGTACGCCTGGCAGGCCGTCTGGCCCGCACTCAAGGACGCCGGCTACGACCTGCCGACCGGCCGGCCGCCGTTCGGGCACGGCGTGGAGGTCGAGACCGCGTACGCCGGCGCCCCGGTGACGCTGATGGGCTGCTACCACCCCAGCCAGCAGAACACGTTCACCGGCCGCGTCACCGCCCAGATGCTGGACGACGTCTTCACCAGGGCCAGGTCACTGGCTGTGTGACGCGTTGCACCATCCCGGGATTGGATTCGTCGAGAGCGCTTGACGTAAGATTGTGAATGCTTTCACAAGCTCTCCACGAGGGATGGGGCCTCAGGATGAACAAGCACGTTTTGATCGTCGGCGGCGGATATGTCGGCCTGTACACGGCGCTTCGGCTGCAGCGCAAACTCCATCGCGAGCTGCGCAGTGGCGAGGCACGCATCACGATCATCGACCCCCAGTCCTACATGACCTATCAGCCGTTCTTGCCTGAGGCCGCCGCAGGCAACCTCTCGCCCCGGCACGTGGTGGCCCCCTTGCGGCGGATCCTGCCCAAGGTCCGGATACTCAACGGCATGGTCACCAGGATCAACCATGCCGATCGCGTCGTGACGTTCCAGCCGGCCGAGGGGGAGCCGCGCGAGGTGACGTACGACGTGATCGTGATGGCCGCGGGATCGATCTCCCGCACTCTGCCCATTCCCGGTCTGACCGACATCGGCATCGGGTTCAAGACCGTGGGTGAGGCGATCGCGTTGCGTAACCGCGTGCTGCACCTGCTCGACGTGGGCGAGTCGGCCGACGACCCGGAGGTACGGCGCAGGGCGCTCACGTTCGTCGTGGTCGGGGCGGGCTTCGCGGGCGTGGAGGCGCTGGCCGAGCTGGAGGACATGGCCAAGGACTCGACCCGCTACTACCGCAACATCGAGCCGTCGGACCTGCGCTGGGTGCTGGTCGAGGCCACCAACCGGGTGCTGCCGGAAGTCGGGCCGGAGATGGGCAAATGGACCCTGGAGCAGTTGCGTGAGCGCGGCATCGACGTGCGGCTCGACACCCGCCTGGAGTCCTGCGAGGGCGGGCACGTGGTGCTCTCCGACGGCACGGAGTTCGACGCCGAGACCCTCGTGTGGACCGCGGGCGTCAAGGCCAGCCCGGTGGTCGGGAACGGCGACCTGCCGCTCGACGAGCGCGGCCGGATCAAGACCACCGCGATGCTCACCGTCGCGGGCACGCGGGACGCGTTCGCGGCCGGCGACGCCGCCGGGGTGCCTGACGTGACGAACCCGGGGCAGTACTGCGCGCCGAACGCCCAGCACGCGGTCCGCCAGGCGAAGGTGCTGGCCGACAACATCGTCCGTCACCTCAGTGGCCAGCAACTGGCGGAATACCGCCACAAGTATGTCGGATCGGTCGCCGGTCTGGGACTCCATCAGGGCGTCGCCAACGTCTATGGCGTCAAGCTTCGCGGATTCCCTGCGTGGTTCATGCACCGCACCTACCATCTGTCGCGGGTGCCGACGCTGAACCGCAAGGTCCGCGTCGTCGTCGACTGGACCCTGGCGCTGTTCTTCAAGCGAGAGACGATCTCGCTGGGTGAGATGGAGCATCCGCGCGAGGACTTCAGGGCCGCCGTGGCGACGACTCGCCGCTAGCCCAGGTAAGGCAGCGCCCCGGAGATCATGTCCGGGGCGTTTCGGCGCCCCTGGTCGCAAGCGGAAGGGGTACCACGGGTGGGGCTCTCAGCGGTGACCGTGCTCGGCGTCGACCGGCCCGGCGTGATCGCCGCCGTCACCGGTTCGCTCGCCGACTGCGGAGCGAACATCCAGGACTCGACCATGACACTGCTCGGCGGCCACGTGGCGATGATGCTGCTGGTCTCGGGCGAGCTGGACCCGGCCGAGCTGATGAAGCGGCTGCGCGCCCCCGACCTCGTGGTGACGGCCGCGGCCATCGAGGCCCGCCGCCACTTCTGCGAGGACGGGACCGGCCTCGGATACGTGCTCACCGTGCACGGCCCGGACCGGACAGGGATCGTCCGCGCGATCAGCGAGGTGCTCGCCGCGGACGGCGGCAACATCACCGGCATGAGCACCCGGCTCACCGGGCGGCTCTACGTGCTCATCGCGGACGTCGAGCTGCCGAAGGAGGTGGACGTGGCGGCGCTCATGCGCAGGCTGGCGGCCGTCGGCGCCGGCCTGGAGTCGGAGATAACCTTCAGGCCCGTCGAACCGGACCTGCTGTGAGCCGGCCCAGAGGGACCCCGCGCGAGGTGCTGGGGGCGCCGCACCCCATCCTCTCCGCGACGGCGGAACCGGTGGACCCGACGGCCCCCGAGGTGGTGACCGCCGCCGCCGACCTCCTGGCCACCCTGCGCCGCGAACCGGGTACGACCGGGCTGGCCGCCCCCCAGATCGGCCTGAGTTGGCGCCTGATCGCCTTCGACGCCGGACTCCACCCCAGGAGTCGTTCGTGGGCCGGAGAGCTCGTGGTGGTCAATCCACGCCTCGCCAGGGCCTCCTACTGGAACCACGGGCGCGAGGGGTGCGCCTCCGTCGCGGGGCTCCTGGCGGACGTACGGCGTGCGAGCCGCATCACCCTACATGGGCATTTGCCAGGTACGGGCGAGGCGGTCACCATCGAAGCGGACGCCTTCGAAGCCCGCTGCATTCAACACCAACTGGACCATCTGGACGGTCTACTCTTCTTGGACAGAGTGTCTGGAGCACTATCACTTCACCGCAGACTTCACAGTTGTGACGCCTGATGCGAAGTTGTGCTCCTCGGAAGCATGGTCCGTTTCGTATGATTGCGGCGCCCCCGTAGCCCAATGGCAGAGGCAAACCCCTTAAAAGGGTTGACGTGCGGGTTCGAATCCCGCCGGGGGCACCTGCTTCTACCATTGGAAATACCCAGTTTCTCGGTCCGGGATGACCTTGGGAACTCGCGGGCGCGTCCGTTCGTTGTCAACGCTGCCGAAGTCCCGAATGAACATCGATCCGAGCGCGAGTTGACCAAGGTGCCGCCAGGCCCCGTAGGCTCGGCGTCACAGGAGGCAGCGATGGAGAGCAAGAACCCCGTATTCACGAGGTCACGGCGGCAGACAGGGGGATGGGCAGGACCCACCCCGTCGCCGGACCAACTGCAGAACATGTACGACTCCCCGTCGTACGCACCCCCGACCCGACCCGCGTCCCGGACCATGACGCTCGACGATGTCGTGGTGCGAGGCTTCCTCACCCTCGGCGCGCTCGTCGTCGCCGCGGCCGCGGCGTGGATCCTCCAGGTCCCGCCGATGGTCGCCATCGGGGCGGCCATCGTCGCCCTGATCCTGGGCCTGATCGCCTCGTTCACGATGAGCACCAACCCGGCGCTCATCCTGGGCTACGCCATCTTCGAGGGGGTCTTCCTCGGCACGATCAGCCGCCTCTTCGAGGGGATGATCAGCGGCATCGTCCTACAGGCGGTGCTGGGCACGGCGTTCGCGTTCGGAGCCGTGCTGACCGTCTACTCCCTGCGGATCATCCGCGTCACACCCAAGCTCGTGAAGTTCGGCATGGCGGCCGCGATCGCGGCGCTGGGCCTGCTGCTCGTCAACTTCATCGTCGGCTTCTTCAACGCCGGCGGCCTCGGCCTGCGCACCGACAGCCCGATGGGCTGGATCTTCAGCATCGCGATGATCCTGATCGGCTGCTTCTTCCTGCTGCTCGACTTCGACTCGATCGAGCAGGGCGTCAAGCAGGGCGCACCGGAGAAGTTCGCCTGGCAGTGCGCGTTCGGCCTGACGCTGAGCCTGGTGTGGATCTACCTCGAGGTGCTCCGGTTCATCAGCTATTTCAGTAGCAGTGACTGATCGGTAACACGCGCGTCACCAGAGAGGGCCCCGGCCGTAACGGCGGGGCCCTCTCTTTGCGCAACCGAAAATCTACGTGCCGTAACAAAATGATGCCTGGGTTGGGCCTTGCCATTCTCACGACGGTGTTGCACTGTCAAGCAAAGGACCTTAATCCGCGGAGGTGCCCATGTCCTTGAACCACTCACCGGAGACGCAGACGAAGCTCATCGCAAGGGTCCCCACGATAACGGGACGCCAACTCCCCGAGTGGTTCCAAGCCATCGACAACGGCCCGGCTTTCCTGAGGTGTGACGAGCGGGCCAACTGGCTTGCCGACGAGCACGGGCTGACCCACGGCTACGCCGCCGCGATCGTGCACGAACACGAGCGGCACCGCCGTAACCGCATGGGCTTCATCTAAGCCCTACGCCCTCGCGCCCGTGCCTTGAGCGCGGGCGCGTCATCATGGGTGAATGGATCTCGACAGGGCACTCGACTTCTTCTCCACCCATCACCACGCCGTCCTCCTCACCAGGCACCCCGACGGACGCGCGCAGATGTCCCCGGTGCTGGCGGGCGTGGCGGACGGCCACATCGTCATCAGCACCCGGGAAACGGCCGTAAAGGTACACAATGCCCGCCGCGACCCGCAGGTGTCGGTGTGCGCCTTCACGGACGCCTTCTTCGGCGACTGGATCCAGGTGGACGGAACGGCCGAGATCATCTCCCTGCCGGACGCCATGGACCACCTGATCGCCTACTACCGCGACATCTCCGGCGAACACCCCAACTGGCCCGACTACCGCGCCGCCATGACCCGCGACCACCGCGTCATTCTCCGCATCCGCCCCCATCACGCGGGCCCGGACCACCACGGCTGAGGCCCGGCACGTGGCCACGGAGACGGCCCGCATCGCGCCGATCCCAGGAACCACGGCGGCAGGCGCGTGGCCACGGAGCCGGGTAACCGGTGGCTCGCGTGACGGCGAGCCACCGGCATCCGGTCAGCGGCCGTTTCCCTGGAGGCCCTCAGCCACGTGCGGCGGGTGGCCGACCACGGCCCGCGTAAAAGATGAAAATGAGCAACCCGGGCACGACGGAAAGGTCAGATCAGGCGCTCGAGGATCATCGCCATGCCCTGGCCGCCGCCGACGCACATCGTTTCGAGGCCGATGCTCTTGTCGTGGTGCTGGAGGCTGTTGATCAGGGTGGAGGTGATGCGCGCCCCCGTCATCCCGAACGGGTGCCCGACGGCGATCGCCCCGCCGTTCACGTTCAGCCGGTCGAGGTCGATCCCGAGCTCCCGGTACGACGGGATCACCTGAGCCGCGAACGCCTCGTTGATCTCCACCAGGTCGATGTCCTCGATGGCCATCCCGGCCCGCGCGAGCGCCTGGTTCGTCGCCTCCACCGGCCCCAGCCCCATGATCTCCGGCGACAGTCCGCTCACCCCGGTCGACACGATCCTGGCCAGCGGCGTGATCCCGAGCTCGGCCGCCTTGACGTCGCTCATCACGATCACGGCGGCGGCCCCGTCGTTCAGCGGGCAGCAGTTGCCCGCCGTGACGGTCCCGTCCGGCCGGAAGACCGGGGCGAGCGTGGACACCTTCTCGTACGACGTCCCCGGCCGCGGCCCGTCGTCCTTGCCGACCACGGTCCCGTCGGGCATGGTCGCCGGCGTGATGTCCTTGGCCCAGAACCCGTCGGCCAGCGCCTTCTCGGCGAGGTTCTGCGAGCGCACCCCGAACTCGTCCTGCTCCTGACGGGTGATCCCCTTCAGCTGGGCGAGGTTCTCCGCGGTCTGTCCCATGGCGATGTAGACGTCCGGAACGTCGCCGTCCGCGCGCGGGTCGTGCCAGGTCTGCCCGCCCTCGGCGAACTTCTTGGTCCGCGCCAGCGCGTCGAGGAAGACCGGGTTGTGGGTGTCGGGCAGCGAGTCGGAGTTGCCCTTGGTGAAGCGCGAGACGGTCTCCACGCCCGCGGAGAGGAACACGTCGCCCTCGCCCGCCTTGATGGCGTGGAAGGCCATCCTGGTGGTCTGCAGCGACGAGGAGCAGTAGCGGGTGACCGTGGTGCCGGGCACGTCGTCGAGCCCCAGCCGCACCGCCACCACGCGGGCCATGTTGAACCCCTGCTCGCCGCCCGGCAGCCCGCAGCCGAGCATGATGTCCTCGATCGCGTGCGGGTCGAGCTGCGGCACCTTGGCCAGCGCCGCCTGGATCATCTGCACGGTCAGGTCGTCGGGACGGATCTCCTTGAGCGACCCCTTGAAAGCTCGTCCGATGGGGGAACGCGCGGTTGCGACGATGACTGCCTCGGGCATGGCCTCTCCTTTGTCGGCGCTTCTAGTAGAACTATATTCCAGTCCTACTCGCAAGCCCGCGCGTGCCCCCGATCCTCAGCCGTACATTCCCGGCGCGGTGGCCGTGTGGTCGTTGACGGCGTGGATCCCGCCCTTCTCGTCGCGCCACAGCCGCCACCCGTCCTCGCTGCCGGTGAACCAGGTCGGCGGCGCGACCGCGGGGGAGACGCGCTTGCCGGTGCCGAGGTCGTACTCGCAGATGGCGGCGGTCGAGTAGAAGCCGGGGGCCTGGCCGCGCAGCGGCAGCGGCTTGGGGTCGGTGACGCAGAAGGACCAGGCGCGGGCCTCCTCCACTGGCGCGGGCTCGCCGGAGACGAGGTCGAACGCCGTGCCCTTGCTGTTGTGCTTGAGGAAGCCCATGTGGTTCATCCGGTCGGGGAAGGCCAGCCACCAGCCGGAGCCCGGCACGTCGGCGGCCGTGATCTGGCCGACCACCCTGCCGGTGCCTGAGTCGAGCCGGGCGAAGCCGCCGTATGCGCCCTGGCGGTCTACGGGGCGTACGACCGGGGCGTAGCCGGGGTTGCCGCTGGGATAGACGCGTACGACCGAGGGCCGCATCCAGTTGATCGAGCCGTCGTTGATCTTGATGGAGAAGAGCCCGAACGTGGAGACCTTCTTGGTCTGCGGGTTCGTGTAGGGGGCGACGTAGCCGACCAGGTTGTCGCCCGTAGAGCCGAACGCCCACCCGCCCGACAGGTCGATGCCAGGGCCGAGCGCCTGCTCGATCGGCTGCTGCCACTGGAGCTTGCCGGTCTTGACGTCGTACGACTCGATCATGGGGTTGGCGGACAGCCTGAGCAGCAGCACCCGGTTCTGGTCCGACCACTCGACCTCGGAGATCCCCGGCAGCTTCCACAGGATCCTGCCGGTGTTCGGATCGAGCACCACCATGCGGGCCTTGGCCAGGGCGGTGTGCTCGGACACGCAGATGTACGGCCCGCAGCGCTGCGGGCCGAACGTCGAGTGCACCGGCCTGGCCCACTTCCGCGCCCCCGAGCGGGCGTCGCGGGCGATGAGGGTGGCGTTCCAGCGGCCCTGCCTGGCCGGGTCGAGCGCGACCACCACGGCCTGGCCCTTGGCGGTCTCCACGATCGCGGGCGCGGCGACGCCCATGCCGGGCAGGCGGCCCGCCATCGTGGCCGGGTGGGCCCACAGCCGCCTGCCGTCGCGCAGGTCGATGGCGACGGTCTCCAGGGTCCCGCCGGGCTTCATGGCGGTGGTGGCGACGATCCCGCCGGTCACGGCCATGCGGCTGACCGCGTTGACTTGGGTGTTGTGCCAGGTCGGGAACGCCGAGGTGGCAGCGTCGCTGCCGGAGCAGCCGGCCACGGCGAGAGTGCCGGCGAGGGCCAGGGACGGTTTCCAGTGGGGCCGGAGCACGAGCAATCCACTCCAAAGGGACGAGGAGTAGCGACTCGGACGCGGAGGGTGACCGTGGTCAGGCGTCGTTCAGCGTCTCGCCGAGCCGCCGGCGGAACAACGTCGCCCACTTCCCGTGCAAGCCCGTCGCCCGCCCGTCGACCCGGGTCGGGGTGACCTCGGTGCCGGGCTCCTCCGCGGCCGTGGCCGCCGCGAGGTAAATCGGTTGCGGTGCTTCGCCGCGTGCGGGCCGCGGCTCAGGCCACAGCCCCAACGCAGCGCACACCGACGGTAGCACCGCGTAAGCGGCCTGCGCGTAACCTCGGTCAGATGGATGGAAACCATCCGGTCCGAACATCTCTGCCGGATTTGTAGCGAATTCCGGCCCCAGGACGTCCGCGAACGACACCGTCCGGCCGCCCGCGTCCACCACCGCCACCGTCTGCGCCGCCGCGAGCTGGCGGCTCCAGCGCCGCGTCACCCAGCGCAGCGGCTGCGCGATCGGGAGTACGGTGCCGAGGTCGGGGCAGGTGCCCACGACCACCTCGGCCTCCGCCGCGCGCAACCGCCGCACGGCCTTGGCCAGATGCCGTACGGCGACCGCGGGAAGCGTCTGCGTGATGATGTCGTTCGCCCCCACGAAGATCACCGCCAGGTCCGGCTCCATGGCCAGGGCCAGGTCCACCTGGTCCGCCAGCGCGGCCGACGGCGCGCCCGACACGCCGGCGACCAGCAGGCGCACAGGGCGTTCCGCGACGGCCGCCAGGCCGTTCGCGAGCAACACGCCCGGGGTGTGGCTGCGGTCGGTCGTGCCGAGGCCGACCGAGGTGGAGTCGCCCAGCATGGCCATCCTGAGCGGCTCGCCGGAGAAACCGCCCCCGTACGTGCCGTCGGAGGGCGGGCCGTCCAGCCCGTGCGGGCGTCCGATGGCCTTGCGGGCGAGCAGCCCCTCTGCGATCAGCAGCCCGTACGCCGTCGCGCCGAGAGCCGTCAGCCCGCCACCGCCGAGAGCCGCCGCGGTGGCGATCCTGCGAGCCGCGCGCGCCATGCCAGGTGCCCAGGCCACGTACGTCCCTCCCTGGTCGAACTCGGCGGTAGCGTTTTGCTGGAAAACTAGCCGAGGGCCTGCCGCCCCCACTGGATCTCGGCCACAGGCAAGCTGATGAAGCTTCGGCAAAGAAGGTGAACACCTCGGTGCGCGTATACGATTCCCTGGTCGAGCTGATGGGGAACACCCCGCTCGTCCGGCTGCACAAAGTCAATACGGGGGTGCCCGCCCAGGTTCTCGCCAAGGTCGAGTACTTCAACCCGGGCGGATCGGTCAAGGACCGCATCGCGGTTCGCATGATCGAGGCCGCGGAGAAGTCCGGCGAGTTGCGGCCTGGCGGCGTCATCGTGGAGCCGACGTCCGGCAACACCGGGGTCGGCCTGGCCATCGTGGCCCAGCGCAAGGGTTACCGGTGCATGTTCGTGGTGCCGGACAAGGTGGCCCAGGACAAGATCGCGGTGCTCCGCGCGTACGGGGCGGAGGTCGTCGTCTGCCCGAGCGCCGTCTCGCCCGACCACCCCGACTCCTACTACTCGGTCTCCGACCGGCTGGCCCGCGAGGTGCCGAACGCCTGGAAGCCCGACCAGTACTCCAACGTCAACAATCCCGACTCCCACTACCACTCGACCGGTCCCGAGGTGTGGGAGCAGACCGGGGGCGAGGTCACGCACTTCGTGGCGGGCATCGGCACCGGAGGCACGATCAGCGGCGCCGGGCGCTTCCTGAAGGAGGTCTCCGGCGGGCGGGTGAAGATCATCGGCGCCGACCCCGAGGGCTCGGTCTACTCCGGCGGCTCCGGCCGTCCTTACCTGGTGGAGGGGGTCGGCGAGGACATCTGGCCGGCCACGTACGACACGCAGATCTGCGACGAGATCATCGCGGTGTCCGACAAGGAGTCGTTCACCATGACGCGCAGGCTCGCCCGCGAGGAGGGGCTCCTGGTCGGCGGCTCGTGCGGGATGGCCGTCGTGGCGGCGCTGCGGGTGGCGGCGAGGAGCGGGCCCGACGACGTGATCGTCGTGCTGCTGCCCGACGGCGGGCGCGGCTACCTGTCGAAGATCTTCAACGACGACTGGATGGCCGACTACGGCTTCCTGACCACCTCGTCCGAGGAGGGCCTGGTCGCCGACGTGCTGGCGCGCAAGGGGCCCGGGCTGCCGGAGTTCGTGCACGCGCATCCGCACGAGTCCGTCGGCACGGCCATCGCGATCATGCGCGAATACTCGGTGTCCCAGCTCCCCGTGATGAAGGAGGAGCCGCCGGTCATGGCGGCCGAGGTGGTCGGCTCGATCGTGGAACGCGACCTGCTGGAGGCGCTCTACCACGGCCGGCTCTCCTCCGACGACACGATCGCCGACCATATGTCGGCACCGCTACCCACGATCGGTGGCGGCGAACCGGTGGCGCAGGCGGTCGAGGCGCTGGAGAAGGCCGACGCGGCGGTGGTGCTGGAAGAGGGCAAGCCGGTGGGTTTGATCACCCGCCAGGACCTGCTCGCCTTCCTGGCCAACCGCTGAGGAGCCGCCTGACCGGTGTCGGGGCTGGTTAGACCATGCCCCGACGCCGGGGTCAGGGGAGCGGGAACTCGGCGACCACTTCCCAGGCGCCCTCGGGGGAGGGGCCCGCGTACAGTCTGCCGCCCAGGGCCTCCACGCGTTCGGCCATTCCGACCAGGCCGAACCCGCCGCCGAGTCGGGACACCCGCGGGTCCGGCGACGCCCCGAAGTTGCGCACCCGCAGCACGACCGCCTGTTCGTGGCGGCGCAGACGGGCCTCCACCCAGGCGGTCCGCGACGCGTGCTTGCGTACGTTGGTCAGCGCCTCCTGGAGCACCCGGTGCAGGGTGGTCATGACTTCCGGAGCGAGCGTACGGTCGTCCAGGCCGGGCCCGATCTCGAACGCCACCTTCGGCCCCTCCTCCGAGAACCGTTCGGTCATCATGCGCAGATCCGCCAGCGCGGTGCCGGGTTTGCGGTCCGCGCCGTCCTCGGTACGCAACACGGTGACCATGCGCCGCATCGAGGTCAGCGCCTCGGACCCGGCCGCGGCGATCGCGTCCAGCGCGGGCGACACCGCCTCCGGCTTGCTCGCGGCGACCGTGCGCGCGGCCTGGGCCTGGACCACGATGCCGGTGATGTGGTGGGCGACCAGGTCGTGCAGCTCCCTGGCCAGCTCCAGGCGTTCGGCCCGGCGTACGGAATGGACCGCCTCCACGCGGCGCTCCTGCTGGAAGCGGAGGTAACCGCCGCTGCCGGCGGCCATCGACCACCCGGCGAACAGCAGGAACGAGAACGCCAGCCCCGAGCCGCCGTTGTAGTCGCGCCAGACGGCCTCGGCCATCAGGACGCCCAGCCCCACGCACGCGAGGACCGCCGCCCGCCGTACCGGCTCCACGTGCCGCAGCACGCCGATCAGCAGGATGAGCAGCGAACCGGTCTCCGCCATGCCGGGGGTCCCCGCGACCTGGGCGCCTCCGATGACCACGGACGTGCAGAACGACGCGGCCAGCGCGATGGTGAACCCCTCCAGCCGGTGCCTGCGCCGCAGCACCACGGCCGCGATGCCGCCCACGCCACAGAGGAGCGTGAGCCACTGGAGACCGCCGACGGCGAAGGCGAGCAGGAGGTCGACCATCAGCAGCATGCCCAGCCAGCCGACCATCGCGATCTCGCTCAGCCGGCGGACCCAGTACACGACGCTCTTGGAATCCCCCACGGCCCCGAGCCTAGGCCGGAAGTCGGACAAGACGTATCGACCGTTCGGCCGAGTGGGCTCTCGGGAGACCAGCCCTTCAGCGGAGGCGGCGGCCAGGGGCGTCGCCGATGCTGGAGAGGTCGGAAGGGGACAGGAAATGGTTGCCATCGGGTTCGCGCTGCTGGGTGCAGGGGTGGTCGTCGCAGTGCTGCTGGCGCTCGCCGACCCCGTGCTGCTCTCCCGGATCAATGGGGAGTCCGCGGAGGGCGGTCGCGGCCGGTTCATCAAGGCGGATGTCGTACGGCTCACGCCCCGATCGGGCGAGGACCGTCACGAGCCCAAGGCGGCCTGACCGGTCCGGCTCGCGCGGATATGGGCGCGAGCCCGTCAGGGCGCTGTTGGGGACGGCGCCCGCGGGCGGCCCGCGATCCGGAGGGGACGGATCGCGGGCCGTCTTCCGTTAACGTGGCCTTTATGAGCAACGGTTTTGAGACCCTGGCCATTCACGCAGGTCAGGAGCCCGACGCGGTGACCGGCGCGGTCGTGCCGCCGATCTACGCCACGTCCACGTACAAGCAGGACGGCGTGGGCGGCCTGCGTTCCGGATATGAGTACAGCCGCTCGGCCAATCCCACCAGGACCGCGCTCGAAGAGGCGCTGGCGGCCGTCGAGGGCGGCGCGCGCGGCCTCGCGTTCGCCTCGGGGCTGGCGGCCGAGGACACCCTGCTGCGTACGGTGTGCAGGCCGCAGGACCACGTGATCATCCCCAACGACGCCTACGGCGGGACGTACCGCCTGTTCGCCAAGGTGCACGAGCGGTGGGGCCTGCACTACGACCCCGTGCCGCTGCACGACCTCGACGCCGTCGCCGGGGCGATGACGCAGAAGACCAAGGTGGTCTGGGTCGAGACGCCGACCAACCCGTTGCTCGGCATCGCCGACATCGCCGCGCTGGCCCGGCTGGCCCACGACAACGAGTCGCTGCTGGTGGTGGACAACACGTTCGCGTCGCCGTACCTGCAGCAGCCGCTCGCGCTCGGGGCGGACGTCGTCGTGCATTCCACCACGAAATATGTGGGCGGGCACTCCGACGTCGTCGGCGGGGCGCTGGTCGCGGCCGACAGCGGGCTCGGGGAGGAGTTGGCCTACCACCAGAACGCGATGGGTGCGGTGGCCGGGCCGTTCGACGCGTGGCTGACGCTGCGCGGGCTGAAGACCCTCGGCGTACGCATGGACCGCCACTGCGACAACGCCGAACGCGTCGTCGACCTGCTGCTCGCGCATTCGCGCGTGACCGAGGTGCTCTATCCGGGGCTGCCCGGGCACGCGGGGCACGAGGTGGCGGCCAAGCAGATGAGGCGGTTCGGCGGCATGGTGTCGTTCCGCGTCGCCGGTGGCGAGGCGGAGGCGGTGGCGGTCTGCGACCGGGCCAAGCTGTTCACGCTGGGGGAGTCGCTCGGCGGGGTCGAGTCGCTGATCGAGCACCCGGGCAGGATGACGCACGCCTCGGCGGCCGGATCGCCGCTCGAGGTGCCCGCGGATCTGGTGCGGCTGTCGGTCGGCATCGAGACCATCGACGACCTGCTCGCCGACCTCATCCAGGCCCTGGGCTGAACGGCCCCCGAGAGCCGCTATGACGGTCTCCCGAGCCCCGCTCTCAGGGCCCCCGCCTGGACGGGCGGCCCCGAGCCCGCTCGGGACCTACCGGGGCTCAGCCGGTCGGGACCACCATCAGGAAGAGGATCACCAGCCAGATCACCGAGAGCAGGCCGCTGATCGCGGCGATCCGGCCGTTCTGGACCTTCGCGTCGTCGTCCGTGCCCTCGCTGGAGAGCGCCCGGACGGCGGTGCGCAGGTCACGGTCGATGATGACGAGCAGTACGGCGGCCACGATGAACAGCGTCATCGAGGCCGTCATGTACCACTTGCCGAGCAGCCCGCCGCCGAGGACGATGCCGAGGATCAGCCCGAACACGAACACGCCCAGGCTGGCGAGGCTGTAAACCCTCGTCATGCGCTGGATGTTCTGCAGCACGGGCACGTTCTTGTTGCGGATGACCCGGGGCGCGGCCATCGTCGCGGCGGTCACCGGGCCGATGGTGAAGATCGCGAAGCCGATGTGCAGCCAGAGAAGCAGGGACGACATGCCGCCGAGACTAGTCCCCAGTGATCTCGCTCGGGGAGTCGACACTCTCTTTGCTCGCCGCAGAGCAACGCATGATCAGCTCAGTGGCCGCGATCGCGACGACCATCAGCACAATGAGGAGAATTGTGGCAATCATCAGGCACCCCCTCTTCCCCGTGCCAGCCGTAAATATCGTCCGTAATGACTAGACGCCTGGGCAACGGAATAAGTTCAGCGCGGGTATGGTTGGTCACCGCCGCTTTTTCCTTACCGTCTGGACATAAGGGGGTGCCGTCCGTGGCCATCAGGCACGTCGAGCCGTACACCGACGAGTGGCTGCAGCAGCCGATCGGCTATCTGCAGCAGGTCGTCGACCTGCTCGGAGCCGAGGTGACGGACTGGTGGGAAGGCCCGTGCGATCCGCGTGACGCCACGCTCAGGCTGGCCGACGGGAGCGCGCTGGTGTGGGACGAGGAGAGCGGCTGGCGTCTCGGCACGTTCGTCTCCGGGGGGCGCGGCCGGCACACCGAGTTGGCCGGGGTCCGCTACCTGGGGCACGGCCTGCTGCCCAAGCCGGAGCGGGTGCTGCCGGCCCTGCGTGACGCGCGGGCAGGAGTGGGGGCCAGCTCCGCCTGGCGGCCCTGCTACCGCTCCCACCGCAACTGCCGCGACGGGTTCGACGTCGCGCTCGACTTCTACGCCCACCTCGTCGACGCCTGAGCCCCTGAGCTGATCACGTCGGCTCGGTGAGGACGAGCATGATGTGCCGGTCCTCGCCGTGCTCGATCTCCCCCGTGCGCTGGAAGCCGTGTCTCTCCAGGAGCCTGACGGAGCCGGTGTTGCCCTCGAAGGGGTCGGCGTAGAGAGGGCGGGTCTTCTCCTGCTGGAGGAAGAGCCCGAGCGCCCGGGTGCCTATGCCGTGGCCCCAGAACTCCCTGCCGAACCAGTAGCCGATGAAACGCCGGTCGCCCTCCCACCAGGCCACGATGTTTCCGGCCAGGTCTGCGTCCACCGTGACCGCCTGCACGTGGACGGTGGGATCGCCGAGGACCCGCGTGGTCCAGTGCCGCAGGAACGCCTCCCGCTCCCTCGGCTGGAACCTCGACCTCCGGACCGCCTCAGGATCATGCTCCTGCTCCAGGAACACCTCCAGATCGTCCACGACGACATCCCGCAACCGCACGTCCAGATCCATGACAAACGAGTCTGCCATCCACCACCGACAATCCACCGCCCCCAATACGTCCGCGGTCAGCGGGCAGGGCCTGCTGGGGCGGCGGGGTGTCAGCGGGCGCGGCGGAGGCGGAGGAAGTCGCTGACGACGTACTCGCCGAGTCGTTCGGCGCTCGGGGAGAAGACGCGGCCGCCGTTGCGGCGGGCCACCTCGTCCACGAACTCCTTCAGCCGGTCGTCGGCCGCCAGCATGAAGACGTTGATGGTGGCCCGCCGCCGGGTCATCTTGTCCACTTCCGACAGCGTGAGCTCCAGCGTCTCGTGCGACGGCGGCCACTCGAACGCCGACCTGCCGTTGCGCAGGAGGTGAGCGGTGGGCTCACCGTCCGTGACCACCAGCACCACCGGCTCGAAGTCGGGGTGGCGGTCGAGGTGGCGGCCGGCGATCAGGAGCGCGTGGTGCAGGTTGGTGCCCTGGACCATGTCCCAGTCGAGGCCGGCCAGCTCGTCCGGCTGCAGCACCCTGGCGTAGTTGGAGAAGCCGATGATCTGTACGGCGTCCTGCGGGAACTTGGAGGCCACCAGCGCCTGCAGGGCCAGCGCCGTCTGCTTGGCCGCCGCCCAGGTGCCGCGCAGGGCCATCGAGTACGACAGGTCGACCAGGAGGCAGACGGCCGCCGCGCTGCGCCGCTCGGTCTCGGCCACCTCGAAGTCGTCGACCGAGAGGCGTACGGCCGTGTTCCCCGGCGTGACGCCGCCGTTGCGTACGCCGTTGACCAGGGTGCGGACCACGTCGATCGGCTGCTCGTCGCCGAAGCGCCACGGCCGGGACGAGCCCGTGAGCTCGCCGGCCGAGCCCGCGTCGTGCTGGTCATGGTCACCGCGGCGCCCCGCGTCGAGCGAGCTGAAGACCCGGCGCAGCGCCGTCTCACCGAGCCGTCGCACCGCCTTGGGCGTGAGCTCCAGCTTGCCGCGGCGGCGCAGGAGGTAGCCCTGCTCCTCCAGTTCGCGTTCGATCCGCTTGAGCGCCTCCAGGTCGTCGACTGCGGAGCGGCCGAGCGCACGGCGTACGGCTGCCTCGTCGATGTCGTCGAGGCGCGCGCCCGGGTAGTCCTGGCGCAGGGCGGTCTCCAACTGGGTGAGGTCGGCCAGCTCCTCCAGGGCCGTGACCGCGTCGCCCATGCCGAGGGGCTCCTCGCCGGTGAGGCGTTCCTGGGCGTTCCAGGCGAGGTCGGGGCGGCGGGCGTAGAGCGACTCGCCGAGGCGGCGCATCTGGTCGGACAACCCGGCCTGGTCGAGCGTCTGGCTGATGAGGCCGCCGAGCTCCTCGCGCTGGCGCGGGGTCATCGAGGCCAGCATGCGCTGGGTGGCGGCGGCGCGGCGGGCGAGGATGTCGACGAGCTCGTCGAGGTTCCGCGGCTTTTCCGGGAACAAATCGCCATATTTCGACATAAAGGCGTCGAAGTCGGCTTGGGTGTGCTCGCCTCGGGCGTCCTTGTCGAGCATGTCGTTCAGGTCCGACATCATCTGGCGGACGCGTTCCATCGCCTCGGGGTCCGGGTTGGCGAGCGCGTCCCGCAGGCCCCTGAACTGGCTGTCGAGCACCTCCCGCCGCAGCAGGTCCCGCAGCTCCTCGAACGTCTGGCGCGCCGCCGCCGACCGCCACTCGTATGTGCTCAGCTCCTGGATCGCCCCGGCCGTGTCCTCGGGCAGCGTGTCGAGCTCGGACTCCCGCAACCGCGCGTCGTCCGACGGGTCGGGGAACAGCTCGGCCCGCTCCTGCCCGATGGCCTTGTCCAGCAGCGCCCGCGCCTTTTCCAGCGTGCCGTCGAGCCGCCCGCGTTCGCGCAGGTCACGACGACGCCGCCGGACCTCTCTGAGCATGTCGTCGAGCCCCCGGCGGTCCTGCGCGCCGGGCAGGCCGCGCTTGAGCAGGTCGCGCAGCGCGTGGACCGGCGTCGAGCCCGACAGGATGGCGTCGCCCATCTCGTCGAGGGCCGCCCGCACGTCGTAGGGCGGGGCCAGGGGGTCGGGGCCGTCGTGGTACTCGCCATAGCGAAAGGCCATCACAAACCAACGCTAACCCGAGAAACCCGCCTACGCGTCCCCGAAGACCTCCCACACTTGGTCGAGTGAGCCGACTCCGGGCGTGTAGTCCACCTTGACCAGCACGGGATGCCTGGCCGCCTTGAGCGCCTTGGTGAGATCCGTCCAGGCGCACGGCTTCCTGCCGAGACCGCTCTTGGCGGCGTTCACCGGCTCGCCGGCCAGCCAGCCGTCTCCGCACCGGGCGGTGGTCCGGTGGAAGGCAGTGGTGTACGTGTAGCCCAGCTTGATCTTCTTGTCCCCGGCCGTGAACACGACCGTGGTGTCGTTGATCCGCGAGATCGTGCCGCGGGCCGGGCGCGGGTCCGGCCAGTCGTGCACCAGGATCTCGTTGACCCTGGTCGCCTTGCCTCCGCGGTATTCGATCCGCAGCGGCACGGGTCCGGCCAGCAGCTCCGTCTCCAGATGGGCGGGCTCGCAGGCAGTGCGTCCCAGGCCGCCGGCGTCCAGCGCGACGTGGCCCTCGGTCTCCTTCAGGTCGCAGGCCACCGTGACCCGCCCGTAGGACGCGCCGGTGTAGTCGAGGCGCAACTCCTTGGCCCCGGAGACGGTCTTCAGCCGGTGGAACACGTGGCCCTGCCGCGTCACGCGGGTGGCCGACCGGGGGACGACGCGCAGCCTGCCGTCACCGTCGGACCAGGCGTAGCCGTACACGTGAGTGACGGCTGCGGCGGGCACGGCGAGGCCGCTCAGGGTGAGGACGGCGGCGGTGGCACAGGCAAGCAAGCGCATGGGCGGTCTCCCCGACAGCGTGATGAGCTAACCACTATGACGCGGGAGACCGTCCGGTTGTTCACGTCCGATAAACGGTTACGCCGTCAAGGTCTTCCTTGGACAGTCGGCGCATCAGGTAAAGCCCTTCGAGCGCGAACTCCAGGGCCGCCGCCGCGTGTCCGGGCGACTCCTCGCCCGCGCCCATGCCGAGCCTCGACATGACCTTCGCCAGGCCGTTGACGGGACCGATCCGGAGCAGCAACTCCCCGGCGGGAACCAGCTCACCGGACTCCACCTGGTTGCCCTCGGCGAACTTGTCGGTGACCGGGGACAGGTCCATCCCGCCCAACCGGCTACGGAACGTCTCCGACGTCGCCCGGCGCAGCAGGTGGGCCAGGATCTCGGTCTCCCTGCCCTCCTCGCTGACCTCGAACTCCACCTTGCCCCGCAGGCTGTGGACCACGCAGGCCAGGTCGACGACGCGCGCGACGGGCTGCTCCTCGTCGGCGAGCGCCGCCCGCCGCACCGCCGAGGCGGAGGCGGTCTCGGCGGCCGCGATCGAGAAACGCGCCGACACGCCGGAACGGGCGTCGACCGCGGTCGACTCGCGGACCAGCCGGGTGAACCTGGCGATCACCTCGATCAGGTGCTCGGGGATGTCAGCCCCGATGTCCGGTACGGACTCCTGGCGGATGAGGGTGAGCTCGTCCTCGATCGTCAGCGGGTAATGCGTACGGATCTCCGCCCCGAACCGGTCCTTCAGCGGCGTGATGATCCGGCCCCTGTTGGTGTAGTCCTCGGGGTTGGCGCTGGCGATGAGCAGGATGTCGAGCGGCAGCCGCAGGTTGTAGCCCCGCACCTGGATGTCGCGCTCCTCCAGCACGTTGAGCAGCGACACCTGGATGCGCTCGGCCAGGTCGGGCAGCTCGTTGACGGAGAACACGCCCCGGTTGGTCCGCGGGACCAGGCCGTAGTGGACCGTCTCGGGGTCGCCGAGTGTGCGCCCCTCAGCGATCTTGATCGGATCGACGTCGCCGATCAGGTCGCCGACGGAGGTGTCGGGCGTGGCGAGCTTCTCGCCGTAACGCTCGTCGCGGTGCTTCCACGCGACCGGCAGCTCGTCACCCAGCTCCCGCGCCAGCGTCTGACAGCGCGTGCAGACCGGCGCGTATGGATGATCGTTGATCTCGCAGCCCTCGACGACCGGCGTCCACTCGTCGAGCAGGCCCGTGACGGTGCGGATGAGCCGGGTCTTGCCCTGACCGCGTTCGCCGAGGAGGACCAGGTCGTGCCCGGCGAGCAGGGCACGTTCCAGATGTGGCAGAACGGATTCGTCGAAGCCCACGATGCCGGGGAAGCGGGGCTCACCGGCCCTGAGCCTGACCAGGAGGTTTTCCCGGACTTCTGCTTTGACGGTGCGATGAACGTGGCCGCTCTCTCGCAACTCGCGGAGAATACGTGGCTGATGCACGGGAACGAGACTACGTCCCCCGAGAGGAATGCGGCAGAGAGTTTCGCATCTGGCGGAGATTTCGGATCTTGACCATTGCGTGGCGGTTCGTGCGCGTGCTTGTCCCTTTAGTGGGGAGAATCGGGCCTAGGGAACTTGGACATGTCGAGGGGAGGCGAGAGGCGTGGCCTTGATGACAAGCCGCTTCGCCGACGGCCTCGCCGTGGGTTCCGACCTGGTGGAGGCCGCGCAGAACGCCGTCGGTCAGGCACTGTCGAGGCTCAGCGGCCAAGCCGACCTGGTCTGCTTCTTCATTTGCGGTGACGATCCAGAAGACGTCGCGAGAGCCGGTCAGGCCGCGATGAAGCTCGCGCCCGAGGCGCACGTGATCGGATGCAGTGCCACAGGCGTCATCGGTGACGGGCAGGGGGTGGAGCTGACGTCCGCTGTGAGCGCCTGGGCGGCGACCTTGGACGGGGCTCGGCTCACCACGTTCGCGCTGGAGACGCTGGCGGCCGAGGACAGGTTCGTGGTGGTCGGGTTGCCGGAGCGGGGGCGGGACGACCATGTGGCGATTTTGCTGGCGGATCCGTACACGTTTCCGACCGACGCGTTCGTCGAGCGCTCGGTGGACGTGCTCGGCGACCTGCCGCTCATCGGCGGGCTGGCCAACGGCCTGCAGGGGCGCGGGTCCGTACGATTGTTCGCGGACGGGGAGATCTACACCGAGGGCGCGATCGGCGTGCTGCTCAGCGGCCCAGTGAAGATCAGCACCGTGGTCAGCCAGGGTTGCCGCCCGATAGGGCCAAGCATGGTGGTCACGGCGTCGGAGGACAATCTGCTGCTCGAACTGGCCGGCCAGCCCGCGCTGGCCAGGCTGGAGGACATCGTCAGCGACCTGGACGAGGACGACCGCGAGCTGGTCGCCTCCGGCCTGCAGATCGGCCTGGCCATGGACGAGTACGCCGAACGCCACGAACGCGGCGACTTCCTCATCAGGGGAGTCATCGGCATCGACCCCGAACGCGAGGCCGTGGCCATCGGCGACATCGTGGAGATCGGCCGGACCGTACGTTTCCAGGTCCGCGACGCCGCCACCGCCGACGAGGACCTGTACGACGTGCTCGACGCCCATCGCGAGGAGCTCGGCCGGGTGGACGGGGCGCTGCTGTTCTCGTGCAACGGGCGGGGCTCGGCCATGTTCGGCACCGCGGACCACGACCCGGTCGCGCTGCGTGACACGCTGGGGCCGATCGGCATGGCGGGCTTCTTCGCCGCCGGCGAGGTCGGCCCGGTCGCCGGCCACAACCACGTACACGGCTTCACCGCCTCGGTCCTCGTCTTCTCCAGCCCTCCACGCACCCCATGACCCACGACGGCAACGGGCATCGGGCGGACGGGCCCGCCTCCACGGGGTGGAGGTCATGAACACGCGAGGGGGCGCCGTCGTCTGGAGGAGCGGAGCGGGGGAAGACGGCGGCATGAGGCGGACGAGCCCGCCGCACGAAGTGCGGCCATAAGCACGTGATTCTTGCGATCGATGTCGGCGGTACCAAGATGGCCGCCGGGCTGGTCGCTCAGGACGGCACGGTGGTCCGGTCGCGGTTGGCCACGACGCCACGGGACGCGGACGCCGAGACCCTCTGGCAGACGCTCTCCGACCTCATCGAACCACTGTCCGACGGTGTCGAAGGGGTGGGTGTGGGGTGTGGCGGCCCCATGACCTGGCCGGACGGGGAGGTGTCACCGCTGAACATCCCCGGCTGGCGCGGCTTCCCCCTGCGCGCCCGGCTGGCCGCGCGCTTCCCCCGTTCAACGGTACGCCTGCACAACGACGCCATCTGCCTGGCCGTGGCCGAGCACTGGAAGGGAGCCGGGCAGGGGATCTCCGACATGCTCGGCATGGTCGTCTCCACAGGCGTGGGCGGCGGCCTCATCCTCAACGGCCGCCTGGTCAACGGGCGGACCGGCAACGCCGGGCACATCGGTCACGTGGTGGTCGAGCCGGACGGCGGTCCGCGCTGCGGCTGCGGCGGCCACGGCTGCCTGGAAGCGGTCGCCCGCGGCCCCGCCCTGACCGCCTGGGCCCTGGACCACGGCTGGCTCCCGGGCGCCGGTGTGGAGGGCGCGGGGGGTGGCGGCGTGGAGCTG
>NZ_JADOGI010000075.1 GCF_015645445.1 Nonomuraea cypriaca | reverse complement strand
GGTGGCGGGTGGTGAGGTCGGCGCCGCGGGGGCCGGGGTAGGGGTCGGAGGGGTGCAGGCCGGATGTCTGGATCACCCGGCTGATGTCGCTGGAGGTGAGGAGGCCGATCAGCCGCTCCTCGGGGTCGAGGACCACTGCTCGGCCGTCGGCGCATCCGTTCATCCTGCCGAGCAGGGCGACCAGCGGCTCCTCCGGCCGGGATCGGGGCACCTCCTGAGGCGGGCAGGCGATGTCGCGCAGCAGCGTCCCCGCGCGCTCCTCGGGCTTCACCCGCCGGATGCGGTTGAGCGTGACCAGCCCGGCGAAGCGGCCGTCCTGGTCCACGAGCGGGTACGTGGACAGCCGCTCGCGCATCACAACCCGGTCGATGAGCCCGGCCACGCTCTCGTCCGGATGCGCGACGATGAGCCGGTCCGACATCACGTCACCCACCTTGATGCCGTGCAGGGCGGCACCGACCTGGGCCTGCTGCTCCTCCGCTGTGGCGGCGTTGACCAGGAACAGGCCGATCAGGACCAGCCACAGCCCCTCGAACCCGCCGCCGGTGACGACTTGCAGGAAGCCCAGCGTGATGAGGGCGTAACCGAAGCCCCTGCCCGCGCGGGCGGCGGTGATAGCGGCCCTGGTCCGATCGCCCCACCGCCCCCACAGCAGGGCCCGCAGCACCCGCCCTCCGTCCAGCGGTGCGGCCGGGATCAGGTTGAACACGGCCAGAAGCACGTTGACGGCGGCCAGATAGACGAACATCCCGGACACCAGCGGTGTGCCCCCGGCTGCGGCGAGCAGCATCGCGATGCCCCCGAACACGACGCCGCACAGCAGGCTGGTGACCGGACCCACCACTGCGATCTTCAGGTCGGCGGCGGGCGAGCGCGGCTCTCCGCGCAGCTCCGCCACCCCGCCGAGCAGCCACAACGTGATCTGGGCGACTTCGATGCCGTGGCGCTTGGCCACCACGGCGTGGGAGAGCTCATGGGCCAGCAGAGACGCCAGGAACAGCACCGCCGTCACCAGCCCGGCCAGCACATAGACCACCGGGGACAAACCGGGGAAGTCCACGGGGAAACGCCCGAAGGCCAGCCCGACCACCAGGATCGCGACGATGATCAACACGCTGTAGTTGAGCCCGACCGGGACTCCCGCGAAACGGCCCAGACGGATCGATGAGCGCATCTGCCCTCCCTGGGAATGAGACCGTGGGCTCCAAGTACCCTCATCTCGGGGAACGTCACGCCGCCACGACCCCCAAACCACCCCCCATACCTCCCCAAGGACCTTTGCGGCGCCCCGCACCACTCCGGAGGGCCTGGCGCGCCCCGCACCACTTCCATCCGGAAGGGGCCGGGTGGCGGCCCACGCTCCGCCCCGTCGTCAGAGGCGGCGGTTCACGCCCCTGCCCTGTGGTCAGGCGCAGGTTCATGCCCTGGTTCGTGGTCGAGTCCGGCCCCAGGCCGCGCCCGTGGTCAGGCCGGCCCGTGGTCATGCCCTGGTTCGCGGTCAAGCCCGCCCCAGCGGTCCCAGGCCGCGCTCCTGGCAGGCCCAGCCCGTGGTCAGGCCCACGTTCATGCCCTGGCCCGTGGTCAAGTCCAGCCCCAGGCCACACTGGTCAGGCCCGTGTCCGTGCCAAGGTCCGTGTCCGTGTCCATGCCAAGGTCCGTGTTCGTGTCCGTGCCAAGGTCCGTGTTCGTGTCCGTGCCAAGGTCCGTGTTCGTGTCCGCGCCAAGGTCCGGGGCCGGGGCCGGGGCCTGGGCGTGGTCAGAGGTGGCGGCACTGGCCTTCCTTGTTGCCGCCGACGGTGTTGTCGCCGCCCGTCACCCGTGAGCCGTTGTCCTCGCACTGCAGGTTCTCATTGACCGAGTTGCGGGAGACCAGCAGGCCGTCGTGATTCTTCTTGAGCTGGATGTCGCCCTCCACCCGGTTGCGCTCGACCCACACGTGGCGATCGTTGTCCTCGAGTTGGATGTCGCCGTCGACCCGTGTCGAGGTCACCGCGACGGAGCCGCCGTTCTTCGCCTGGATGTTGCCGCCCACCGTCGAGCCGCCGGCCACCGACATCGAGCGCGCGCCCTCGGCCTGGATGTCGCCGTGCACGCGCACCTTGTGGGCCACCAGGGTCGCGTCCTGCCCCACCTTGACGTTGCCGCCCACGTGGGTCCCGAGGAGGGTGCAGGTCACGCCCTTCGGCACGCGCAGGTTGTCGACAGATACCGCGCGCATCATCCCCGAGCAGGTGTGCGTGTCGGCGAACGCCGGAGCGGTGGCCACCAGGCCGCCGAGCACACCGCCCAGGACGGCGCCGGCCACAGTCAGTTTGATCTTGTGCATGTCGAGACCCTTCGTCAGCGGGGGCGGGCGGTCTGCCCGGCACAAGAAGGATCCCGATTCGGCGTGGGGACTGCGTTGGAGACGCGTTAGGGCCTTCTCATGAATTGGGCAAGACACGCCCGGCCGCACGCGGCTTTCGCCGGGTGGGGCCGGACGACCACACGACCTCCGCCGGCCGGGCACTGAAGGCCGGTAACCGGTGGTTGGGAGCGGCCGGAACGACGCTCGGGAGAAGCCGAGTTCAGGACGACCCGCGGGTGCGGGCGATGACGAGGGCGACGTCGTCATCGACGGACGACCCCCCGGTCATGGCGTCGATCACGGCGCCGCACAGGGGCTCCAGCGGTCCCGTGGCCTCGGCCAGTACGGCGCCGAGGCGGCCCATGCCCACGTCGATGTCGGCCTCGCGGGTCTCGATCAGGCCGTCCGTGTAGAGGACGATCAGGCTGCCCTCGGAGAGTTCGAGATCGATGGACTCGAAGGCGCCGAGCCCGACGCCGATCGGGGCGCCGCCGGGCACGCGGGGGAAGGTGACCCGGCCGGACGGGTCCACGACGGCAGGCGGCGGGTGCCCGGCGCGGGCCATGGTGCAGCGCCGGGTGGCCGGGTCGTAGACGACGTACACGCAGGTGGCTCCCATGGCGTCGCGCGGGAAGCCCTCGGCGCCGTAGTCCTCGTCCATCAGGCGTACGACCAGGTCGTCGAGGTGGGTGAGCAGCTCGTCAGGCGGGAGATCCAGGTACGCGAGCGTGCGCACGGCGGTGCGCAGCCGCCCCATGGTCGCCGCGGCGTTGATGCCGTGCCCCGTCACGTCGCCGACGACCAGGGCGACCCGGTCGTCGCGCAGCGGGATGACGTCGTACCAGTCGCCGCCGACGCCGTCGTGGAGATCGGAGGGCAGGTAGCGCGAGGCCACCTCGACCGCCCTGCCGCCCATCAGCCGGCGCGGCAGGAGGTTGCGCTGCAGCGCGAGGGCGGTGGTGCGTTCGCGGGTGTACTGGCGCGCGTTGTCCAGGCTCATCGCGGCGCGGTTGGCGAGCTCCTCGGCGAGGATCAGGTCGTCCTTCGTGAACGGCGCCGGGTTGTCGGTGCGTACGAACACGGCGATGCCCAGCACCTCGCCACGGGACCGCAGCGGCACGATCATCAAGCTGTGCATGCCGGTGGCGCGGATGGTCTTCGCCCGGTCCGGGTCGTCGTCGAGCCAGGTGCCCGGCGAGGTGTCCAGCACCGGTTCGTAATGGGAGCGTCCCGAGGACAGGACCTGGGTGAAGGGCGAGAGCGGCGGGACGTAGACCGCCTGCCCACGCCCCCAGAGGGATTCGCGCAGGTCGGGGTGGATCGAGGCGACGCCCGCGCGGCGGAACACGGGGATGCTCACCTCCGAGGCGACCAGGCGTTGCAGGGGCTCGCCGCCGGGCAGGACCGACTCGGCGAGATCGACCGTGACGTAGTCGGCGAGGAACGGCACGGTCAGATCCGCCACCTCCTGCGCGGACCGCATGACGTCGAGACTGCTGCCGATCCGAGTGCTGGCCTCGCCGAGCAGCGCCAGGTGCTCGCGCGCCCGGCTGTGGGTGACGTCCAGGGTCAGCGTGCACACGCCCAGCGGCCACCCGTCCACGCCTTCGAAGCGGAAGAATGAGCTGGAGTACGTACGATTCGCGCGCTCGTCCGGCGAGGTCCAGCGGTATTCGCGGTCGATCATGGGCACCCCGCTGGCGAGCACCCGCCGCATCACGGTTCGCACGGCGTCGGTCCTGAAGTCCGTCGCCTCCAGTCGCCGTCCGAGCTGGACGAAGGGGAAGATCTCCTCCAGACGCTTCGCCGTCTCGTTCAGCCAGACGCAGCGCAGGTCACGATCCCAGATCGCCATGGCCGCCGGGGATCGGTCGATGAGCGGTCCCCGGATGGTCTCCCCCGAGGCGTCCGACCGCACCTCGGTCGCCGACAGGCACCAGCCGCCACGCGCCTCGTCGGCGTGCAGCCGGCTGCCTTGGACGTGCACCAGGACCCGGCTGCCGTCGCGGTGGCGCGCCTCGACCAGGCCCGACCAGTGCTCCCCGAGGCTCCCGGCCGCAACGCGGTCCGAGGGCATGAGCAGCATCGCGCCGGACCGGTTGAGCACCTCCGAGGCGGGGTAGCCGAGCAGTTCCTGGGCGGCGCGCGTCCATCCGGTCACGGTGCCGTCGGCGTCGACCGTGATGATCGCAGGCGAGGCCGCGTCATCGCCGTTCATCGCGCCTCGCCCGGTGAACGCCTATGAAGCTCGCCATCAAGACCCCCCGCCGCTTATGCGGACTTCGGGCACATTGTACCGATGACCTGGGAGAATTCCTGACCGTCGCGATGCTCTCTGGGTGAAAACCCTTTGCCTCGCGCGTCCCGGCCTTGGTAGAGGAGAGCGGTCGATCGTTAGGAGATCCCCATGCTGACCGGAGAGCGCGTACGCCTGCGAGCCCTCGAACCGGCCGACAGCGAGGCCATGTGGCGCTGGTACCACGATCCCGAGGTGGGCCGGTGGATGGACGTCGCGCCGCCCATCTCCCTCGCCCAGAACATGGACAAGGGTGCGAACCGGCCGCGTAACACGTTCGAGCAGATGGTGCTCGGCATCGAGACGCTCGACGGCGGGAAGCTGATCGGATATGTCGCACTCGGCGACACCGACTTCATCAACGGCGAGGCCACCCTGCAGAGCATCGCCATCGGCGACCGCGGCCACTGGGGCAGCGGCTACGCGACCGACGCGGTGCGGGTGATCTGCGGGTACGCCTTCGAGGAGATGGGCCTGCACCGGGTGACGCTCTGGGTGGTCGCCGGCAACACCGCGGCCGTGCGCGCGTACACGAAGGCCGGCTTCGTCGAGGAGGGCAGGCGCAGGGAGGCGTTCCGCGCCCGGGGGGAGCGGCACGACCTCCTCATGATGGGCCTGCTGGAGTCGGAGCTGACGTGAGGCGTGCTCATGGAGTGATGTTGAAGTTGTCGCGGAAGACGTTGTCCGGGTCGTGGCGGCGTTTGAGCGCGCGCAGCCGCCGCAGGGTGTCCTCCGGGAAGGCGTCGTGCAGGCGTCCGGGTCGCAGGTCCGTCTCGAAGTTGATGTAGATCCCGGAGAAGTGCCGCCGCATCGCGTCCCAGGCCGGGTCCAGGCGGGCACGGCTGGAGCCCATGGCGACGAGTTGGAAGTTGGCCGACCGGCCCGCGTACGCGGTCGCGTCCGGGGCGATGTCGGACGCCGCCCCACCGACCGCGCGGATCTGGAAAAAGTATGACTCGCCGCTCATGATCAGGCGGGCGGCCGCCTCGGCCAGTTCGGGGGTGAGGTGGTCGGCGAGCGCGGAGCGGGCCACCGGCTCGCCGTGGCCGTCGTGCGCGCCGGGCGGCACGTGCATGATCGCCGCGTACGGCGTGATCCGGATGTCGTGGTCGAGCAGCGGCGCGGCGGCGGCGATGGGCTGCAGGCGGCTGAGGACCGTCTCGGCGTCGCCGGCGTCGACGACCGTCATGACCTGGGCGATCACCGGCTGCCCCGGCCGGGGACGCCCGATGACGAGGGAGCCGGTCACGTCGCGGGGCGCGGCCTCGATCGCGGCCCCCCAGCGCCCCAGGAAGCCCGCCGTGTCGGTGGCGTCCACGACGAACCGGGCGAACCCCACCTCGCCCACCTCGTACGCCTCGAACTCGAACGCGGTCACGATGCCGAAGTTGGCCCCGGCGCCCCGCACGGCCCAGAACAGCTCGGCGTTCTCGTCGTCGCTCGCCCGCACCCGCGAGCCCTCGGCCAGCACCATGTCCACCGCGCGCAGGTGGTCGATGGTCAGGCCGTGCTCGCGTACAAGCCAGCCGATGCCGCCGGCGGTGGCCAGCCCGCCGACGCCCACGCCGCCGTAGTCGCCCGAGCTGAGCGCCCAGCCGTACGGCGCCAGGGCCCGCGCCACGTCGCTCCAGCGCGCGCCGGGACCGAGACGGACCCGGCGGGTGCGCTCGTCCAGCACCTCGATGGCGTTCAATCGGGAGACGTCGAGGACGATGCCGCCGTGGTTGGTCGATCGGCCGCTGATCCCGTGACCGCCGCTGCGTAACGACAGCTTCACCGGCTGGGCGCGGGCGAAGGCCAGGGCGTCGGCGACCTCGGCGGGCGTGCCCGGGCGCAGGACCAGGCCGGGCGACCCGCCGCGCAGGTAGGTGGAGCGGACGTGGGCGTAGCCGACGTCGCCCGGCTCGATCGCCGTCAGATGAGCGGGTACGCCGTCGTAGTCGATGCCCGCGTGCCGGCCGGCCCGCAGGGTGGAAGCGTGGTCCATCGTCACTTGGCCGTTCGCTCGGCGGCGACGAGTTCGCGCGTGGCCGGCGCGACCTCCTGGCCGAAGGTCTGGATCATGCCCGGGTCGTCGCTCATGAGGACGTAGGCGCTGAAGCCGTACTGGAGGGTGAGCTCGGCGAGTTGCCCGGCCCACAGCCGCGGCGGGCCGGACAGGAGCCGGCCGTCCTGCTCGCCGAACCTGCCGCTGACGTTGAGCAGCCGCCGCACCGCGCCGGGGTCGCGCCCGGCCTCGGCCGCGGCCTCGTCGATGATCGCGTTGCTCTCCGCGAGCTGGTCCAGGCTCTTCATGTAGGGCAGCGACGGCAGCCACCCGTCGGCCTTGCCGCCGACCAGCCGCAACATGCGCGGCTTGTACGCACCCAGCCAGATGCCGATGTCGTGCGCCGGCGCCGGCCCCCGCTTGGCGCCGTCGACCTGGTAGTACTGACCGTCCACGCGCAGCCGGGTCCGGTTGCCGGCGTCCCAGACGCCGCGGATGACGTCGATCGCCTCGCTGAGCGCGTCGACGCCCTGGCCCGGGGTCAGGCGGCGCCCGCCCATCGCCTCGATGGCGTCCCAGAACCCGCCCGCGCCCATCCCCAGCTCGAACCGGCCGTCGCTGAGCAGGTCCAGGCTGGCCGCCGCGCGGGCGAGCACGGCGGGCGGGCGCAGGGGCAGGTTGATCACGTTGCCCGACAGGTGGATCCGCTCGGTGCGGGCGGCGACGTAGGACAGCAGCGTCCAGGTGTCGAGGAAGGCGGGCTGGTACGGGTGGTCCTGGAACGTCACCAGGTCCAGCCCCGCGGCCTCGGACCCCACCGCGAGGTCGAGCACCTGTTTCGGCGCGGCGTCGGCGGGAGTGATGAACGAGCCGAAGATCAGATCGTGGCCGTAGTCGGGCATGGTGTCCCCCTCCGCGTCACAGACGCGTGGCTCGACAAACTGTATGTAAACAAGATGTGTTGTCAAACCACACGTTTTGCCCGGCTATTCCCGCACGCGTTCAGGGGCTGATCAGCGGGTGGCGGGCGAGTCCTGGCCGAGCATCTCCTCGGCCACCGCGCACGGATCGGTGGCCGGCTCGATGTCGGCCACGCCGCAGGCCACCCGCCGCAGCAGCGCGCGCAGGACGTCACGCTCGGCCGGGCTCAGCGTGCCCAGGACCATGTCCTCGACCTCCCGCACCCGGCGCTCCAGGTCACGCAGCGTGGCGGCGCCTTCGTCCGTGGCGACGATCTTGCGCTGCCGCCGGTCGGCAGGGTTGAGCCGCCGCTCCACCAGGCCCGCCTGGACCAGGTCGTCGATGAGATAGGTCATCACGGTCCGATCGATGCCCAGATGCGCGGCCAGCGCGAGCTGGCTCGGCTGATCGCCGTGCACCACGGTGGACAGCGTCTGGTAACCGCGTGGCCCGTGCGGCAGATCGCCGAGCACCTCCACCAGCGAGCCGTGGAACGCCCGCAACAACACGCCGAGAGACCAGCCGAAGTCCCCCTCGGCCGTGGGCACGGGCGCCGGCTTCTCGATGCTCATATGTCAAGCATACGTCTGTGGTACGGATCATCTGCCTTTGAGACGGTTAGCCGCCGGGTCAGCGCCCGGTGCGTCCAGTACGCTTCATGTCGGCCGGATCGCCCACGGGGAAGGACGCAAGCGGATGCCTCACGCGGCGAGACCCACGGTCACGCTGCATCAGGTGGCCGCGGCCGCCGGAGTGTCGGTGGCCACCGCGTCACGGGTGCTGAACGGCAGCACTCGCAAGGTGGCGCCGGAATACGAGGCCCGGGTCCTGGCCGCGGCGGCCACGCTGCGTTACACCGCCGACGCCTCCGCCAGGGCGATGCGCCGGGCGAGCGACTCGATCGCGCTCATCGCCGACGACCTCACGACACCGTCCATGGGCCTGGTGGTCGCCGCCATGGAACGCCAGGCGCGCACCGCAGGCGCGCTCGTCACCGTCTCCTCGACCATGGGCGCCCCCGAGCGGCAGATCGAGACCGTCCGCGTGCTGCGCTCTCTGCGCCCGCGCGCGCTCGTCCTGACCTCGAACAGGTTCACGGCCGAGGAGTTCGAGGGACGGCTGCGCAAGGAGCTCCTGCTGTACGAACGGGAAGGCGGGAGGGTCGTCGTGGTCGGCGAGACCAACCTGTCCTTCGACTCCATCGGCTTCGACGATCACGCCGCCGGCCGCGCCGCGGGCGCCCATGTCGCCGAGACCGGGCACCGGCGGGTCGTGATCTTCGCCGGCCGGGAAGAGCTGGGCAACATGGCCGCCCGCACCGCGGGTTGCGTCGAAGGACTGGTGTCCGGCGGCCTCGACCGGCGTGCCATCCGCGTCATGCACGGCGAGGTCAGCCGCCAGGGCGGATACGACGCCGCGCGGTCGCTGGCCGGCGAGGGCCTGGACGGGAGAGAGGCGATCCTCGCCGTCAACGACGTCATCGCCGTCGGCGCGCTGTCGGCGCTGCGGGCGGCCGGCGTCGACGTTCCCGCGGACGTCTCCGTCACGGGCATCGACGACATACCGCTCGCCGCCGACGTGACGCCGCGGCTGACGACCGTGGCGCTTCCGCTGGCGCACGCCGGTGCCGAGGCGATCAGGCTCGCGCTGAGCCCGGCGACGCGGCCGAGGCGGCTGGTCGCCGAAGGGCGGCTGCTCGTGCGCGACAGCACCCGGCCCCGCTACGATCGCCTGCGCTGATTCGGGACGCTCGGGTCGCACAGTTCTCCATCAGCACTCTTGACGCCCGCGTAACACGCGTGCAAACTGCGGAATACGTTTTCCCAACCCCCTACCCGGACCCGTCGGACTCGCGGCCCGTGGTGCAGAAAGGTCATGCGATGATCACGTCGAGGAGGCCCGCGTGAGCGCTCTCGGCGAGCTTCAGCGGATGCGCAAGGGCAGCGGCGGCCCCCTCGGCGGCGGCAGGCAAGACACCGGCAAGAAGGACAACAAGGCCGCTTTCGTGTTCCTGCTGCCCTGGTTCGCGGGCCTGCTGCTGATCACGGCAGGCCCCATCGTCGCCTCGCTCATCCTGGGCTTCACGGACTACAACCTGATCCAGCCGCCCACCTTCAACGGCCTGGACAACTTCACCCGCATGCTGTCGGACGCCCGGCTGCACAAGGCGCTGGGCGTCACGCTGGTCTACGTCGTCGTGTCCGTGCCGCTGCAACTGGCCTGCGCGCTGGGGCTGGCGCTGCTGCTGGACAGGGGCCTGCGCGGGCTGGCGTTCTACCGGTCGGCGTTCTACCTGCCGTCCCTGCTCGGGTCGAGCGTCGCCATCGCGGTGCTGTGGCGGCAGATCTTCGGCGCGGACGGCCTGTTCAACCAGGTCCTCGCCACGATCGGGGTCGAGGGCCGCGGCTGGATCTCCGACCCGGACACGGCGCTGTCGACCCTGATCGTCCTGAACGTGTGGACGTTCGGCGCGCCGATGGTCATCTTCCTGGCCGGCCTGCGCCAGATCCCCGCGATGTACTACGAGGCCGCGGCCACGGACGGAGCGGGCAAGTGGACGCTGTTCAGGCGGATCACGATCCCGTTGTTGTCGCCGATCATCTTCTTCAACCTGGTGCTGCAGGTCATCCACGCCTTCCAGTCGTTCACGCAGGCGTTCGTGGTCTCCGGAGGCAGCGGCGGGCCGTCGGACTCGACGCTCTTCTACACGCTCTACCTGTACCAGCGCGGATTCGCCAACTTCGACATGGGATACGCCTCCGCGCTCGCCTGGCTGCTGCTCCTGATCATCGCCGGGTTCACCGCGGTCAACTTCTGGGCCGCCAAATTCTGGGTCGTTTACGATGACTGAACTCCGCAAGGCGCTCAAGCACGCGGGTCTCATCCTGCTGGCGCTGATCATGCTCTATCCCGTGTTGTGGATGGTGGTCAGCTCCCTGCGCCCCAACAACGAGATCTTCCGCCGTCCCGGCCTGATCCTCGACAGCCTCCAGACCCAGAACTACACCGAGGGCTGGACCGCGCTCACCTCGTCGTTCGGCCACTACCTGCTGAACTCGGCGATCCTCGTGCTGGCCTGCGTCATCGGCAACCTGCTGTCGTGCTCGATGGCGGCGTACGCGTTCGCCAGGCTCGAGTTCACCGGCAAGCGCCTGTGGTTCGCGATCATGCTGGGCACGATCATGCTGCCGATCCACGTGATCATCGTGCCGCAGTACATCATGTTCTCCCAGCTCGACTGGGTGAACACGTTCCTGCCGCTGGTGGTGCCGAAGTTCCTGGCGACGGACGCGTTCTTCGTCTTCCTCATGGTGCAGTTCATCAGGGGACTGCCCCGCGAGCTGGACGAGGCGGCCAGGATCGACGGCTGCGGCCATCCGCGCATCTTCGTCAGGATCATCCTGCCGCTGATGACGCCGGCCCTGGCCACCACGGTGATCTTCACGTTCATCTGGACGTGGAACGACTTCTTCAGCCAGCTCATCTACCTGACCGACCCCGAGATGTACACGGTGCCGGTGGCGCTGCGCTCGTTCGTCGACGCCACGGTCTCCACCTCCTGGGGATCCATGTTCGCCATGAGCGTGGTGTCCCTGGCACCGGTCTTCCTCGCCTTCCTCGTCGGCCAGCGCTACCTCATCCGAGGCATCGCCACGACCGGCGGCAAGTGACCCCCCGCGAATCCCCCCGTGAACAGGGAAAAATCATGAGAAGAATCGCCCTTGCCGCCGCGGCGGCACTCATGCTCACCGCCTGCGGCGGCGGCGCAGGCGGCAGCGCGGACCAGGAGCTGTCGAAAGACCCGGTCACCCTCCGCTTCACCTGGTGGGGCGCGGACGAACGCCACAAGCGCACCCAGCAGGTCATCGACCTCTTTCAAAAGAAATATCCCAACATCACGGTCAAGGGGGAGTTCAAGGACTGGAACGGCTACTGGGAGAGCCTGGCGACGACCGTGGCCGCCAACGACGCCCCCGACGTCATCCAGATGGACGAGCTCTACCTCTCCTCGTACGCCGAGCGCGGCGCCCTGCTCGACCTCGGCACCGCGACCAAGCACCTCAAGACCGCCGACTTCGAGAAGTCCGCCCTGGACACCGGCGTCGTCAAGGGCAAGCAGTACGCGCTCCCCGTCGGCCTGACGACGTACGCGATCATCGCCAACACCGACCTCCTCGACCAGTTCAAGGTCAAGGACCCGGACGACGCCACGTGGTCCTGGGAGGACTTCAAGGCGGCCGGCGACCAGGTGTCGAAGGCGGGCGGCGGCAAGGTCACCGGCGTGCAGTCATTCGGCTTCGACGCCGGCAGCCTGAACATCTGGGCCCGCCAGCACGACGCCGCCCTGTTCGACGAGGCGGGCAACGTCGCCGTGCCGGAGGACGTGCTGGCGAGCTACTGGACCTACATCAGGGACCTGGCCAAGTCCGGCGTCTCCCCGGCGCCGTCGGTGACCATCGAACGGGCCGGCGGCGCGCTGGACCAGTCGGGCACGGCCACCAACGCCTCGGCCCTCGCCACCTGGTGGAACACCCAGCTCACCTCGCTGGCGGCGGCCAGCGGGTCCAAGCTGAAGCTGCTCAGGCTCCCCGGCGAGTCGCAGGCGGCCGCCCCTGGCGCGTACTACAAGCCCTCGATGTACTGGTCGATCTCCTCGCGCAGTGAACACCCCGCGGAGGCCGCGCTGTTCGTGGACTTCCTGGCCAACAGCGAGGAGTCGGCGAACGTCATGCTGACCGACCGCGGCATCCCAGCGAACACGAAGATCCGCGCCGCCATCACGCCGAAGCTCGGTGAGACCGACAAGGCAGCGGTCGAGTTCCTGGACACGGTCAAGGTCGGCACCGCCCCCCGGGTGACGCCCAACGGCGCCAGCAACCTGGAGGCGATCATCAAGCGGCACACCGAAGAGGTGCTGTTCGACCGGCAGACGCCCGAGCAGGCCGCCGCGTCGTTCAAGAAGGAACTGCAGGCCGAGATCGACGGCGCCTGACCCACCGAGTGAAGGAACCCATGTCTGAACGCAACTACCGGGCCGCGATCGTCGGCACCGGCGGGATCGCCGGCTCCCATGCCCGCGCCATCGCCGCGGCCGGCGACCGGGCCGCGCTCGTCGCCGTGGCCGACGTGGACCGCGGCCGGGCCAAGGAATTCGCGGACACCTGGAACGTCCCCCGGGCCCACGGCAGCCTGACCGAGCTGCTGCGGGAGGAGCGGGTGGACGTCGTCCACCTGTGCACCCCGCCGCGGCTGCACACGCCGCAGGCCGTCGAGTGCCTGGAAGCGGGGGCGACGGCGCTGGTGGAGAAGCCGCCGACGCTCTCCCTCGCCGAGTTCGACACCCTGATCGAGGCGGAGCGCCGCTCGACGGCGCACGTCGCGACCGTCCTGCAGCACCGCTTCGGGACGGGCGCGCTGCGCCTGCGCCGCCTCCAGGAGGCCGGTGGGCTGGGCCGCCCGTTGCTGGCGACCTGCGTCACGCAGTGGTACCGCGACGAGGCCTACTACGCGGTCCCGTGGCGCGGCACCTGGGAGTCCGAGGGCGGCGGGCCGACGATGGGGCACGGGATCCACCAGTTCGACCTGCTGTTCTCGGTGCTGGGCCCGTGGAGCGAGGTGACGGCGGTGGCCGCCCGCCGGGCCCGCGACGTGGACACCGAGGACGTGTCGATGGCGCTGGTGACGTTCGAGAGCGGCGCGGTCGCCACGATCGTGAACTCGGTGGTGTCGCCGCGCCAGACCTCGTCGCTCAGGTTCGACTACGAGCGCGCCACGGTCGAGGTGGAGCACCTGTACGGCTACACCGACGACGACTGGACGGTCACCCCGGCGCCGGGACACGAGAACGTGTCCGAGTCGTGGGGGCGGGACCACAGCACCGAGTCCAGCGGGCACACGGGCTGGCTCGCCGCCGTCCTGGACGCGCTCGACCAGGGCCAGGCGCCCCCGGTGACCGCCGGGGACGCCCGTCGCACGATGGAGTTCATCGCCGCCCTGTACGCCTCCGCCTTCACCGGCGAGCGCGTACGCAGCGGCCAGATCACAGCCGGCAGCCCGTTCGCACGGACGATGGAGGGCACCGGCGCCCCTTGGGAAAAGGTGAGGAACAAGTGACTCTGCGGGCCAACCACGCTCTCGGCCGATCGGTCACGGTGTCGGCGGGCGACGTCGAGCTGTTCAGCTACGTCTACCGCCCGGACACGCCCGTGCTGGAGTCGCCGAAGCCGTACCTGCACCCGATCCGCACCCTCGGCGGGCGGTCGGTGTCGCTGTTCCGGCCGCACGACCACGTGTGGCACAAGGGCATCGCCTGGTCGCTGCCGCACGTGGGGGAGCACAACTTCTGGGGCGGGCCGACGTTCGTGGCGGGGCGATACGTACAGCTCGGCAACAACGGCAGCGCCACGCACCGCGAGATGACCGCGCTGACCGCGACCGGCGACCGCGTCGAGATCGGGCACACGCTCGGCTGGGCCGCCCAGGACGGCGGGCCGGTCATCGAGGAGCGCCGCTCCCTGACGGCGACCGTGCTGGACGGGGCCTGGGCGCTGGTGTTCGACACGGCCATGACGAACGTGTCCGGAGGCACGATCGACTTCGGCTCCCCGACCACGAAGGGCCGCGAGAACGCCGGCTACGGCGGCCTGTTCTGGCGCGGCCCCAGGTCGTTCACCGGAGGCGTCATCCAGTCGCCCAAGGGAGCGGGCGGCGACGAGCTCCGCGGCATGCGCGCGGAGTGGTTCGGCTTCCGCGGCAGGCACGACGAGACCGGTGACCACTCGACGATCGTCATGGTCGACGACACGGCCAACCCGCAGCACCCGCCGCAGTGGTTCGCGCGCACCGAGAACTTCGCCTGCCTGTGCCCGGCGCCGTTCTTCAGCGAGGAGGTGCCGCTGCCGGACGGCGAGACGATCCGCTTCAGGTACGCCGTCGTGATCGCCGACGGCGACCGCGGCGAGGACGGCACGGCGCTGCTGGCCGAGCAGGGGCGGGCGGCGCTGGCATGACCTTCCCAGGCGGCACGTCGGTCAGCAGGCTGACGGTCTACACAGGGGCGTGCGCCGACGGCCTCGAAGGCGGCACGCCGCACCTGCACACCGCCTCCACAGAGGCGTACGTGGTCGTCGGCGGGCGCGGCGCGCTGCAGACCCTAGACGCGAACGGCTTCAAGGAGACCGAACTGCGCGCCGGCTCGGCCGTGTGGTTCACGCCCGGCACCATCCACCGGGCGATCAACAGGGGCGGCCTGGAGGTGGTGGTCGTCATGTCGAACGCGGGCCTGCCGGAGGCCGGCGACGCGGTCATGACGTTCCCGCCCGAGATCGTGGCCGACCCCGACCGCTACCTGGCCGCGGCCACGCTACCCGCCGTGAACGTCGAGGAGGCCGTCGTACGGCGGCGCGAGCTGGCCGTGGACGGGTTCCTCAGGATCGCGGGCGCGCTGCGCGACGGCGACACCGGCCCGCTCCAGCGCCTCTACGACAGCGCCGTCGCCCTCGTACGCCCCAAGGTGACCGGCTGGCGGGAGACCTGGGAGGGCACGGTCGCCGAGGAGACCCGCCGTACCGGGGAGATCCTCGACGCGCTCGGCCGCGGCGACGGCTCGCACCTGCTGCGCTCCGCGCTGATGGAGAGCCCGCCGGTCGAGCGGTGGGGCATGTGCGGCCACCTGCGCGCCCACGACGTCGCCCACCCGACCGTGCACTGAAGCAGCCACCACACCCCCCACTGAGGAGCGCGGCGATGATCACCCGCATGATGACGACCGCCGCCATGGTCGCGGCGCTCGCCCTGCCTGTCCTGCCCGCCCCGCCCGCCGCGGCGGCGCAGGCCGGCACGACCTACTACGTCGATGCCACCGCCGGCGACGACACGGCGTCGGGCACGGACGAGGCGCACGCCTGGAAGAGCCTGACCAAGGTCAGCGAGACCACGTTCCAGCCCGGCGACCGCATCCTGCTGCGCGCCGGGCAGCGGTGGAGCGGCCAGCAGCTCTGGCCCAAGGGCTCGGGCGAGAGCGGCGCCCCGATCACCGTCGACACGTACGGCGAGGGCGCCAGGCCCCGCATCGACGCCGCCGGGCAGGTGAACGACGCCGTCCGGCTGTTCAACCAGGAGTTCTGGACCATCCGCGGCCTGGAGGTCACCAACGAGGTCCCGGCCACCGGCAACCCCGGCGAGAACCTGCGCGACCTGCGCGGCATCCACGTCTCCGGCGACAACAGCCAGACGCTCGACGGGTTCGTCGTCGACGGCGTGGCCGTGCACGACGTCACCGGCCAGGTCAACTGGATCGGCGGCAGCGTCGAGGACAACGAGCCTGGCGTGCGCTTCCAGACCGGCTGGGACGGCTCGAAGAAGACCGGCGGCATCGTGTTCGACACGACCGTGCCCGACGTCCACGCGCCGCCGGAGCAGGCGACCGTGCTGAACGACGTGCTGATCCAGAACTCCACGGTCGCCAACACGTCGTTCGCCGGGATCGTGCTCAAGCAGTACACCGGGGACGGCAAGAACGACGCGGGGGAGACGATCGCCGAGCCCACCGGCTGGGGCACCAGGGAGAGCAGGGACGACCCGAAGTTCACCCCGCACACGAACATCGTCATCAGGAACAACCACATCACCCAGGCCGGCACCGCGTACGGGTGCAACGGCATGTACCTCACCAACGTCCGCGGCGCCCTCGTCGAACGCAACGTCGTCTACCGCACCGGCACCTCTGGCATCGAGTCGTACTACTCCGACGACGTGACGTTCCAGTTCAACGAGGTTTACGAGACGCAGCAGAAGGCCGGCGGCGCGGACTCCAACGGCATCGACCCGGACAAGGGCACCACCAGGCACGTCATCCAGTACAACTACCTGCACGACAACGGTGACGGCGTGCTGCTGTGCCAGTTCGCCTTCGGTGACGCCGTCGTCAGGAACAACGTCATCACCGGCAACAGCCGCTACCAGATCTACCTGCACTCGGACAAAGCAGCCACCGCGCAGATCTACAACAACACGATTTACAACGACAAATCCGAATACCTCATCTACGGGTACGGCAGCTACCTCGAAGCCCGCTACGACATCACCGGCAACCTCCTCCACTCGACCAAAGCCGGCGCGGTGCTGTCGACCAGCCCGACCATCGCCTACAGCCACAACCTCTACGGCGGCGCCACCCTCACGGTGCCCCCAGGCGACGAGGACGCCGTGGTCACCGCCGCCCCGCTCTTCGCCGACGCCCCGCTCGACGGCCCCTACGGCACCCCGGAGACCGGCCCGGCCCTCGAAACCGCGTACGGCCTGCGCGTCACCTCGGGCTCGTACGCGATCGACACGGGCACCGAGATCACCGGCAACGGCGGCCGCGACTACGCCGGCACGCCCCTCTACAACGGCGCCCCCGACCTCGGCGCCTTCGAGTACGTCACCCCCGATGGGGCCACCACCGAGTCCGTCACCGGTACCGTCCGCTCCCCTTCCGGCGCCCCCATCTCCGGCGTGGCCGTGACGGCGGGCGGCGGCATGGCCACCACCGGCCAGGACGGCCGCTTCGCGATCAGGAACCTGCCCTTCGCCGACGGCGTCGAGGTCACCGCGACCAGGAACGGCTACGCCACCGCCACCGGCACCGCCGACGTGCGGCCGGGCAACGTGACCACCGTCCACCTGACCATGACCTCGACCAGCACGGTCGGCTCGATCACCGGCCGCGTCCTGGACCAGGCCGCCAGGCCGCTGCCCGGCGCGGCCGTCACCGTCGAGGACGGAGACCAGACGCTCGCCACCGCCACCAGCGGGGCCGACGGGGCCTTCACGGCCGAGAACGTGCCGGTGGGCGAGGGATACACGCTGCGCGCCGCCGCCGACGGCTTCGGTGCGAAGACCAGGACCGGCATGAACGTCGAGGCGGCCACCGCGACCGACGCGGGATCACTCCTCCTCGTCCGCCCCATGCCCGACTACGTGGCCGTCCACGACTTCGAGCACCTGCCCACCGGCCCGCTCTCCGGCGGCGACGGCCTCGTCGTCAGCGGCGCGGGCGGCGGCGTCGAGGTCGTCGAGACCACGAGAGGCAGGAACGTCAGGCTGACGCGCACCAGGAACAGCGGTGTCACAAGTTTGACCCAGGCCTTCGCGCTCAAGGGCATCGTGACCGTCGAGACGAACGTCATGAGCGAGCAGCCCTACACCTCCGGCAACCACTGGTGGTCCATCCCGTACGTCAAGGACGCGAGCGGCCTGAACGCCGTCAGCCTCGCCTTCACCAAGGACACGATCGTCGCCTACGCGGGCACCACGACGAAAACCGTCGGCGCGTACGAGCCCGGCCGCTGGTACCACGTCGCGGCGGTGCTCGACACCGTGAACAAGCGCTTCGACCTGCTGATCGACGGCCGCAGGGTGCTCGAAGGAGCCGGCTTCAGAGCCGCCGCCGACACCGTCGAGCTGATCGACTACAGCGCCACCAGCAGCAACTACGGCACCATCGACCTCGACGACATCCGGGTCTCCCAGGGCGTCGGGCTCGCCCGCGACGAGGCCGGCCTGCTCAGCCTGGACACCAGCGAGGGCACGTCCGCCGACGGCGTTCTCGAGGTGCCCGCGCGGGTGTCCGAGGTGACGGTGACCGCCGTGGCGCGCAGCCCGTTCGCCAGGTCGGTGGCCATCGACGGAGAGCGTGCCGACGGGGCCCAGGCCACGCGGCGGGTCGCGCTCGGCGAGACCGGGGCCGAGGTACGCGTCGTGGTCACCGCCGAGGACGGCACCGAGGCCGCCCACAGCCTGCGGATCAAGCGCAGTCCGCTGGCCCAGGACACCACCCTGTCCGCCCTCGTCCCCGGCGCGGGCACACTCGACCCGGCCTTCGACCCGGACGTCCGCGCGTACACCCTCACCATCACGGGGGACCAGCGGCCACGCGAACGGCCTGCGCGACGGCACCTACGACGTCACCATGAACCTCTGGTACGGCGTCAACGCGAGCGTCTTCATCCTGTACGAGAACGGCAAGGAGATCGCCAGGCGCGACCTGACCCCGCGGACCCCCGGCGCTCAGAAGGCCACCGTCCCCGTCACCGGACGCCGCGACGGCTCCTACGTCTACACCGGCGAGCTGCTGAACCAGGCAGGCCGTACCGCCACCACGTCCGTCACGGTCCAGGTGACCGACGCCGCCCCTGGCAGGCCCATGCTCAGCAGCGACAACTGGGACGGGGACGGCGACCACACCGCGCGCATGAACATGTGGTGGGGCACCAACGCCACCGAGTACCGCCTCTACGAGAACGGCGTCCTCGTCGACACCCAGGCGCTGGTGGCCGCCACCCCGGACGCCCAGCACGCCGCCACCGTCGTGACCGGACGCCCGGCCGGCACGTACACGTACGTCGCCGAGCTGGTGAACCCCGCGGGCGTGACGAGGAGCGCCCCCTTGAAGGTCGAGGTGACCCGGTGAGCCCGATGGCACAATGACCGGCATGGAGGACGCGTCGAAGACGGCGCCGTCACCGCCGACCCTGCACGACGTCGCCCGGGAGGCAGGCGTCTCCGTGGCCACGGCGTCGCGCGCGCTCAACGGCAGCGCCCGCAACGTCCGCTCGGAGAACGTCCGCCGGGTGCGGGCGGCGGCGGCCAAGCTCAACTACGAGCCGCACCTGTCGGCGCAGGCGATCGCGAAGGGCTCGACGAGGACCGTCGCGCTGGTGGTCGGCGACGTGGCGGACCCGTACTTCTCCGCCATCGCCGCCGGGGTCAGCGGCGCGGCGGAGGAGGCAGGGCTGATCGTCACCATGGCGGTCGCCGACCGGTCGCCGGACCGGGAGCTGGAGATCGTCAGGACGCTCCGCGGCCAGCGGCCACGCGTCCTCATCATCGCCGGCAGCCGCGTCGACGGCACCGACACGCGCGCCCCGCTCATCGAGGAGCTCGAGGAATACCGTACGACCGGCGGCCGGGTCATCATGATCAGCCAGCGGGACCTGCCGTTCGCCACCGTCACCGTCGACAACCACGGCGGCGCCCGGCGGCTCGCTCACGCGCTGGCCCGCCTCGGCTACCGGCGGTACGCGATCTTCCGCGCCCCCGAGCGGGTCCGCACCTCCACCGACCGGTGCGCGGGCTTCCTCGCCGGGCTCCGCGAGTCCGGCGCCGGCGGCGCGCCTCCCGTCGTCGTCGAAGCCGAGTTCACCCGCTCCGGCGGTCACGAAGCGGCCCGTCGGCTGCTCGAACGCGGCTACGAGGACGTGGAGGCCGTGTTCGCGGTCAACGACGTCATGGCGATCGGGGCCATGACGGCCCTGCGCGAGTCCGGGGTCGTCCCCGGAAGGGACCTCGCCGTCGCGGGCTTCGACGACATCGGTTCGGCGGTGGACGTCGTCCCGCCGCTCACCTCCGTGGCCGTGCCGCTGAAGGAGGCGGGGCTGCGCGCGATGCGGTTGGCGCTCTCCCCGGACGACCGGGCGGCCGAGGAGCGGATCGCGACGCACGTCGTGGTGCGCGAGAGCACGCCGGTCCTGCGGCCGTCCGGGTAGGTGCGTGGTTCGCCCGTTGATGGGTAGGTGTGACCCTTGACACAAGCAAGCCATCGATCCTTCTCGGGGAGGCAGAGATGACCACTTCAGGTGTCGGCAAGACGGTCAAGGACGTGATGCACGAAGGCGCGGAGTGCATCGGCGAGCGTGACAGCCTGCGCACAGCCACGCAGATGATGCGCGACCTGTCGGTCGGCGCGCTGCCGATCTGCGGGGAAGACGACCGGCTCAAGGGGATCCTCACCGACCGGGACATCGTCGTGAAGTGCTGCGCCGAGGGCAAGGACCTCGACAACACCACGGCGGGCGAGTTCGCCCGCGGACTGGTGTGGGTGGAGGCGAGCAACACCGTCGAGGACGCGCTGCAGAAGATGGAGCAGCACCAGATCAAGCGCCTGCCAGTGATCGACCAGCATCGGATCGTCGGCATGATCAGCGAGGCCGATCTGGCCAAGGAACTGCCCGACAGCAAGCTGGCGGAGTTCGTGCACCGCGTCTACGCGTCCGCCTGACCCGCACGTGACCAGCAGCGCCGTGGCCTCCTTGGCCTCGGCGCCCCTGGCATGCTTATAGCCCGTTCGGGTAGATGACGGCGGACGACGGGAAAAGGTCCCGTCATCGCAAAGGGGGAGGTGATGTCACTGATGACCCGCGAAATGGAGTCTCATCCCGACATCATCCGCATGCGTGAAAGGTACGAGGCCGCCGCGGCCAACCCCGCGGTTCAGGTGGCCGACGGGCTGACCCTGCTGGCGGGGCTGTTCCTGGCACTGTCACCGTGGATCATAGGGTTCACCGGGTGGTCAGGGCTGACCGTGAACAACCTGGTCACCGGCCTCACGGTGGCGCTGCTCGCGTTGGGCTTCAGCTCCGCGTTCGGCCGTACGTACGGCATCGCCTGGACTGCGCCGCTCATCGGCATCTGGACGATACTGGCGCCGTGGCTGGTCAGGGGTGCGGCCACCAGCCAGACGATCTTCACCAACGTGATCGTCGGGGCGATCATCACCATCCTGGGGCTGATCACCCTGGGCATGGGCATGGCGAGAAGGCGGTGAGAGAGCTCCCGGCCCGGCCGGTGGCCGGGCCGGGAGACAGCACGCTGGGATTGAGGTGATCCTCGATGTTCGCCGACCGGAGTGAGGCCGGACGTCGCGTGGCCGCCCTGCTGGGGCACCTGCGCGGCGGCGATGTCGTGGTGCTCGGACTGCCCAGGGGCGGGGTCGTGGTGGCGGTCGAGGTGGCCGACGCCCTGAAGGCGCCGCTCGATGTGATCCTGGTCCGCAAGCTCGGCGTTCCGATCCAGCCGGAGCTGGGGTTCGGCGCGCTCGGCGAGGACGGCGTACGCGTCGTCAACCCCGACGTGGTGCGTATGGCCCAGCTGCGGCAGGACGAGATGGAACGCGTCGAGGAACGCGAACGCGGCATCCTCCGGCAGCGCGCCGAGCGCCTGCGCGCCGGCCGGCCGAGGATCCCGCTGACCGGCAGGACCGCGGTGATCGTGGACGACGGGATCGCCACCGGATCGACCGCGCGGGCCGCCTGCGAGGTCGCCCGCGCCCATGGCGCGGCCCGGGTCGTCGTGGCGGTGCCGGTCTGCCCCGAGGACGGGACCGAGCGGCTGCGGGGTGCCGCCGACGAGGTGATCTGCGCGGAGACGCCCGCGGACCTCGGCGGAATCGGCCTGTGGTACGAAGACTTCACCCAGGTCACCGACGACCAGGTCACCGACCTGCTCACCCGCCACCCCAGCCCCTTCCAGCCGGCCCAGCGCCCCCGCATGGAACCCGATTGACCGTCGGGCTTCGCCTGGTGGGGGTCGGCGCGATGAATTCACCGCGCTACCACCCGGCGGGTCTCCTGGTCATGTGGCCCGGCCACCACGTCCTCCTGGACGCCGGCCCCGAGGCCGCAGGCCTGATCGCGCACACCGAGGTCATCGGTCCCGGCGCAAACCACGTCGGTCTGGGTCCGGAGGGCGTGGGCGCGAACGGCGAGGACGTCGGTCTGGGCGCAGACGGTGTCGGTAGAGGCACGAACGGCGAGATAGCCCGTCTGGACGCGAAGGGCGTCGGTTCGGGGGCGGACGGTGCAGCTTCTGGGCGTGACGCGGAGGGTGCTGCTTCTGGGCGTGACGCGGAGGGTGCTTCTGGGCGTGACGCGCGGGTCGGCGACTGGCTGGTCTGTGATGAGCGTGCCGAGTTGATGTCTCGGATCCGCCTCGCCGCGCGGGCACTCGGGCTAACCGCCGGGGTGCGGGAATACCGTGCCGACGGCGTGGACATCGTGCCGCTGCCCGTCACCCACACCTCCCACCCCACTTACGGCTACCTCATCTCGACGCCGCACGCCCGCGCCGCCTGGGCGCCGGAATTCTGGTCCTTCCCCGAGTGGGCGGCCGAGACCGACCTGATGTTCGCCGACGCCGCCGGCTGGAACCGTCCCATCCGCTTCGCCGGCGGTGTGGGCGGTCACGCCGGCGTGCTCCAGGTCGCGCGGGACGCTCGCGACCACGGCGTCCGGCGCCTGATCTTCGCCCACATCGGCCGCCCCACCATCCGTGCCATCGACCGCCTCGAACACCCCCCGTACGGTGAGTGGGGCGTGGAAGGCCGCACCTACCGCCTGACGGCATGATCCCCTTACGAGTGTGGGCCGTGGAAGGCCGCACCTACCGCCTGACGGTGTGATCCGCTTGCGAGAGTGGGGCGCGTGGAGGGCCGCGCCTACCGCCTGACGGCGTGGTCTCTTATGAGGCCAGGGTCGTGACTGCGGTGGCCAGGTAGAGGCAGCCGCCGATGGCCACCGCGACGCCTGCCAGCGCGGGCGTCCAGGCCGCCGCGGCGCGCAGCAGTCGCAGGTTCGGGGCGCGGTGGAGCAGCAGCGTGGCCCCGCGCACGGTCACCACCCCGACGGCGGTCAGCGTGACGGCCATCCCCACGCCGAACGCCAGCACCAGCACCACGGCGTCCAGCGCCCGTCCGGTGAGCAGCCCGCTGACCAGCACGATAAACGCCGACGGCGACGGCACCAACCCACCGGAGAGCGCGAGCGCGACAAGCCCCCGCCGCGACCACGGATCCATCACCTGATCACCGCTCTCATGCCCGTGCCCGTGCCCGTGCCCATGCCCATGCCCGTGTCCGTGGCCGTCGTCGTGGCCATGCCCACGGTCAGGACCATGCCGACGGTCAGGGCCGTGCTCGTGGTCAGGGGCATGCTGACGGTGAGGGCCGTGCTCGTGGTCAGGGGCATGCTCGTGAACGTGGGAGTGGTAGTGGGTGCCGTGGTGGCGGAGGTGGCGGTATGTGAGGTGGGTGCCGACGCCGATCACGACGGCGCCCGCGATCACCTGGAGCCAGGCCGTGACCGCCTCGGTGCCCACCGCGGCGCTGCTCAGCCCCACCCAGGCCAGCGCGAGCGCGAGGACCGACACCGTGTGCATCAGGGCGACGACCACGCCGAGGCGCGCCGCGTCACGGTAGCGGCCGTGCGTCCCGATCAGGTACGCCGCCGTCACACTCTTGCCGTGCCCCGGCGCGACCGCGTGCAACGCGCCCACCCCCAGCGCGACGGCCAGCACCAGCCAGAACGCGCCCGCGCCGTCGAACAGCGCGATCAGGTAGTTCTCCTGCCCGGTGGTGCCGTTCATCCGCGCGCGCCCGCGTGCCGTCGCCGGCGTACCAGGAACGCGGCCAGCGCCCCGAGCGCCGCCACCAGCGCGACGGCGGGCACCACGAGCGACACGCCGCCCGCCGCCGACGGGTCGAAGCGCAGGCGCCGGGTGGCGGTCGCCGCGGTGAGCATCGCCTGCGCGGGCGTGGCCGGCGTCTCGGCGGTGAGCACGGTGCGGTACGCCTCATGCAGGTCCGTCAGCGCGTCGATCCGAACGTCGATCTCGACGACCGGGTTCGCGCACTCGAAGCTGAACCTGGCGCCCTCGGCGAGCAACCGCTCCAGCGGCGCCAGCCCGGCCGCGCAGGGCCGTCCCGCCTGGGTCACGCCGACCCGGGCCAGCAGGTAGTCGCGCACGGCGGGGGAGCGGGCCAGCTTCTCCTCGCCGGTCAACGTGGTGTCGGTACCCACGGCGGGATCCTCGAACGCGCCGACCGAGCGGCCGAGCGCCACCCAGTCGTCCTCGGCGGGCATCCAGGCGAGGGTCACCCGCGAGCCCTCCGCGCCGATCCTGGCCGTGGACGGCGGCCCGAACGGGTGCGCCGCCGCGGCCTGAGCGGGCGCGACGACCATGGTGACGAACATGGCGGCGAACATGGTGACGACGACGAGCGGCACGCGGACGCGTGCGATGAAGGAAAGGATCACGAGGCGGCTCCTGCGCCCGGCCCGGTGCGGCCGCAGGGACGCACCGGGCCGGATCATTCGGTCAGATCACTTGGTCACGGTGATGGCGGGGCTGGTGATCTTCTGGTTCTGGCTGTCCAGGTAGACCACGTAGGTGCCGTTCTTCTTGACGAGAACGGGCACGCGGACGGTCTCCTCCAGCCGGCCCAGCTCATCGGCCTTCTCGTAGCCGATCAGCGTGCCGTTCCTGCCGCCGCCCCCGCGGCGCGCGTCGTCGTCGTCCTGCTCGCGCCACCAGACGGCCACCTTCTCGCCCGGGTCGTAGCCGTAGGCCGAGACCTTGACCTGCTCCAGCCGCCGGACCGAGGTCTTGTCGACGGTGACCTGCTCGCCGACCGTGTTCTCGGCGGTGCGGATCTCGTTGACGGTGCGCTCGCCCTTGTCGTTCTTGCGGATGGTGAACCCGTCGTGGTGCTCGCCGTTGGCGTAGCGCGCCTCGAACGTGATCGTGTCGTCCGCCACGTCGATGAGCTGGTAGAGCTGCGTGTTCTGGCTGCTGCTGCGCACCTCGGCGCCGTTGCCCGTCCAGTTCTCGCCGCCGTTGAGCGCGTACATCTTGCCGCCGGAGACCGACACCACGTAGGCCACGCCGTTGTGCACGGTCGCCGACTTGCGCGCCGCGACCTGGTTGCCGCGTCCGTACGAGTGGTCGTGGCCCTGGAGGACCAGGTCCACGCCGTACTTCTCGAGGAGCGGCGCCCACTGGGCGCGGACGTTCGGGTTGTTGCGGGTGCCGGTGGTGGAGTAGACGGGGTGGTGGAAGGTCACCACGGTCCACTTGTTCGGGTTGTCCTTGAGCAGCCCTTCCAGCCAGGTGGTCTGCGCGGCCATCAGCGCGGCGTTGCTCTGGACGTTGCTGTCCAGGCCGATGAAGCGGACGCCCTGGTAGTCAAGGGTGTAGACGGTCTGCTTGAGCTCGGCGTCGCCCGGCCCGTTGTCCGGGTACGGGAACTGCGGCCGCCAGAAGGTGGACAGGCCGCCGCTGTACTCGTGGTTGCCGGGGATCGAGATGTTGTTGACCTGGCCGTCGATGAAGCCGCCCGCCTTGAACCACTGGCCCCACTGCTCCTCGCTGTTGGCGGAGTCGATGAGGTCGCCGGCGTTGACGATCGCCTTGGCCTGCGGCCGGTCGGCGAACGCCTGGCGGAACACGCGCGGCACCGCGGAGTCGATGTAGTTCTGCGCGTCGCCGTAGTAGATGAACGAGAACGGCTCGAAGCCGTCGGCCGCGGTGGTGAAGTCGGTCCACGCGCTCCAGTTGGTGCCGTCGCCGACCCGGTAGGTGTAGCGGGTGTTCGGCTTCAGACCGGTGAACTCGACGGTGTGGTACGTCGAGGCGTACCCGAGCGTGGTGTTCACCGGCGTGCTCGCGATGGCCGGTACGGTGGCCACCGCGCCAGGGGCCGGCGCGACCTGGCCGAGCGCGCGCGGCGCCTCCAGGATCTGGGCCTGGGCGGTGTCCGCGGTGGCCTCGGCCCGCCACGACACGCGCTGGCCGGTGGCCGGCGTGGCGGTCGGGATGAGGATCATGCGGTCCGGGATGGGGGAGGGCTTGTGCACCTCGGCGGCGGGGTAGACCGGGGGCGCCGCCGCGCCGACGGCGGCGGGGGCTAACGCGAATCCGGCGAAGAGTAACGCGCCGGCGCCGATCGCCGCCAGCTTCGCCTGCCGGGACCTGATGGGCCGCGGCTTCCTGGGCTCATTCACTTCTGGCTCTCCATGAGGGGTGCGACTCGCCGGCCCGCGAGCGCGGGCCGGACGCGAGCGAATTCACCCAGGCAGCGTTGACGATCTCCTGTCCGGCGGTGGTCCTGCAGATGAATTCATGATCGTCAATGTGCCGGCCATCCGGTGTTGGCCCGGCGTTTCCCCTGCCGCGCCTACGATCGGCCGCGAATCGCAGGCGAACACGGAGGTGAACGGATGGCGCCGACCGGCCGGGCGGTGACCCGTCGCTGGGGGCTGCTGCCCGCCATCGCCGCACTGGGCACGCTGTTCGTGATGCCGGCCGAGCGGCCCGTGGTCAAGTCGGACACCTTCATCACCGCGGAGACGACCGGGATCCTGCTGATCGAGGGCGGCGAGTGCTTCGGCGATCCTGCGTACTCGCCGGGCGCGGGTGAGCCGATCGTGCTCTACACCCCCTGCGCGGGCGGCGCGGACAACCAGTCGTACGGCTTCACCCACGTCCCCGACGGCCCGTACGACCGGGCGGCGTTGTCGGCGTTCGCCTGGCGCAGCTGCGGCGAGCGCTACACCGAGCTGTGGCGCGGCGGCCGGGACGACCTGGCCTACTACCCGATCATGCCCACCATGGAGACCTGGGCCGACGGGGACCGCGACGTGATGTGCGCCGTCTACCGCCGTACCGGCCGCCTCGCCGGATCGGCGCTGCCCGCCCCGGACCAGGCGCGGCCCTGACCCCCGTGAAGGCGCGGGCGCGTCAAGAGAACGTATGAATCGGTGCTGCGCGCGTCAGGGTCCCGTAGTGAAGGCGCTCTCCTCCGGCCTCGCGGCGCGATAGTGGGGATGTCGTTCCGGGTTGAGGCGATGAGGCGATGAGGCGATGAGGCGAGGAGACGAGGAGACATGGTCACAGGCGTCGGCGAGTTCACCGTCCCGCCCGATACCGGGGTCCTTCTCGGCACGGGGATGGAGCAGTTCCATCATCCGCGGCCCGTGTGCGCGGGGGACCGCCCGACCGCGCAGCGCCGGCGGCTGCTCGCGGGCATGTCGGGACGCGTCATGGAGCTGGGCGCGGGCGACGGGGTCAAACTGACCTGCTATCCGGGGGACGTCGATGAGATCGTGCTGGTGGAGGCCGATCCGTTCCTGCGCGCGGCGGCCAAGTCGGTCGCCGTCGGCGTCACGACTCCGGTACGGATCCTCGACGGCGACCTGGCGCGGCTGCCGGTTCCCGACGCCTCCTGCGACGCCGTCGTGTGCTCGCTGGTCCTGTGCTGCGCCCCGTGCCCGCTGGAGACTCTGAGCGAGGTACGCAGGGTCCTGCGGCCGGGCGGCGAGCTGCGTTTCTACGAGCACCAGCGATCAGACCGCCCGGCGGTCGCGCTGGCCGCCGGCCTGCTGACGCCGCTCTGGTCGCGCCTCGCCGGAGGCTGCCACCCGGCCCGCGACACCCTCGCCGCCGTCCAGCGCGCGGGTTTCGTCGTCAACGCTCTGGACCGGTTCGCCTTCCGCCACGTCGGTCACATCCTCGGCGTCGCCAGGCCCATCTGACGGGCACGGGCGCGAGCACCAGCACGGGCGCGAGCACCAGCACGGGCGCGAGCACCAGCACGGGCGCGAGGACCAGCACGGGCGCGAGGACCAGCACGGGCGCGAGCACCAGCACGGGCTCGGGCCGGCGCGGGAGCGCGGGGCCGCGGTCGCCACCGCCGGAATGCCGCCACATGGCGACTGTTAAGGTGAGGCCGCTGTGTGCCGGAAAGTCCGTCCGGCGAACACGTTCGTGAGCCCGGCCGGAGGCAGTGGTGACCCGTTCGTTGCGGTGCGGCTGATGGGACGCGGAGAGCCGGCCCCATGATCCGCGCGTCCATGTTCGACTGGTTGCGCCATCCCGCCCAGGTCATCGTCCTCGGCTTCGGCGCGGCCGTCCTGCTCGGCAGTCTCCTCCTCGCGCTGCCGGCCGCCACCACGTCGGGTGAGTCGGCGGGCTGGCTGACGGCCCTGTTCACGGCGACGTCCGCGGTGTGCGTCACCGGGCTGGCGGTCGTCGACACCGAGTCGCACTGGTCGGCGTTCGGCGAAGTCGTGATCGCGGGGCTGATCCAGGTGGGCGGGCTCGGGATCATGACCTTGGCGACCCTGTTCACGGTCCTGGTCTCCGGCCGGATCGGGTTACGCGCCAAGATCTTCGCGCAGGCGGAGACCAAGACGCTCAGCATGACCGACGTCCGCTCGGTCGTACGCAAGGTGGTCCTGTTCAGCCTCGCGTGCGAGGCGATCGCCGCGGTGATCCTCGCCGGACGCTTCTTGATCGGGTACGGCGAGTCCCCGGGACGGGCGGTCTACCTCGGGATCTTCCACGCCATCTCATCCTTCAACAACGCCGGGTTCGCCCTGTGGCCGGACAGCCTGATCCGGTTCGTGGCCGATCCGTGGATCTGCCTGACCGTGGCCATCGCGGTGATCGCCGGCGGGCTGGGCTTCCCGGTGGTGTTCGAGCTGCTGAAGAGCTGGCGTCACCCGCACCGCTGGTCGGTGCTCACCCGGATCACCGTGGCTGTGACGGTGGTGCTGCTGGTCGCCGGCACGCTGGTCTTCCTGGCGACCGAGTGGCGCAATCCCAGGACGCTGGGCGCGCTCGACGATCCTGCCAAGTTCCTGGCCGCGTTCTTCACCGCCGTGATGCCGCGTACGGCGGGCTTCAACAGCCTGGACGTCTCCCAGATGTACCCCTCCAGCTGGCTGGCCACCGACCTGCTGATGTTCATCGGCGGCGGCAGCGCGAGCACGGCGGGCGGCATCAAGGTGACCACCTTCGGCCTGCTGGCCTTCGTCATCTGGGCCGAGATGCGCGGCGAACCGCAGGTGAACGTGGGCCACCGCCGCCTGCCCGAGCCGGTCCAGCGCCAGGCGATCTCGCTCACCCTGGTCAGCGTGACGCTCGTCGCGCTCTCCACGTACGTCCTGCTGACGCTGACCCCGCACGGGCTGGACCAGGTGCTGTTCGAGGTGGTGTCGGCGTTCGGCACGGTCGGCCTGTCCACCGGCATCACCGCCGCCACCGGCGTCACCGGGCAACTGCTGCTGGTGCTGCTCATGTTCATCGGCAGGACCGGCCCGCTCACCCTCGGCTCCGCGCTCGCGCTCAAGGAACGCACCCGCCGCTACCAACTGCCGGAAGAGCGGGTCATCGTCGGTTAAGCCGGGTCCGCCGGACCGACGCGCCCGGAAAATCGATTGCCGTGATCGGGAGCCACGGTCAAGGATGACGGCGATGAAAACCACCAGGATGCACCGCGACGAAGTCCGGACCGACACCGCGCTCGTACGCCGGTTGCTCGCGGGGCAGTTCCCGCAGTGGGCCGGCCTGCCGATCGAACGAGTCGACTCCTACGGGACTGACCACGACATCTACCGGCTCGGCGATCACTTGTCCGTCCGGCTCCCACGCATCGCGTGGGCGACCGGGCAGGCCTCCAAGGAGGCGCGGTGGCTGCCGAAGCTCGCGCCGCATCTGCCGCTCGCCGTCCCGGTGCAGCTCGCGGCGGGTGAGCCGGCGGAGGACTATCCCTTCGGCTGGTCGGTGTACGAGTGGCTGCCCGGCGACGACGCCAACGGCACGATCCGCGATCTGGACCAGGCTGCCACCGACCTCGCCGCGTTCGTGAAGGCGCTGCGCCGGGTCGGCACGGCCGGCGCGCATCCCCGCGCCCCGCACTCGCGCGGCGGCCCGCTCGCGGAGAGCGACGAGCATGTCCGCCGGTCGATCGCCCAGCTCGGCGACCGCATCGACGGCGCGGGGGCGCTCCGCTCGTGGGAGGAGTCGCTCGGGGCCCCGGCCTGGGACGGCCCGGAGGTCTGGGTCCACGGCGACCTCCTGCCGGGCAACCTGCTCGTCGTCGACGGCCGCCTGTCGGCGGTCATCGACTTCGGCGGCCTCAACGTGGGCGATCCCGCCTGTGATCTCCAGCCCGCATGGAACGTGTTCGCGGGCGACAACCGCCGGCGCTTCCGTGCCGAACTTGACGTGGACGACGCGTCCTGGCTACGCGGCCGAGGTTGGGCGCTCTCCCAGGCCGTGGCGGCGCTGGCGTACTACTGGGACACCAACCCGGGCATGGTCCGCCAGACCACCCACGCTCTGACCCAGGTCCTCGCCGTCTGACATCACCGATACCGGCTCGTCACCACGGGATAATCGGGTGAATCCGGCTTGGGGCGTTGAGTACTGTTCCAGGATGCGGCAGTGCGGGGAATGCGATCATTGGGAGCCTGCCGGGGCTCCTGACTGCGGGAGATGCGCCGGGATCGTGGACGAGATCGTCGAATCCGGATGGCGGGAGTTCGTCGCGCGGGAGTTCGGCACCGTGACGGCCCAGGAGGAGCGCGGCGTCGCCGAGATGGTGATCGACGAGCCCAACCGGCACCAGTGGCGGGTGGTGGACGCCGCCTACGACCGGTTCACCTGCACCGAGTGCGGCAACAGGCTGAGCCGGGGTCCGGCCGGCTGCGACGCCTGCGACCTGGCCAACGGATTCCGGTACGTCGCCATCGAGATCGACCGTCCCGGTGTCCCGGCGGGCAACGAGCACGCGCTGCGGGTCAACGTGTCCGTGGTGCGCAGGCCGTCGTGGGTCTCGTGGCGTGAGATGCTCGGGCGGCGGCTCCTGCTCCCCCTCCTGCTCGACGGTCATGTGCCCACGACCAGGGAGGCCCAGTCCGCCCGCGCCCTCCTCAACAAAGCGGGCACGGCCGAGGAGCTGACGGAGCTCATCTACAGCACCTGGCGCCGCGACGGGCACATCTAGCCGCCCGACGGTCCGGGGGCCGAGCCGGTCGCCCTCCCTCAAGGCCCCACCACTTTCCGGGCTCCGGCTCGTCGCCCTCCGAGCAGTGTGCGTCCTCCCACACGATCGCCAGGCGGAGACGGTCATTTGGTCTTTGTAGTCAGGTCGACCTGAGGTCGCCCGAGGCGTTGGCGCAGGAGTCGCAGCCACCTGACTCTGCGCCAACAGCATTCGGTCGCATTGCCAGCACTTTCGGTTCCTATAGGATGGTTGCCGAAACTCCTGGTTTCGTCAAGTGTTGATCAGGCCAGATCGGCCCAGGGGGCTGGTGGAGCTGAGGTGAAGAAACGGAGCAGCCCCAGAAGCCGACTGGCTGGAGGGGCGGTCCAGTGGCGTTCGCCCGGGTGCGGGACGGGATCTGCCAGGCGGCCGAGGGCCCACGTGAGGTGGAACCACAGCACGCGAGCTTCCCAGGTACTCATCGAGGTTTCCTCGCCGATTTCCTGACGGTAGCCGTCGAGCATGGCTGGGATGCCGGTGAGGGGCATCTTGGCGAAGTCGACGGCAGGGTCGGCCCATTGGGCATCGCCCCAATCCACGATTCCGTTGAGCCGAGCCGTCTTCGGCGAGATGAGCAGGTTCTGCGGAGCGATGTCGCCGTGGACCAAAACCACAGGCGGGTCCGCGGGGAGATGCGTCGAGAGCCGGTCGAACCAGCCGGTGAGCCAGCGGGCCGCCTCGGCGTCGATCCAGCCTTCCTCGAGAAGACGGTTGGTGAGCGCCCAGGGGTCTGCGGTGCCGTCCTCCACAGGCACGGCAGCAAGGGCCGGTGCGGTGGCCGGGGACAGCCGGTGCAGCGTGGCCAGCTCCCGCCCCACCTGGTGGAAGACCACGTCCGTGTCGGCGGCAGACAGTTCGAGGCGTGCGAGATCTACTCCCTGCGCTCGGGCAAGCACCATGTAGGGCACGTCCACCACAGAACAGGTGTCATCGAAGGTGACGACTTCCGGAGTGCGCACGCCTGCGTGGAGGGCGACGGGGATGACTGCGGCCTCCTTGGCCAAGTCCGGGAGGAATTGCTTGGTCCGTGGGACGCGCAGGACCAGGTCGTCTCCGAGTAGGAAGACGCGGTTGGCCACCCCTGCGGGAAGGGGCCGCACCTGCTCGGCTGTGGTCCCGTGCCGGCCGGCGATGGCGGCCAGTGTTTCGTCGCTCGTCTCGTATTCCACCATGAACGTGCATGCTGACACGGACGGCCGGGACCCGTCTCACCCTATTCGCCAGTGCTGGCAGGCGCGTCGAGCCATCGGCTCAGCGCGGTTGCGGCCTCGGTGATGTCGTCGGCGCCCATCCTCCAGCGCAGTGCGGTTCCTCCCTGCTGTCGGAAGGCGGCGCAGTTGTCCTCTCGGTCATCAATGAGCAGCGCGTCGTGGAAGGTCATGCCGTGCCGACTCAGCCAAGGCCCGAAGAATCCGACGGGACCCTCGCTCTTGAGTACTGCGACGTCGCTGGAACAGATCATGTCGTCGCAGAAGAAGGCCCACTGAGCCAACGTTGCCGCCGAACGGTGGCCTGCCGGGCGCCGGGTCTTGCGTACCCGCCTGAAAGTGTCGGCGAAGCAGTCCATGTTGTCATCGCCTCCGGCGCCGCTGCTGGTGTGGTCGCCGTGCATGGCGTGGATACTCACGCACATGTTCTTGCCGAAGACCTTGACCGGGCCCGCGTAGTACTTGAACGCGTGTCTGGAGCCACTGAACATGACAGTGGGGCCTGCGGCTGACCTGGGCACTGTCATTTCGACGGGTGTCGAAATACCAGCATTCGCGTCATCGAAGTTGACAGTACCCAGCCGAAGATCATGCGTGCGTGGGTTGAGGGCTATGGCTCCAGGCTTCGAAGTATCTGGCCGAAAGTTGCTGGCGGAGCCTCCAGACGGGTGTCTCTATCCGTCTCCTCGCGAGCGGCAGCGTAGGAAAGTTCGGATGCGGCAGACCCGTCGAGCCATCGGCTGAGCGTGGTTGCGGCCTCGGTGATGTCGTCGGCGCCCATCTTCCAGCACAGAGCGGTTCCTCCCTGCTCTTGGAAGGCGGCGCAGTTGTTCACTGAGTCATCAATGAGCAGCGCGTCTTGGAAGGTCATGCCGTGCCGGCTCAGCCAAGGTCCGAAGAATCCGTCGATCCCTTCACTCTTGAGCATTGTGACGTCGCTGGAACAGATCATGTCGTCGCAGACGAAGGCCCATTCGGCCAACGTTGCCGCCGGACGGTGGCCTGCCGGGCGCTGGGTCTTGCGTGCCCGCCTGAAAGTGTCGGCGAAGCAGTCCGCGTTGTCGGTGGACACGACGATCGAGGCACGTGTCTTGATCTCGCGGAGCATCTCGAACAACGGAACGTTGACCCGCATCCGGGCGCAGTCGGCCAGTAGCCGGCGCTGGAGGAAGTCGCCGCGGAACCGGCGGTCCAGCTTGATGCCCATGCCTGCGATCACCTGAGCGGAGGACACCTGACCCTTCATCCAGGCGTGAGCTCCGTCGCCGGTGAAGATCAGCGAAAGGCTCTCCACCAGTTGCGAGTGAAGCGGATGCCGCGTGTTGTCTCGGATTGACGCCCAGAAGGGGTCGCAGGAAAGCACACCGTGCCAATCGACGAACACCACCCTGTTCGGGAACGGCACTGGCTTCATCGCTTCGGTTCCTTCCGTTGGCAAGCACGTTGCGGGGGCCTCAGTGAGCCTGAACGCCGTGCGTTTGAAGCCGAGAGATGATCAGCTCTCGGAGCTCGCGTTCTTGGACGGCGGCTTCGTGACGCCCGGTGCGATCGGCGGCTGCCGCCCAGCGTTCGAGGACATCGATCGTGAGAAGCCACTGGGCGATCGTGAGCTTGGGTTTCACGATCTCGTCCGGCGGCGGCCATGAGCCGGAGCCGGGAACGCCGGGTGTCCAGCGGAAGATCTGATCCAAACCGGCCTGGCGGATGCTGCGCGCAAGATCGGCCCGCTGGCGATTGCCGTTCACCGTCTCGACGCTGGCGTCATTGTCCATGGATGCGTCGATGAGTCCCCACTGGCGCAGGGACATTGCGATGATCAGGCCGACACTCATGCGGGCATGGTGCCGAGATCAGGAGGAGCGGTCAAGGCGACGGTCGGAAAGGCTCCGATGCTCAGCTGTGTGTCAACCACGATGAGTCACTGAAGGGACGACCGGACGCCTGCGACGGACTGCCAGGGGCGAATGCCTTCGCCAGCCAGGAGCAGCGCGGCCTCGGGCAAGTCCAGGTCGTCGACGGTTTCGGGTGGGTGCAGGTGGTGGGGTGCGCCCGGTTCCCAGAGTTGGAGGGGTTTGAGTGGGCCGGCGTCAAGCACGTTGATGTGGAGGTGGCCGAGCATGCGGTCGGTCAGAGCGACATTGTTGCGCTGTTCACAGAATTCGTGCCAAAGGGTGCCGGCCCAGGGGTCGTAACGGCGTTGGTCCATGAAGCAGCGCAACCCGTCCAGAAGCGTGCCGCCCAGGCAGATCTCATCAACGATGAGCATCCCGGCGGCGGTCAGCAGAGGTCCTGGCTGGTAGAAGGTCAGTTCGCGGCAGCGCTCCCGGGCGGAGTATCCGGCGCTGAGGGCGAGCTGGTCGCGTAGGTGGCAGAACTCGTGGAAGGTCCACCACAGGTGGGCGTCGGTTCCGGTGGGCAGCATCTCCGGGGTGCCCAGATAGATGGCCAGGCGAAAGAGCACTTCGTAGAGTTCCCAGAAATCCTTGGTGAGCTCGAATGGACCATCCCGCGGGCGATGGAGGCGGGCGCGAAGGTCGTGCTGGATGGTGAGGAGACGCTCGTCGCCGAGCTTGTGGCCGGGCAGCTGCGCCAGCACCTGGCGGCAGTTGCGGGCACCGACGATGCGTCCTTGCGGGCCGAAGGGGCCGTTGCATTCGCGCCGGTAGCGGGGTGTGTCGCCGACGCTGATCCGGGTGTGGCAGCTCGGGCACCAGCCGACCAGATAGACGCGGTGAAGAGGGCAGACCACCGTGGGCAGCAGTTGCCAGGCGATGGGCCAGATCGGGTCGGGCCCTGCCAGGCAGCGGGGGCAGACGGCCGCGGTTTCGATGCGCCAGGGCCAGGGGCGCGCGGTGGTGATGCCGGTCCAGCTGTGGGTGATGTAGCGGCCGCCCTGGCCGGGCAGCAGCATGGCGGTCATGGCGCGGGCGCGCAGGCCGGTGGCGTCGCGCAGGTTCTCGAAGACGTACTCGCCATCGTGGATGGTGAAGAAGTCCTCGCCCAGGGTGTAGCGCTGGGGCGTGTAGGAGGGCAGACCGAGCAGGGACGTCATCGTGTCGCGGTGGCTGTGATGGGCCTCGACCAGGCGGAAGAACCAGGAGTGGAACGCCTCGCCGTCGGCCGGCGGCGGCACCAGGCCCAACCGGCGCAGCAGCGGCCGCGGCGGCTCGGCCAGCTCAGCGGTGTAGCGCGGGATCATCCGGTGCCCGTCTCCTGGCTGGGCGGGGGCGGGGCGCTTTTGGCCCGGCGCTTGGCGGCGGTCTGACGGCGGGCTTTGGTCTTGGCGTAGTCGACCTCGTCGTCGTGGCCCAGCACCACCCGGTTCATGACGTCCAGGGTGAGCGCTTCGACACCTGAGTCCATCGCCAGGTGGGCGGCGTCTTTGAACAGCATGGTCAGCCCGCCGATGTAGCCGGAGGTGCGTTCATGCAGATAGCGCCAGTGCTTCAGGGTGAGGGAGCCCTGCGGGTGATCCAGCAGGATCAGATTGCTCTCGAAGTGACGCACCAGCGACATCCAGGTGCGCTGCTGCGCCGCGGTGGCGATCGGGAAGGGCGCCAGGTGCTGCAGATCGGCGAAGCGGGAGCCGAACTGCCCGGCCCGGCCGCGCTCACGCGCGCCGGGGGCGGTGCCGGCCTTGCCCGGACGGGTGCGGGGCGGGGCCCCGTCGCTGAACAGGTTGCCCTGCTCCAGCAGGATCCCGGCGCCGACGATGGTGACGGCGGCGTGGTTGGCCAGGTTCTTGATGTGGTCGTTCATTTCCTGGCCCTCGTCGCGGAACTTGTCCAGCATGTGCAGGTCATCCAGCAGGAGCAGCTCGGCGCCGCAGGCCTCCATCGCATCCAGCACCGGATCGGTCAGCGTCCACTTGTTCGCCGCCCGGCCGGGGTTTGGGACGTGCAGGAACTTGCCGACGGCCTGGGAGAGCATGCCGGCGGTGGCGCCGGTGCTGACGCTGACGTAGATGACCGGCACCCGGTCGCCGAAGAAGTCGCCGCGAAACTCCGAGGCGGAGATCCCCGGCGGGGGCGCCCAGCCGGGGTGGCGCTCACGCCAGGCCAGCTCATATTCCTTGCCGATCATCTTCAGCAGCGACGTCTTCCCGCAGTGCCCGGGCCCGTTGATGATCGCACTGTGGTAGGTGCCGTCCTCGCTGTATTGCCCCTGGGTCAGTTTCGGCTTCAGCACCGCCAGCACCTGCAGGATCTGCGGATGCTTGAGGAACGGCGGGTTGGCGTTGCAGCGCCGGCGCTGCTCATCGAACGGGCCCCGGCGTTCGTCGGGCCAGTTGCCGTACTCGCTGCGACTGACCAGTTCCGGCCGCGGCGGCGCCTGGCGAGCGCAGAGCTCGCGCCACTGCTCCTTGGTGCGCGGCTGCGCGACACGCTTGCTCATGCCGTGTTGTTCATGCGCTGTCAGAACCTCGCGGGGGTGCGCCGGGATCCCAGATCTCGAACTCCTCCAGCTCGCTCAGGTCCACCACGACCGCGTCCCCCGCATCGTCCGGGTCTTCTGCCTGGGCGGGCGGGACCAGGGTCAGTGCCGGAGGCGGCTCCTCCTGGTCACCGAACTGGGCGCGAGCTTGATCACGCTTGATGGCGCGCGCGTCCTCCCTGGCCCGCACCAGCTCGCGGCGGGTGCGCGCGGTCGCCGACTCCGGGGCGTCCATCCGGCGCTGCAGATCCACCAGGGCCTCGGCGATCTCCTGCTGGCTCGGCTCCCGTAGCCCGCCGTCGCGCAGCAGTTTGCGGGCTTCTTCGACCATCCGCGCGGTGAACGGGATGGCCGGGTCCGGCAGATGTGTCCAGAACAGCACCTGCCAGGCATTTTCGAGGAAGATGAACACCCGGCTGGGGTCGCCCGGGTTATAACGGATCGGCCACTTCCGGCCCTTGCCCGGGACGGGCGAGATCGCCCGCCGGTAGCTGTCCAGGATCGGATCGTCGTAGATGAGGTAGTCGAGCTGCATCCCCTCCGGGCGGATCGTCCGGTATTCGATCGGCAGCCGCTTGCAGTAGTGATGCGATCTCGGTGGGCAGATGATGTAGCCGTAGCGGGCCACCATCAGGCTGTAGGCCCGGTTCGGCGACATCTCCAGCTCGGGAAAGCCCGGAATGATGAGCCCGGAATGCACCCGCCGCTGATAGATGGCCACCACGTACTCGGCGAAGAACTCCTCCAAATCTTCCAGGCTCCACCGGGCGGCGTGCTCCACCAACCGGCCCCGACTGGCGGTGTCCGAACCCTTGTAGCCGGCGACATGCTTGGCGAAATCTTCACGGATCGTGCCGAAGGCGCGTTCGATATTGGCCTTGTCGGTGGGGTTGGCCTTGCGAGCCAGCCCCAGGTTGATGCCCAGATCCAGACAGGCCTCGCGCAGCGCGTCGGACAGGTTGACCTTGGCGTGGTCGACCAGGATCGTCTCCGGCCAGATCACCGGCCGGGCCGCGGCCAGCTCCAGCCGCTCCTCCATGTCGACCTCGCGGGTGATGGGCAGGCGCAGCATCCGGTAGGCCAGCGCCTGCTTCCAGCCTGGCCGCATCGGCTCCGGGGTGACCGCGTCGTTGAGCAGCATCACCACGTCGACCGCCCGGGTGTCGCCGACCGTCATCCGCCAGGCCAGCAGCGTCCGGGTCGCAACATCGATCGCCAGCACCAGATGCACCTTGTGGGTGACGTCGCCGATCGGGTCGTAGGCGATCACGTCCAGCGGGGTGGCGTCGATCATCACCACCTGCCCCGGCCGCACCGCCTCATCCGGCCGGTAGGAACGCTGCGGCCGCGCCGCCGCGCTGCGCCGCGACGGCGCCCGGCCGAAGGTGTACTGACCCGGCAGCAGCACCTCGACATAGCGGGCGATGGTCGAACCCGAGGGCAGCTTCACCACGCCCGGCCCGTGCTCATGATCCAGCCGATCCTGCAGCCGCCGATAGAACCGATTCAGGCCGCCGGTGGAGTCTTCCCGTTCCCCGACCCGATGCTGGGCGAGGATCGCATCCAGCACGCGCTGATCAGCGCGTGCCAGCGGATTGCCAACCTCGGGGCCGCGCCCGTCGACCAGCCCTTCGCGCCGCGCGGCGCGATAACGTCGCAGTTTGCGCCACATCGTGGCCGAACTCACTCCCAGCTCAGCCGCCTTAGTCTCTAAACGATCACTCAAGTTCGGCACCAGGACCGGATCGTAAGGCGGGCGTGGCTCCCCCGGTTCCGCCCGTTCCGACTCGCCGCTTCGGTAGCCCTTCCACATCTCGTTCAGATGCGCTTCGAGGTCCCGCACCGCTGCCGCCTTGTCGTCAGACAGAGCGTCCAGCAGCGCCCCGGTATCGACGTCGGGCGAGAGCAGCTCGACGGAACTTTCGCTCACCAGCCGAAAACCAGGCGCCGCCGCCAAGGCCGCGATGTAGATGGTTGTCCACTCCCCGGCGGCCGACCGTAGGTGAACCTGGCCGCCACCGTGACCGACCACCTGGTGGCGTTCGTCGTTGAAACACACCCACGTGCCCATCACCAGTCGCCGACCGGCCGCCTCGACGTCTTCGCTCACTGCCGTGCCCCAGCATCACTGTGCACCGCTGCCCGAACCAAGCTGGTGTCCTCCAGCGGGCGGGTCAGGTCCACCGCCAGTTCGCCGGTCCAGCACAGATGCAGCACGACCGCGCGAGCCACCAGCGGTTCGGCGGCGAAGCTGACCAGCTGCCCCAGCGGCACCGGCTCGCCGGCCAGCGACAGCAACTGCGCGCGGTAGTCGCTCACCCCCACCATCTCGCGGCGATAGCCCGCCAACGCCAGCACGTTGATCGTGCGCTGCCGCCCAGGCGGCTCGCCGACCAGCTCATAGCCCCAGCCCGCCACCGCGCAGCAGGCCGCGACCCGCTCAGCGGTCAATCTCACCTTCGGGTCGTTCAACCGGCCGGGGTTCTTGACCTCCATCACCGTCGCCGAGCCGTCCACCCGGCGAACGAACAGGTCCGGCGTGGCCTTCCACGCGCCGCGATCATCCACGCCGGACAGCTGCATCGGCTGGCCGGAGAACCCGGTCACCTCGGGATCGAAGTCCAGCATCGTCATCCAGACGCTCTCCAGATACGACTCGCACTCGATCATCCGATTCGTCGTGGACGACCAGTGCGTACTCGGTGTGTGCGCCTGATCAGCCCGATGCGGGATCCGCCGGATCGCGCCGCAGTTCTCGAACGCCACCCAGGCGGCAGCTTCCAACGAGCACCGCTCTTCCTGCCCATCCGGATGCAGAAAGCGCACCTGGACGCTGCGTAACTGAAGGTCGGCAGCCTTCAACGCGCCTCCCGAGACCGTAAGAAGCGGCTGCTCGCCTCCATGCAGAGCGTCGGCACGCCGAGCAGAACCGTGTGACGAAGGTCACGGTAGCGCTCCGTGGTCGACTTCGTCATCACTTTCCCGGCCTAAGCACCTGAAGCCAAGCCCGTCAGGCTCACAACCATCGAGCCACCACGCTTGCCTCGCTCACAACCGGCGAGCTTGCCCACCGAGCACGGCCTCCAGGGCTGCTGTGAAAACCGCTGGCAGATCCATCCGCGTCAACGGATCTGGCCGCCGCTCCTTCCACCGAATCCGCGCGGCGCCAGCCAGTGGCATCAACCGGGCCACCAACGCCGACTCCCCTTCCGCCGCTGCCACCTTCAAGGCCACCGCCAGGAGTCCCGCGGCCACCAACGCCGTCCGCGGAGCCATTCCGAAACGGCCCGCTGGCCCCGCCCGGTTCCGCCGGCGCCCAGCAGCGGCCTCTGCGGCCAGCGCGCCCAGGCCATCCGCAGTCGCATCCAACAGGGGGAGAACCTCCGGCACCCCCAGCCGGACCAGCATCGCCGTCGCTTTCAAGGCCGCGAACCACTGACCGGCACTCACCACCTGGCCCGCGAACAGCGCGGGCTGGCGGCGCATCGCCACCTCCAGTACGAGTTGTTGCTGATCAGCGAGTTCGCCACTCACCGCCCTCGTACTGATCTGTGGGATCGGCTGATCGCATATGGCCCCGCTGAGGAGCGCGCCGCATTGCAACGGTGCCGGCATCCGTGAGCGAGACAGACGTGCCGGCTGGCCGGCTGGCCCCCGTCGCAGGGAAACGCGGCACTTCGGGCAGAGATCCACCAGCAGCATCCGATGCTCGGGACAAACCATGGCCCAGCCCAGCTTCCACCAGACCGGCCACGCTCCGCCCGAAGCCGCCAAGCACCTCGGGCATGCCCGGCTGCCGAAGAACTGCACCCACTCACGGCCCTCTGCCAGGCGGACTGAGTCCTTATCCCCCACGCGGACACCTGCCAGCTCCACAGCCGAGCCGTCGAACACCTCCAGGTGCATCCCACGCACGACCTCGGCACTCACGCCTGTGGCAGCCCAGATCGCCCTGCAAGTCTCCGGCGTCACAACAACGCCGTACGCCAGCGAACGGACCTCACCTGACGCACGTACATCCAGCCCCAACGCCTCGGCCATCATCCACAGCGGACACCCGTTACGCACCGCCATCCGATCAACCCACGAAGCGAACGATTCACCGGGCTGCGGCTCAACCACCAGTGCCAGACGCCGAGGGAGGCCAACTGTCATCTTGAGCTCTCACTATCAGGCCAACTATCAAGAACCGTGCCGAACTATCAACTTGAGCGGCGCCAGACAAACGCGCCACGTTCCTTGTCATAGTTGACGAATGAAATGAACGAACTTTTAATTCGTGCATGGGGCGTATCGCGGGCGTCACCGCCGCCGAGACCCGTGAGCGGCTGCTGAGGGCGGCCGCCGACGTGTTCGCCGAGCGCGGCTACGACGGCACGCGCGTCGCCGACATCGCCGCCGCCGCGGGGGTGAGCAACGGAGCCCTCTACACGCACTTCGGCTCGAAGGCGGACCTGCTCGTGGCGGCGCTGCGCGCGCACGGGCGGCGGCTGCTGGCCGGACTGCTCGCCGCCGACCCGGACCGGTCGGTCACCGAGACGCTCCTGCTTCTCGGCCGCTGGCTGCCGCGCCGTCGTGACGCGCCGGGTTACCTGATCGTCGAGGCGCTGGTCGCCGCCCGCCGCGACGAGGACGTCGCCGGCCCGACGCGCGACTACTTGGGCGAGCGCGCCGACTGGATCGCCGAGCTCGTACGCGTGGCCCAGCGCGACGGCGAGCTGGACCCCGCGCTGTCCCCGGCCGCGCTGGCCCACTTCTGCCTGCTGCTCGCCACGGGCAGCGCGCTCGTCACGCCGCGGCTGCACGCCGTCGACGAGGCGCAGTGGTCGGCGTTGCTCACCCGCGTCGTGGGCGCCCTCGCCCCACCGACGTCATCACCAGAGCGGAGCACCACGCAGTGAAAGTACGCATCGATCCCGAACGCTGCCAAGGTCACGGCCGCTGCTACGACCTGACCCCTGGCCTGTTCACCGAGGACGACGAGGGTTACGGGCAGGTCGTCCGCGACGGCGTCGTGCCGCCGGGGGAGGAGCGGGCGGCACGCCTGGCCGCGTCCAACTGCCCCGAACGAGCGATCGACATGAGCGAGGAGGCGTGAGATGACCGTTGACGATCGCTTCGACCCGGAGTCTCAGGAATCGCAGCGAGAGGACCGGCCCCTCGGCACGCGTAACGAGATCATCACCGGCCCGGTCTCCGACTGGGCGACCGACTTCTCCCATCACGAACCCGAGTGGGCGGCCGACCCGTACCCCATTCAGGATGAGTTGCGGCAGCGCTGTCCGATCGCACGCACCGAGCGGTTCGGCGGCGGCTGGCTGCCCACCCGTTACGAGGACGTCGCGGCCATCGCGTACGACACCGAGCGCTTCTCCTCGCGGTCGATCATCATGAGCAACTTCAGGCCGCCCCGCGAGCTCGCCCCGATGGGCGGCTCGCCGCCGATCTCCTCCGACCCGCCGTTCCACCACGACGCGCGCAAGCTGCTGCTGCCCGCCTTCACCAAGAGCGCGGTCGTCAGGCGGGAGGCGGCGACCCGCGCGTTCTGCCACCAGCTCATCGACACGATGGAGGGGCAGGACGTCGTCGACGCCGCCCGTGACTACGCCCAGCACATCCCGATGCGGGTCATCGCCGACATGCTCGGCTTCCCGCCCGAGGACGGGCCGCGGTTCCGGGTGTTCATCGAGAGCGTGCTCGAAGGTGTCAACCTGCCGCCGGACGAACGCGTCGAGCGGGTGGAGAAGCTGTTCGACTACCTGCTCGTCCAGATCCGCGACCACGTGGACGATCCGCGTGACGACCTGACGACCTACCTCATCAACGCCGAGCTCTACGGCCGCAAGCTCGAGCCCTCGCACGTGGCCGGGACGATCGCCCTGCTGCTCATCGCCGGCATCGACACGACGTGGAGCGCGATCGGCGCGTCGCTGTGGCACCTGGCCAGGACGCCGGCCGACCGCGAGCGCCTGGTCGCCGAGCCTGGGCTGCTGCCGGCCGCGATGGAGGAGCTCCTGCGGGTCTACGCGCCGGTGACGATGGCCCGGCTGGTGAAGGAGGACATGCGCTGGAACGGCGTCGACATGAAGGCCGACGACTGGGTGCTGCTGTCGTTTCCCGCGGCCAACCGCGATCCGGCGCAGTTCGACCGGGCGGCCGAGGTCGTCATCGATCGCGAGGTCAACCGGCACGTCGCGTTCGGGCTGGGGATCCACCGCTGCGTGGGCTCGCACCTGGCGCGCATGGAGTTGCGGGTCGCCCTGGAGGTCTGGCTGGAGCGGATCCCGAGGTTCGGCCTCGCTGATCCGGCAGCGGTGACCTGGGCTCCCGGGCAGGTCCGCGGGCCGCGTACGCTGCCGCTGCGCATCGGCTGACCCCCGGCGAAGAAACGGGCCCGCACCCTGTGTGGGTGCGGGCCCGAATCACGATCTGCGCCGGGTCAGGCGGCGACGATGTTCTCCGCCTGCGGGCCCTTCTGGCCCTGGACGACGTCGAAGGACACCTTCTGACCCTCGGTCAGCTCACGGTAGCCGCCGTTGGCGACGATGTTGGAGTAGTGGGCGAAGACGTCGGCGCCGCCGCCGTCCTGCGCGATGAAGCCGAAGCCCTTTTCCGAGTTGAACCACTTCACGGTGCCAGTTGCCATGTCTATCTCCTTCAAATGTGTGCAGAAATACGAGTCCGCACCCTTGCGAATCCGTGTCGCCGCGATGAGCCCATCCGGAGATGACCGGCAAAACATAAACGCGCCTGAAGAGCAAACTCTGTCAGGCGCGCACAAAGTCTTTTATGGGTACCACAACTGCAACGCTTGAAAGGCTAGCACACCTCCCTGGCGCGTCGTGCGGTGGCCGGAGGCTGGTCTGCGCTCCCAAAACGGACATACAAAAGGTCCTCGGTATAACTGCCGCCGACGGCGGCCTCAGCGGCTGCCTCGGGGAGGCCACACGGAGGCCGCCGCGTGCTAGCTTGATGGCGTTGCGGTTCTGGACCCATGAACTCTGTGCGCCTGACGGCTGCGGCCCCGGGCGCATTTCTGTTTCACCGGTCGTTGCCGGATGGGCCATAACGGCGACGGGGGAGCCCGTGACGTTCGGGTTCCCGCTCTGCGCCGGATCGAAAGGGATCGACATGGCGACCGGTACCGTCAAGTGGTTCAACTCGGAAAAGGGCTTCGGCTTCATCGCGCAGGACGGCGGCGGCCCCGACGTCTTCGCCCACTACTCCAACATCGCGGCCGAAGGCTACCGCGAGCTGCGGGAAGGCCAGAAGGTGAGCTTCGAAGTGACGCAGGGGCAGAAGGGCCCCCAGGCCGAGAACATCGTGCCCGCCTGACACCCCTCGCGCGACCCCTCGGCGGGCCGCGGACCACCTCCCACCGCTGTCCCCGGGCACGCGGGCGTGCCCGGGGGAGCGGCCGATCATGAGTGGTGGTCAGAGTTTGAACAGCTTGGCGTACGGTGCGGTGATGCGGTGGGTCTCGGCACCGAAATCGACGAGGACGGCGACACCTTCCTCGACGCCGATGACCGAGCCGAGGCCGTACTTGTCATGACTGACCCTGTCCTGCAACGCGAAGTTTTCGACGGGCGGCGCGGGTACCTCGGGAACGTTGAACGGGCTTCCAGGCAAGCGCTGCCGGGCCGCGGCTCGTTTTGGCCTCATTGGAGCAGTATGCGCCCTCCAGAGGGCCAACCTCAATCTTTCACGATCTTGAGTGGGTCTGTTCCGCCTCTGGTTGATCATGGTTTAGGGCGCCGTCAGGGTTGACGAGCATGCCGGAAGCCCGGCGGGGCGCGCCGGTATGGGCCCTGGTGTCCCC